>JBDIAL010000204.1:0-6779 GCA_039812405.1 Nostocoides sp.
GTGACGGGCTGCTGCCCGCCATCGTCTTCGTCTTCAGCCGGATGGGCTGCGAGGCGGCCGTGGGGCAGCTGCTCGGCCACGGCATACGCCTCGTGACGGATGCCGAGGGGGAGGCGAACCGGCGGCTCGTCGAGGAGCGGATCGGGACCCTCGCCGACGAGGACCTGTCCGTCCTCGGGTACTGGGACCTCGTCGAGGGGCTGACCCGCGGGTTCGCGGCCCACCACGCGGGGATGCTGCCGCTCTTCCGCGAGATCGTCGAGGAGCTGTTCACCGCGGGGCGGATCCAGGTCGTCTTCGCGACCGAGACCCTCGCGCTCGGCATCAACATGCCGGCGCGGACCGTCGTCCTGGAGAAGCTCGTCAAGTTCAACGGCGAGTCGCACGCCGACGTGACGCCCGCGGAGTACACCCAGCTCACCGGCCGCGCGGGCCGCCGGGGCATCGACGTCGAGGGGCACGCGCTCGTCCAGTGGACCCGTGGGCTCGACCCGGTCGGGGTCGCCGGGCTCGCGTCGACGCGCACCTACCCGCTGCGCTCCAGCTTCCGGCCCACCTCCAACATGGCCGTCAACCTTGTCGGCCAGGTCGGGCGCGAGGTCGCGCGGGAGATCCTCGAGACCTCCTTCGCCCAGTTCCAGGCCGACCGGTCGGTCGTCGGGCTCGCGAGCCAGATCCGCCGCAACGAGGAGGCGCTCGACGGCTACGCCGAGGCGATGACCTGCCATCTCGGCGACTTCCGGTCCTATGCCGCGATCCGGCACCGGCTCGTCCAGCTCGAGAAGGAGGGCGCCAAGGAGCGCTCCGCCGCGCGCCGGGCCGAGGCCGCCCTGTCCCTCGAGGCGCTGCGCGTCGGCGACGTCATCCGCATCCCGGCCGGACGACGGGCCGGCTACGCCGTCGTCGTCGTGTCCGACAAGGGGTATGCCGGGCAGCCCGCCTCTCCCACCGTCGTCACCGAGGACCGGCAGCTGCGCCGGCTCACGCTGCTCGACGTGCCCGTCCCCGTCGAGCCCGTCACGACGGTCCGGATGCCCGCGCACTTCAACCCCAAGTCCCCGAAGTCGCGGCGCGACCTCGCCACGTCGCTGCGGATCGCCGTCCCGCACGACCCGCCGTCGCGGGCCTCGACTCGAGCATCGGCCCGGGAGGCCGCCGCCGGCGTCGACGGTCGGATCGAGGAGCTGCGCCGCGAGCTGCGGGCCCACCCCTGTCACCAGTGCCCGGAGCGGGAGCAGCACGCCCGCTGGTCGGAGCGCTGGTGGAAGCTGCGGCGCGAGACCGTCGCCCTCCAGCGGCGGATGGAGGGTCGCACCGGGTCGGTCGCCGCGACCTTCGACCGGATCTGCGCGCTCCTCGCGGACCTCGGCTACCTCACCGAGGACGGCACGGCCGTCACGCCGCTCGGTCGCGACCTGCGGCGGCTCTACACCGAGAAGGACCTGCTCGCCGCCGAGTGCCTGCGCCGCGGGGTGTGGAAGCGGCTCGACGGCCCGTCGCTCGCGGCGTGCGTCTCGGCCCTCGTCCACGAGCCCCGGTCGGGGGAGTCCGACCCGTCGCCGCGCATGCCGACCGAGGAGGTCCGCGAGGCCGTCGACCGGATGTACCGGCTGTGGTCGGAGCTGGAGGACCGGGAGCGCGCCGCCGGGCTGACCCCGACCACCGCCCCGGACGGCGGCATGGCGTGGATGGTCCACCGCTGGGCCTCCGGCCAGCGCCTCGACGCGGTGCTGCGCGGCCAGGACATGGCCGCCGGCGACTTCGTCCGGCGCTGCAAGCAGATCGTCGACCTGCTCGGCCAGGTGGCCCGTGCCGCGAGCGACGAGACGGTGCGCCGCACGGCGCGGCGGGCCGTCGACCTCGTCCTGCGCGGCGTCGTCGCCGCGGATCGCCTCGACTGAGCCGCCTCGGGCCGGGTCGAGGTAGGGGGTGACGTCCCGGTGGGCTCGGAATACCTCGACCCGCGAGAGAGGCGTGAGGGAGGCCGAGGGAGGCCCGAGAGACCCGAAGAGACTCAGAGGTCGAGGGCGGTGAGGACGCGGGTGATCGGGTTGGTCAGGCCGTATCCGCTCGCCAGCCGCGACAGGAGGGCCGGGTCCGCCACGGCGGCCGGGACCCGCAGGTCGACGTCGGGCAGGGCGATGTCCCGGGCCACGGCGACGACGGTCGGTGCGACGTCGAGGTAGGGGAGCGCCGCCTCGAGCCGGGTCCGCTGGGCCCCCTTGATGCCGGGATCCCCGCGCTCCAGCGCCGCCCGGACGCCCGCCAGCGAGCCGTATGCCGCGACGAGCCGTGCCGCGGTCTTCTCCCCGACGCCCTGGACCCCGGGGAGACCGTCGCTCGGGTCTCCCCGCATGATCGACATGTCGAGGTAGGCGGACCCGTTCGGCACGGCATACCGCTCCTGGAGGAGTGCCTCGTCGACCCGCTCGGCATCGCGCACCCCGGCCCGGGCGGTGTAGAGGACGGCGACCGGTCCGGCGTCGTCGACGAGCTGGAAGAGGTCCCGGTCACCGGTCACGACGTCGACCGGCATCCGGCCGGTGTATGCCGTGGCGAGGGTCCCGATGACGTCGTCGGCCTCGTAGCCGTCCGCGCCGACCCGGGCGATGCCGAGGGCGGCGAGGGCGTCGACGATGAGGGGGACCTGGCGCTCGAGGTCGTCGGGGACGGCCTCCGGCGCCGCCCCCGACGCGGGGTGCACCTGGTCCGCGGGAGCGCCCGGGGCGGCCGGCGCGGCGGGTGCCTGCGCGACCCGGTGGGCCTTGTACGACGGGAGGGCCGCGACGCGGAACGCCGGCCGCCAGTCGTTGTCCCAGCAGGCCGCGAGATGGCTCGGCCGGTGGGCCTGCACGAGCGTCGCGATCATGTCGAGGAAGCCCCGGACCGCGTTCGTCGGGTGCTCGTCCGGGTCGCCGCGCTGGTCGGGAACGCCGTAGAAGGCCCGGAAGTATAGGGAGGCGGAGTCGAGCAGCATGAGGCGCTCGGGGGGCGAAGCCGACATGGCGTCTCATGCTGCCACGAACCAGACGCCCCAGGCCCACCCCCTGCGTAGTCTGGCCTCGTGGAAGAACTGGATCGTCGGATCGTGGACCGGCTGCTGGCCGACGGCCGGGTCAGCTACACCGACCTGGGCAAGGCGCTCGGCATGTCGACCTCGGCCGTCCACCAGCGGGTGCGGAGGCTGGAGGAGCGGGGCGTCATCAAGGGGTATGCCGCCCGGGTCGACCACGCGATGCTCGGGCTGCCGCTCACGGCCCTCATCTCCATCACGCCGCTGGACCAGGCGCAGCCCGACGACACCCCCGAGCTGCTCCGCGAGGTGCCGGAGATCGAGGCCTGCTACTCGGTGGCCGGGGACGAGCACTACATCCTCAAGGTGCGGGTCCCCACGCCCGGCGACCTCGAGGAGCTCATCGCCCGGATCCGCAAGGCGGCCCACGTCGCCACCCGGACGACGGTCGTCCTCTCGACGCCCTGGGAGTGAGGCCGCAGCCCCAGGGTCGGCCCGACTGCCGAGCGCTGCGGTCAGCCCGGCCGCCGGGTCCGGACCTCACGCGGACCGGGCGGCGAGCCGAGGTCAGCGGCGGGCGATGACGGCATACCGACCGCCGGTCATCGCCAGCAGGTCGGCCGGGGCGAGACCGAGGTCGAACCCGCGCCGCCCGCCGGAGACGTAGACCGTGTCGAACGACTCGGCCGAGGCGTCGACGACCGTCGGCAGCCGTCTGCGCTGGCCGATCGGCGAGATGCCGCCGACGACGTAGCCGGTCGTCCGCTCCGCGACGGTCGGGTCGGCCATGGCGACCCGCTTCGTCCCGAGCGCCGCGGCCATCGCCTTGAGGTCGAGCTGCGCGTCGACGGGCACGATCCCCACGGCGAGCCCGGGACCGGTGTCGACGAGGAGGGTCTTGAAGACCTGACCGGGTGGCAGGCCGAGGACCTGGGCCGCCTCGAGCCCGAACGACGACGCGCTCGGGTCGTGCTCGTAGCTGCGCGTCGTGAAGGGCACCTTGGCGCGGGTCAGCGCGACGGTGGCGGGCGTGCCGGCGGACTCCCTGCGGGCCACGGTCAGCACCCCTCGGGCCGGGGCCGGCGACGGGCGGGGCGACGACAGGTGAGACGGGTGCGGGCCACGAGGTCACGCTACCGAGGCAGGACCTAGGGTGGGCTGCGCGGTCCCCGCGCCGTGCCGCCGGCCCAGCCCCTGACGCCGGCTCGCGACCCCCGGACCGTCCGTGGGCGCCCGTCCGCGCGTATGCCAGGAGCCACCGATGAGCCAGGACCACCCGTGAGCAGCCAGGACCACCACCGGACCCGTGACCTCGCCCTGGCCACGACGTTCGCCGGGCTCGTCGCCGTGCTCGGGCTCGTGCCGGCGTTCGCGCCGTTCGGGTTCCCGGTGCCCATCACCCTGCAGACCCTCGGGGTGATGATCACCGGCGCGGTGCTCGGCGGGCGGCGGGCGGCCATGTCGATGGTGCTGTTCCTCGCGCTCGTCGCCGTCGGGCTGCCGTTGCTCGCGGGCGGTCGCGGCGGCCTCGGGGTGTTCGCCGGCCCGAGCGCGGGCTACCTGATCGGGTTCCCCGTCGCGGCCTGGGTCATCGGCGTGCTCGTCTACCGCCGGGGCAGTCCCTACCGCGTCGTCCCCGGGTTCGTCGCGATGGTGATCGGCGGCATCGTCGTCCTCTATGCCATCGGCATACCCGTCACCGCCTGGCGCGCCGGGATCAGCCTGCGGGCCGCGTTCGTCGGCAGCGGGCTGTTCGTCGTCGGCGACCTCGCCAAGGCGGTCGTCGCCACGGTCGTCGCCGACGCGGTGCACCGCGCGAACCCCGGGCTGCTCCCGGCCCGCCACGCCGCCGCCCCGACCCGGGTGCGCGTCGAGAGCTAGGTGAGTCCTTCCCGGTGAGGTGACCGGTGTCCCTGCCATACCTCGACCGGCTGGGGGCTGGGTTGGGTGGAGGTATGCGATGTCTCTGCGGTGGTCCCCGCATACCTCGACCGGCTGGGGGCTGGGTTGGGTGGAGGTATGCGATGTCTCTGCGGTGGTCCCCGCATACCTCGACCGGCTGGGGGCTGGGTTGGGTGGAGGTATGCGATGTCGCTGCGGTGGTCCCCGCATACCTCGACCGGCTGGGGGCTCAGTCGTCGAGGCCCCGGGCGACGAGGGCGTCGGCCAGGCGCTCGGCATACCGGAGGGTGCGGTTGACGAGAGGGACGACGAAGGCGACGGCGCTGCGCTGTCCGCCGCGGGCCAGCTGGGCCTGCCGCACGTCCCGGGCGAGGTCGGCGACGACCGCGACCGAGCGGATGCCGAGGGCGAGGGCGAGCCCGACCCGCTCGGGATCGACGCCGACCGGGCGCAGCGGTCGCGCGAGGCGCACGACGACCTCGACGAGGTCGGTCGTCCGCGTCGTGAGGGTGACGAGCGAGGCGAGCAGGCCGGCGGCGAGCAGGCCGCCGACGATGACGACCGCCCGCTCCCAGCCGACGACGACCCACTGGAAGGCGAGGAGGACGGCGACGAGGAGCAGCAGCGGCCGCAGCTGGGCGAGGAGGAGCCGCAGCGGGAGGCGGGCCACGGCATACAGGACGGCGAGGACGCCGAGGGCGACCGCCACCTGCCAGGGCCGCCGGACGAGGACGAGGGCCACGCACCCCGCGACGAGCGCCGCCAGCTTGACCCCCGCGGGGAGCCGGTGGACGACCGACCCCGTCGGCACGTAGACGGCGAGCGCGCTCACCCGAACAGCCCCCGGTAGAAGGCCTCGGCGGCGGCCGGCTCACCGTCGAAGACGATGCGTCCCCGGTGCAGGACGAGGGCCCGCTCGACGTCCTCGAGGAGGTCGAGGTGGTGGGTCACGAGGATGACCTGCTGGGGCAGCTCCCGGACGATCTGCCGGACCCGTCGGATGTTCCCGAGGTCGAGCAGCGTCGTCGGCTCGTCCATGACGAGCAGGTCGGGCGCGGCGACGAGGACGGCGGCGAGGGCGAGGAGCTGCTTCTGGCCGCTGGAGAGCAGGTGGGCCGGGTGGTCGGCATGCTCCGCGAGGTCGTATGCCGCGAGGGCGGCGGTCACCCGGTTGGCCACCTCCTGCCTGGTCAGGCCGCGTCGGCGCAGGCTGAAGGCAACGTCCTCGGCGACGGTGGGCATGACGATCTGGGCGTCGGGGTCGCTGAAGCAGAAGCCCACCCGCCGACGGATGGCGCGCGCCTCCTTGGCCGTGTCGAGACCGTCGACGGTGACGACTCCCTCGGTGGGGACGACGAGGGCGTTGAGCATCCGGACGAGGGTCGACTTGCCCGAGCCGTTGGCTCCGACGACGCCGATCCGGTGCTCGGTGAGGCGGCACGTCACGTCACGCAGCACCGGTGCGGCGGCCCCGGGGTAGGTGTGTCCCACCCCGGTCAGCTCGATCACCGGCACGCCTGCACCACCACCGCGGTGCCCTGTCCGCCCCCGGCGGCGATGGCGGCGAGCCCGGTCTGCCCGCGGCCCCGGCGGATCAGCTGGGTGAACAGCCGGACGAGGAGCACGGCCCCGCTCGCGCCCCAGGGGTGCCCGAGGGCGAGGGCGCCCCCGTCGCGGCAGCCGAGGTCGGGGTCGATGCCGAGGGCGTCGTAGCAGGCGAGGACCTGCCCGGCGAAGGCCTCGTTGAGCTCGACGGCGTCGAGGTCGGCGGTCGTGAGGCCGGCTGCGGCGAGGGCGGCCCGGGCCGCGGGGACGAGGCCGAGGCCGGGTCGCTCGGGGTCGACGCCGGCCGAGGCGGTGGCGA
>JBDIAL010000205.1:0-6678 GCA_039812405.1 Nostocoides sp.
GGGCCGCCGCGCACCGACGGCGGACGGCGCGGTCAGGCGCGCCGTCCGGTCAGGCGCCGGCCGGTCCGGGCCCCCGGCGGAACCGCTCGGGCCCCTCGGCGATCGCGACCACCTCGTAGCGCTCGATGCTCACCGGGCCGGAGCCGATGATCCTGCTGCCCGGCGCCTCGTCGGCCCCGCCGCTGAACTCGGCCTGGAACTCGTCACGGGCCTGGGCGGTGTCGAAGACGTAGGTCCCCTCGAACCACTCCCCCTCGACCATCCGCCACACCTTGAAGGCGAGCCCGTCGAGGAACATGAACCGCGCGATCGAGGTGCCGACGACATACTCCCGCAGCTGCCCCGCGACAGTGGCCGGCGCGTCCTTCAGCGACCATCGCACGGCGAGGCCGTATCCGGCGTTCATGGGCTCTCCTCGAGATCTCGCGGGGACGGCGACCGCCCGGCTGGTCGGGAGGCGTGTGGCCCCACACGCTAACGACCGGCCGGTATGCCGGGAACCCGCGTCTCAACGCTCGGCACCGCAGGCCACCGCAGCCAACCCGCGCGAGCCGACGACACGGCATACGGAGAGGGCCCCGCACCACCGCTGGTGCCGGGGCCCTCGCCTCAGGTCGGCGCACCGGGCGCCGGGACGTCTACTTCAGACCGTCGCAGTTGTCGATCGCGTCGCCGAGCGCCCGGACCTCGTCCGGGGTCATCTCCACGACGAGACGACCGCCGCCCTCCAGCGGCATGCGCAGGACGATCCCGCGGCCCTCCTTGGTCACCTCGAGAGGCCCGTCGCCCGTGCGGGGCTTCATTGCCGCCATGTCATTCCCTTCTCGGTCCGAGGGCGCTCCACCCCTCGCTTCGAATACCCACGGTGGCGTGCCGCCGGGTTCCGCAGGTCAATGCCGGGTCGGCCCTCGGCACTTGGCATGGTCCATTATCGCCCACGCGCGCGACGGGGAGAAATCCGGCTCCCGGGACACCGCCCCGGGGTCGGCCACAATGGGCCCATGACCGAGGACACCGTCGCCGTCACCCGATCCGCCGCGGGCGTCGCCACCGTCCGGATCGACCGCCCCTCCGCCCTCAACGCGCTCGACCTCGCGACGAAGGTCGCCCTGCGCGACCGGCTGGCCGAGGTGGCCGCCGACCCGGAGGTCCGCTGCGTCGTCCTCACGGGGACCGGCCGGGCGTTCTGCGTCGGCCAGGACCTGCGCGACCACGTCGCGGCCCTCGCGGTCGGACGCGGGGACCTGTCGACCACCGTGGCCGACCACTACAACCCCATCGCGACGCTGCTCGCGACGATGCCCAAGCCGGTCGTCGCCGCGCTCAACGGGGTGGCGGCCGGGGCGGGGATGGCGTTCGCGCTGGCGGCGGACTTCCGGGTCATGGTCGACACGGCCTCGATGACGACGGCGTTCGCCGGGATCGGCCTGTCGTGCGACTCCGGCACGTCGTACTGGCTGCCCCGCCTCGTCGGGCCCGCGCGGGCCAAGGAGCTGCTCATGCTGCCGCGCAGCGTCCCGGCACCGGAGTGTCTCGAGCTCGGCCTCGCGACCTCGGTCGTCCCGGCGGACGGGTTCGAGGCGGCGGTCGCCGACCTCGCCGGGCGGCTCGCGGCCGGTCCGACCGTCGCGTATGCCGCGATCCGGCGGCTCGTCCTCGACGGCCCGGTGTCGTCGCTCGCGGACGCCCTCGCGGCGGAGGGGCCTCTCATGGCAACGACCGGCGCGACCCAGGACCACCGGGACGCCGTCGCCGCGTTCGTCGCGCGACAGCGCCCCACCTTCACCGGCCGCTGAGCACTCCGCGGGACCTGGCGACGCTCCCCGCCGCCGTCACGGGGGCTTGGACCCCCACGGGGTGTAGACCCAGATCGCGCACGTCCACCACACGACGCCGAGCGCGAGGACGACCACGATGACGAGGGCCCGGCGCCGCCAGTGCGGGACGACCCGCGCGCCCGTCGAGGTGCGCAGGGCCACCGACGCGACGAGGGCGGCGAGCGGGAAGTCGAGCAGGAGGAACCGCCACATGCTCGTGATGGGCCGCACGACGGCGACGATGTAGAGCGGGTAGGCCACGGCCCAGGCCCGGATCTCGATGGGCAGCCAGCGCCCGTGCCGGCCGAGGACGAGCGCAAGGTAGGTCGCGACGCAGGCGAGGAGCACGAGGACCGAGAACAGCCCCTTGGACCCCCATGCCCAGTCCAGCCACAGGACGAACGGGCCCTCGGTCGGCTTCTGCCCCCAGGCGGCCTGGACCTGGAAGAAGGCGGTCGGTATGCCGCTCGCCCACCCCGCGATGGCCGGCCAGAGGATGCCCGACAGGGCCGTCACGACGAGCATGACGACGACGGAGGTCCGCTGCCCGTGCAGCGGGCGCACGCCGGTCAGCCGGTCCTCGCGCCAGCGGACGACGAGGTGGACGAGGACGACGAGCCCGATGGCCGGCGCGACGGCGCGGGTCAGCCCGAGCAGGATGGCCACCCCGGACACGGCGAGGTAGCGCCGTTGCATGAGCAGCAGGAGGCACACGGCGACGAGGACGACCGCGAGCCCCTCCGAGTAGGGCTGGAGGAGGACCGTCGTCGCCGGGTGGAGGGTCCACAGGAGCGCGCCGACGAGGGCGAGCCGCTCGCGCGCCGCCTGCGGCTCGGCGTGCCGCCCGAACCGCAGGGTCGCCCAGATGAGGACGGTCCCGAGGGCCCCGAGCAGGCAGTTGACGGCCGTTCCGGCCACGACGAAGGGGATGCCGAGCGCCACGAACGGCTTGACGAGGACGGGGAACCCGGGATAGAACGCCCAGGCGCTGTAGGTCAGCCGGCCCGTCGTCGGGTCGACGGGCAGCGGGATGGGGTATCCGT
Organism: Nostocoides sp.; assembly: GCA_039812405.1. Classification (GTDB taxonomy): domain Bacteria; phylum Actinomycetota; class Actinomycetes; order Actinomycetales; family Dermatophilaceae; genus Nostocoides. The sequence continues at coordinate 2,861 of JBDIAL010000205.1, forward strand.
GGTCGACGATCCGGTGGTACCACGTGCTGTCCCACAGCCCGAAGAGGTCGCCGACCGTCGGGTGGAGGTGGTCGACGCCGGCGGGGTTCTGGAACCAGGTGGCCGCGAGCCAGAGGGCGAGGAGGACGACGAGCCGGGACAGGGCATACCCGAGCAGGAGGGTGCGCACGGGGTGGGCGAGGGCGGCCGACGACGCCCGCTGCACCCGGGAGGGGGCGGGCGAGGGGCTCTCGCGGAGGGTGGTCGTCGTCACGGCGGGTAGTCCGAGGGGGGCACGAAACGCAGCAGCTTCCAGATCCACACGGCCTGGAGGACGAGGCCGGCACCGATCAGTATCCCGGTCCGGACCCGCCAGGAGCGGGCCGGCTCGCCCGGGCGGGCACCGCCGACGAGCACGGCGGCGACGGGGAAGAGCGGCAGGGCGAACCGGAATACCGAGGTGAACGGCTCGACGACGAGGACGACGTAGAGGGGATAGGCGAGGCACCAGGCCCGCAGCTCCGGCCCGAGACGCGCCGCCCACGGCCCGAGGACGGCGGTGAGCAGCCCGGCGACGAGGGCCGCGAGGACGACGGGGGCGAGCGCCCGGGGGTGCGGGAGATCCCGCAGGGCCCACTCGGTGATGCCGATCCAGCCGTGGCCCCAGCGGATGTCGTGGTCGGTGTGCCAGGCCGCCTCGGTCTGGGCGTAGGCGTCGAGCCGGCCGGTGCGCGCCCACGCCACGACCGGCCAGATCACCGTGCCGACGCCCACGCCGACGACGGACCCGGCCATCCCGGCGACCTCGGAGCGCTCGATCGGCAGGGCCCGGCGCTCCCGCCAGCGGACGACGAGCGCGACGAGGAGGACGAGGGCGAGCGGCGCCACGACCGGGCGGGTCAGGCCGAGGACGACCGCGAGCGCACCCGCGGCGGCCCACCGCCGCTCGGCGAGCATCCAGAGGCAGCCGACGAGGACGAGCATCGCCGCGCTCTCGGCATACGTCACCTGGAGGATGGGCGAGGCGGGGAAGGCGGCCCACACCGCCATCGCGGCGAGCGCGAGCTCCGGGCGCATCCGCCGGGCGAGCAGCCCGGTCAGCAGGACGGCCGCCGCCCAGCCGAGGACGAGGGAGAGCGTCGACCCGACGACGGCGAACGACCCGCCGGTCAGGCCCATGAGGAGGCGGACGAGGAAGGGGTATGCGGGGTAGAAGGCCCACACGTTCTGGGCCACCGCGCCGGTGTGGTCGACGGGCAGGACGCTGGGGTAGCCGTGCTCGGCGATCTGGCGGTACCACGACCCGTCCCAGAGCACCGTCATGTCGAGGTATCCGGGGTGCGCGCTCGTCCACGGGGCGAACACGGGCTGGTCGGCCGAGGCCCGCCACAGCAGGAGGGCCGTGACGAGCCGCAGCGCGAGGTAGACGAGGGAGGCGCGGACGAGGAGCGACCGGCTCATCGGGCGGCGGCCCGGTGGCACCCGGCCACGTGGTCGTCGACGAGGCCGCAGGCCTGCATCGTGGCATACATCGTCGTCGGGCCGACGAAGACGAACCCGGCCCGCTTGAGCGCCCGAGCCAGGGCGACCGATTCCGGGCTCGTCGCCGGGACCTCCGCGAAGGAGGCCGGCGTCGGGTGGTGGGCGGGCGCGTGCGACCAGAGGAGGGCGTCGAGTCCTCCGGTCTCGCGGAGGGCGAGGACCGCGCGGGCGTTCGCGATCGCGGCGTCGACCTTGCGGTTGTTGCGGACGATGCCCGCGTCGGCCATGAGCCGGGCGCGGTCGGCAGCGCCGTAGGCCGCGACCCGCTCCGCGTCGAACCCGTCGAAGGCGGCCCGGAAGCCCGGTCGCTTGCGCAGGATCGTCAACCAGGACAGCCCGGACTGGAAGGCCTCGAGGGTGATCCGCTCGAAGAGGGCCGACTCCCCGTGGAGGGGGCGCCCCCACTCCTCGTCGTGGTAGGCGACGTACTCCGGGGTGCTCGCCCCCCACGCGCAGCGCGCGACCCCGTCGGCGCCGACGACGACGTCACTCATGGCCCGCCGTCCTCGGCCGTCGCGACGAGCGAGCGCAGGGCCCGCTCGTAGGCCGATGCCGCGACGGCGTCGGCCGCTCCCCCGAGGAACCGCGGCAGCCCGCGCGGCACGACGCTCGCGCGCCAGGTCAGGACGCTGCCGCCACCCTCCGCCGCGTCGACGGTGGCCTCCGCCCAGCCGCCGAGCACCCGGCCCACCTTGACGGCCCGCATCCGGTGCGGCGGGTCCCACACCGACAGGACCATCGCGTCGTCGACGCGCACGGGGCCGACGCCGGTCCGGGCGGTGAAGCCCCAGCCGACCCGCGGCCTGCCGGCATCGGTCCGGACCGTCGTCGCGGGGACGTGGTCGCCGTGCCGGGCGACGTCGGTGACGACCGACCAGAGCCGCTCCTGTGTCGCCGTGCTGGTCAGGCGGAGGGTGAAGGACACGCGCGGCTCACTCGGCGCGTTCCGGCTGCGGACCCGCCTCGGACCCGGCAGGCGCCGTCGCGTCCGCCTGCAGCTCGGTCGCCGTGCGGTCCGGCCGGTATGCCGTGTCCGCCGCCTCGGCGTCCGGCCCCGTCTCCCCCCGGCGCAGCACGGCGATCGTCTCCTCCTGGCGGCGCAGGGTGTCGCGGAGGGAGTCGAGGACGTCGTCGACCTGGTCCATCCGGTAGCCGCGCAGGGCGCGGTCGAACCGGACGCCGTCGACGTCGCGGGCGTGCGGCGCCTCGGGCAGGCCGGGGTCGTTCTGCGAGGTGACCGGGTCGGCGAGGGGGTCGTAGCGCATCCGCCCGGTGAGCAGCGCCGCGAAGACGGCGACGAGCCCGACGGCGACGACGAGGAAGAAGACCCAGATCACCCGTCGCTCCCCTCGGCGACGATCCGGACGGCGTCCGCGACGTCGTCGGTGACGGTCAGCAGGTCGAGGTCGGCGGCGTTGACGGTGCCGGTGCGCAGGGCCGAGGTGTGGAGCCAGTCGACGAGGCCGCCCCAGTAGTCGCGCCCGAGCAGGACGATGGGGAAGGAGGTGACCTTCTGGGTCTGGACGAGGGTGACCGCCTCGAAGAGCTCGTCGAGGGTGCCGAAGCCACCGGGCAGGACGACGAAGCCCTGGGCGTACTTGACGAACATCGTCTTGCGGACGAAGAAGTAGCGGAAGTTGACGCCGAGGTCGACGAAGTCGTTGAGCCCGGCCTCGAAGGGCAGCTCGATGCCGAGGCCGACCGACGTCCCGCCCCCCTCGACCGCCCCCCTGTTCGCCGCCTCCATCGCGCCCGGGCCGCCGCCGGTGATGACGGCGAACCCCGCGGCGACGAGCGCCGCGCCGAGCTCGACGCCCCGGTCGTAGGCCCAGTCGCCGGGCCGCGAGCGGGCCGAGCCGAAGACGCTGACGGCCCGCCCGAGCTCGGCGAGCGCCCCGAAGCCGGAGACGAACTCGGACTGCATCCGCATGATCCGCCAGGGGTCCGAGTGCAGCCAGTCGGTCGGTCCGCGGCCGTCGAGCAGCCGCTGGTCGGCCGTCGTCGACGGGATGCGGTCGCGGCGCATGAGGACCGGGCCCGAGTAGTACTCCCCGTCGAGGGTCTCGCTGACGGCACGAGCCCTCTCGGTGTGGCCCCCGTCGAGATGGGACAGGTCGGGGCGGACGGGGTCGGGCCGGGACGCGCCGGGCAGGCCCGCGTCAGCCGGCGCAACAGGCACCTCGACCCGACCCGGCTCGGCGAGAGAACCACCGGGCACCACCGCATCAGCCGGCGCACCAGGCACCTCGACCCGACCCGGCTCGGCGAGAGAACCACCGGGCACCCCCGCATCAGCC
>JBDIAL010000206.1:0-6608 GCA_039812405.1 Nostocoides sp.
GACCGCTCGGGCGGTGGCGACGAGCCGGGCGAGGTCGGTCGGGGCGTCGACCGGCGCCCGGCAGGGTGGACGCGTCGGGTGGAGCACGCGCACGCCGGTCGCCCGGGACGTCACGGCTCCCGGGTGGCTCACCTGGATCGTCGCGAGTGGTGCCGACCCGGTGCTCAGGACGGCACGTCCCGGGGTGTCCTCGGGCAGTCGCGCCGCGTCCGGTGCCGCGAGGACATGGTCGGAGTCCACGGCGTCGCGCATCCGCAGGCCGATCCGGAGGTTGACGTTGGCCTGGATGTCGGCGGTCACCGCACCGGCCGGGCGCTGGGTCGCGAGGACGAGATGGAGCCCGAGCGACCGGCCGAGCGCGGCGAGCCGGACCAGCCCCGTCACGAAGTCGGGCAGCTCGTCGACGAGCATCCTCAGCTCGTCGACGACGATGACGAGGCGGGGCAGGGGCCCGTCCTCGCCGGGATCGGCGTTGTGCTCCTCGAGATCGCGTGCCCCGCGCTCGGCGAGCAGGGCCTCGCGGCGGCGCAGCTCGGCGGTGAGCCCGGTCAGCGCCCGCCGGGCGAGGTGGGGGTCGAGGTCGGTGACGAGGGCTGAGGTATGCGGGAGGTCCGCGCACTCCCGGAAGGCCGCTCCGCCCTTGTAGTCGACGAGGAGGAGGACCACCGCGCGCGGCGAGTGGCGCGCGGCGAGCCCGGCCACGAGGCTGCGCAGCAGCTCCGACTTGCCCGACCCCGTCGTGCCCCCGAGCAGGGCATGCGGGCCGTCGCCCACGAGGTCGACGACATGCGGGCCGATGCCGTCGTGGCCGACGACCGCGTCGAGGCCGCGGCGACGGACGGCCCACTGCGCACCGAGGGCCGCCGGGTCGGACAGGTCGAGACCCAGACAGTCCTCGAGCCCGACCGACCTCGGCAGCTCGACGGCGAGGGCTCGGGGGTCGCGCAGCGGTGCCAGGGAGCGGGCGATCCGCTCGGCCCACGCCTCGCCGACACCGTCCACCGCGACCGACCGGGACGGGTCGCCGGCGACGGTCAGCCTCGCCTCGCCGGCGAGCGCAGTCGACGGCAGGTCCGGGCCGGATCCGGGCAGCTCGAGGACGGCGCGGCACGACGGTGGCAGCTCGGTGGCCGCGGGGGCGACGGCGATGACGACGCAGCGGCCTGCCCGGGCATGGCCGACGAGCGCGTCGACCAGGTCGGGGCCGGTGGGGTGGAGGTCGGAGGAGGTGCAGGTGGCGCGCGACTCGCCGTGGGCGTGCCTGACCTGTGGTCCCGCCGGGGTGTGGGCGACGACCACGGGGAGCGGGGCGAGGGCATCCGGGCGGTCGCGGTTCGCGGGGCGGTGGGTCATCCCCGGTGAGCCCTCGACGGACCGGGCCGCGGTGTCCAGCCGGGACAGCAGCACGACCTCCGAGCCGTCGGTCGCCGATCCGTCGGTCACCGGGCCGGCGGGAGCCACCACCCTCCGGGTGTGTGGCAGCCATGCGGCCCACGAGGGGCCGTCCGGGGCGCCGGTGACGAGCAGCTCGACGTCCGCGGGGGAGTGCCGCACGGCGAGTTGACCGAGGAGGTGACGCACGACGGCGTCCGCGCTCGCCGGAGGCCCGCAGATGCCGAGGACCCCCACCTGGGAGAGGTCGAGGACGACCGGGGCGTCGGGCAGCATCCGAGGGACCGCGCGGTGGGTCGCCGGGTCGAGGACGGTGACGGACGACTCGACCGTGCCGGTCCCGAGCCGCACGAGGAGCGGATCGCTGCCGGCGCGTTCCCACAGCCGACGTGTCGGCACGCGAGCGGTGCGCAGCGTCTGTGCCGCGTCGGGGTGCAGGGTCCGCAGGGCGGCTCGTTCGGCGGTCAGGGCCGCGGCGACCGACTCCTCGACCTCGCGACGGGCCGTCTCGTGGGCCACCCGCTCCGCGGCATACCGCCTCCGGGCCACCCGGCGCTCCGACCAGGTCGTCCCGCCGGACACCAGGGGCCCGAGGAGGGCGAAGGCGAGCAGCTGGGGGCCCCACAGGAGGGCGAGGACGGCGCACACGGGCAGCGGGAGGAGCATGGCGAGCCATGGGATGCGGAGCGGGGAGGGCGGGAGAGGGGGCCGCGGCAGCTCGACCGAGACCGGACGCGGCCGGCTCGTGAGCGCGGGGCTGCGGTGCACGGTCCAGGTGCCGTCTCCCGGGGCGGTCCGGGAGACGGGCGGGGCATCGGCCGCCGGCCGGACGACGAGTCGCGAGCGACCGACGACGAGCTCGGTCCCCGGCACGAGAAGGGCCCGGGAGACCGGTGCGCCGTCGAGGAGGGTGCCGTTCGTCGAGCCGAGGTCCTCGACCCGCACACCGTCGGCGGACACCTCGACGACGGCCTGTCGCCGCGACATCCCGGCGTCGTCGATCGTCAGGTCGCACCCCTCGCCCCGACCGACGACGTGCCGGCCGGGGGTCAGCAGGAGGGAGTGGCCGGCGTCCGGGCCGGCGACCACGTCGAGGCGCAGAGCCGCGGCCCGTCGGCGCTCGGGTGGCTCCGCCATGCCCGCGCCCCCGGGTCGGAGCCGGACCGACGCGCCGTCGAGCAGCGGGGGCCGGCCGATCGGCGCGGAGGGGTCGACGAGACGCCCGTCGACGAGCAGGTCCGGAACCGAGCCGTCGTCCTCGGGGCCCTCGCCCCTGCCGTCGCCCTGGGTCTCACCCCCGGTCCCGGCAGCCGGGCCGTCCGCGGGCCAGGCCCGGGCCAGCTCCAGCGCGAGGTCCTGCGCGGTGTCACCCTCGTCGGCCTCGACCGTCACGTCGAGCACCCGGCCGCTCCCCGGCCGGGTGAGGGTCAACCGCAGGCTCATCCGCATACGACCCGACGGTAGAGCGTCGCGCCGTCAGGCCCGCGAGGTTATCCACAGGCCTGGGGACGGTGTCGACGTCAGGCCGGGCCGGTGTCCGTGGCGGCGTGGGAGAGGCGGTCCTGGACGTGGACGGGCACCGGTGCGTAGCGGGCGGGGGACCGGGTGAACGTGCCGGAGCCGTGGCCGAGCGAGCGCAGGGTCGTCGTGTAGCGGACCAGCTCGAGGGAGGGGACCTCGGCACTGACCCGGGTCAGCCCCTCCGACGCGCCCTCGGTGCCCTTGACCCGCCCGCGGCGCGAGGCGAGGTCGGACATGACCGCTCCGACGTAGTCGTCGCCCACGACGATCTCCACGTCGTCGATCGGCTCGAGGAGCTGGACCCCGGCGGCGGCCGCCGCCTCGCGCAGGGCGAGCGCACCGGCGGTCTGGAAGGCGGCGTCGGAGGAGTCGACGCTGTGGGCCTTGCCGTCGACGAGCCGGACCCGGACGTCGACCATGGGGTACCCGTTGCCGGTCACGCCCTTCTCCAGCTGGGCGCGGACACCCTTCTCCACGCTCGGGATGAACTGCCGCGGCACGGCTCCTCCGACGACCTCGTCGACGAACTCGAAGCCGCCGCCCGCCGCGAGGGGCTCGACGACGATGTGGCAGATCGCATACTGCCCGTGCCCGCCGGACTGCTTGACGTGCCGGCCGAGGCCCTTGGCGACCGCCCGGACCGTCTCCTGCACGGCGACCTTGACGGGCTCGACGTCGACCTCGATGCCGGCCCGGGTGCGCAGGCCGTCGAGGAGGAGCTCGAGCTGCTGCTCCCCCATCGTCCACAGGACGAGCTGGTGGGTCTGGCCGTCGACGACGACCATGGCGGAGGGGTTCTCGGCCTGGAGCCGGGCCAGGCCCTTGACGAGCTTGTCCTCGTCGGAGGTGCTACGGGCCTTGATCGCGACGGGCAGCAGCGGGTGCGGGAACTCCCACGGCTCGACGACGACGGGACTCGCGGCGTCGGAGATCGTGTCGCCCGTCTCGGCGTGGGCGAGATGGGCCACCGCGACGACGTCGCCGGCGCGGGCCTCGTCGACGGGGGTGAGGGTGCCGCCGAGCATCCGCGAGATGGCGCCGGAGCGCTCGTCGTCGTCGTGCTCGGCGTGCCACTGCTCGTCGTCCTCGCGGCCGCTGAACTGGGCGAGGTGCCCGCTCACGTGGACGCTCGTGTCGGGTCGCAACGTCCCGGAGAAGACCCGGACGATGCTGATCCGCCCGACGTAGGAGTCGCTGCTCGTCTTGACGACCTCGGCGACCAGCGGGGCGTCCGGGCTGGGGTCGATGGCGGGCGCCTCGCCGCCGTTGACCCGGAACGCGGTCGGCATGTGGTGCTCCGCGGGCTGCGGGAAGCCTCGGCAGACCAGCTCGAGCAGCTCGACGACGCCGGTGCCGTCGAGGGGGTTGACGGGGACGACGGGATGGAAGGCGCCCCGCGCCACGGCGTGCTCCAGGTCGGCGACGACGGCCTCGAAGGTCACCTCCTCGCCGCCGAGGTAGCGCTCGAGCAGCCCCTCGTCCTCGCTCTCGGTGATGATCGCCTCGACGAGGTCGCCGCGCTCGGTCGCGGTGCGGGCCCGCTCCTCCTCGGTCGCGTCGCGGACGGTGCGGTCGGCCGTGCCGCCGGAGCGATGGGTCCCGGACAGGAGGGCCTGTATGCCGTCGCCCTGCGGGACGTAGAGCGGCTGGATGCCGCTGCCGAAGACGTCCTGGAACTCGGCGACCGTCGTGTCGAAGTCGGCCCGGGGCGCGTCGAGGTGGGTGACGACGAGTGCGCGGGGCATGTCGACGCTCGCGCACTCGGCCCACAGCAGCCGGGTCCCGGGATCGATGCCGTCGGTGGCGGAGACGACGAAGAGCGCCGCGTCGGCCGCCCGCAGCCCCGCCCGGAGCTCCCCGACGAAGTCCGGCTGGCCGGGGGTGTCGAGCAGGCTGAGCCGGACCGGTCCGTCGGCCCCGACACAGGCGTCGTCGGTCACGTCGACCGTCGCGACCGCCAAGTGGACCGAGTGGCCGAGGCGCTTCTCGACGTCGGTGCTGTCGGACGCGGTCGTCCCGTCCTCGACCGAGCCGAGGCGGTTCACCGCTCCCAGCTGGAGGAGCACCGCCTCCGTCAGTGCCGTCTTGCCCGACGCCCGCGGTCCGACGAGGACGACATTGCGGACGCGGGCGGGATCGACCCCGCCGCGGTCAGGACCTCCAGCCATGCCAGCCACCTTCCGCCGTGATGGGGCGCTCCGGTGCGCCCCTCTGACCGCGACTCTATGCGACGGACGGACGTCTTCGGCAGGGCGGTGACGGTGGGCATCCCTGCCCGGCCCCATGCGTCGGAATATGTCCGCGTCATCGATGGGATCAGGCGGCGACGGGACCCGGTGTCCTATCGGAGGGTTGAGGTGGTGGTCGGGCCACTGCCGGCGAGGTGTCCGTCGCGGAGGTGGATGGTGTGGTCGCAGCGGGTGGCGAGGTCGGGGTCGTGGGTGGCGATCAGGAGGGTGGTTGCGTGGGTGTCGCGCAGGTTGAACAGGAGGGTGGTGATCTCTTCGCCGGTGAGGGTGTCGAGGTTGCCGGTGGGTTCGTCGGCGAGGACGAGGTCGGGGTCGTTGATGAGGGCGCGGGCGATGGCGACGCGTTGTTGCTGTCCTCCGGAGAGGCGGGTGGCGAGGGTGTTCTGGCGTCCGTCGAGTCCGACGGCGTGGAGGAGCTGGTGGGCTCGTTGGCGGGGGTCGTAGTCGGTCTTGTAGGGCAGGACGGGGGCGATGACGTTGTCCAGGACGGTGAGGGTGGGCAGCAGGTTGAAGCGTTGGAAGACGAACCCGATGCTGCGGCGGTAGGCGGCCAGCTGGTTGTCTTTGAGGTCGGTGATGGTGGTTCCGGCGACGGTGATGGTGCCGTCGTCGGGTCGGTCGAGGGCGCCGATGAGGTGGAGCAGGGTGGACTTGCCGGAGCCGGAGGGTCCGGTCAGGGCGGTGATGCTGCCGGTGGGGATGTCGATGTCGAGGTGGTCGGCGGCTGTGATGTCGGCGTCGAGGGTGTGGAAGACCTTGGACAGGCCGCGGATCCGGATGAGCGGCTCGGCGGCTGGGGGTGTGGTCGGGGTGGTCATCGGTCTCATTCGGATCGGTCTCATTCGGTGAGCAGGATGGCCGTGGGGATGCGCCGGACCAGCCGGGTGGAGGCCAGGGAGGCCGCGGCGGCGAGGGCGACGGCGGACAGGTATGCGGTGGCGGTGGCCGCGTAGACCGGGCCGGTGAGGTGTCCGGCGAGGGTGCGGGCGCCCAGGAGTCCGAGCAGGGCGCCGGGGGTGGCGCCGAGGACGGCGATGGTGAGGCCTTCGGTGGTGAGCATCCGGTCGAGGTGGCGTTCCTGCCAGCCGACGGCTCGGAGGGTGGCCAGCTCGGCGCCTCGGTCGCGGATGTTGAGGTAGAGCACGTTCGCGACGCCGAACGCGGCCAGGGCCAGGGTGGCGAGGACGGCGGCGTAGTCGGCGGTCCGGGCCTGGATGGCCACGGCGTCGCCGAGGATGGTGCCGACGACGGCACCGTGGAAGCCCCAGGTGATGGCCAGCAGGGTGGTGAGGGTGGCCACGCCGATGAGCAGCCCGAGAGCTGCCAGTGCGGTGCGGGCGCGGTGCCGGGCGGCGTTGGCGCGGCCCAGCCCGGGGACCGAGCGCAGCCGGGAAGGTCGCCGAGGGGTGTCGACGGCAGGCTGGACGGCGGCCATCGGGTCGGCCC
>JBDIAL010000207.1:0-6598 GCA_039812405.1 Nostocoides sp.
CACTGAACCTTGAACCTGCCGACGATCATGACGTCTCCTCAGCTCCAGCCATTCCCCTGCACGTCCCAGCGTCCTCCCGTGAGGGCTCGGACCGCATCGTTCCGACGAATCCATCATGAGGTCGTCGGCCTCGTCACCCTGCCCAGGCACAGGGCGCACAGTGGGCCGGCTCCTCGCCATGGCCGAGCAAGTGGGACCGCGGATGATCCCTGATGAGCCTACGGATGACGAGGTGCGGTCAAATCCCCGTGAGCAGTCGGGCGTCACGGTAGGGGCGCTGCATACCACGGTCCCAGATCATGTCCTCCATCGATCCCAGGCCGATTCAACTCGTCCACCGAGACAGTAGGTCGTCTCGTCCGGTGGTGTGCGTCTTGCGATAGAGGGTGCCGAGGTAGGCGTCCACCGTCCGGATGCTCAGGTCGAGGGCTCGGGCGATCTCGTGGCGGGTGAGTCCTTCGAGCAGGCCTTGGGCGACGTGGGTCTCGCGTGTGCTCAGGGCGAACCACCAGGCGTAGACATCCCGCACCTGTGAGGGGGCAGCAGTGCGCATGGAGAGGAGGACATCGGTCTCGTCGAGCGGGTCGGCTTATACGACCATCCACCGGCCTGTAGCCGACTGGCGGACCAGGGATGTCGGCGGGTCCGCTCCGAGTCGGCTGACGAGTACTGCGTCGGCAAGCACCCGCAGCACCTCCGAGGAGCCATCTTCCTGCCCGGGATGGACGTCGCTGAGCCATGGTGTCGCCGCAGGGTTGCTCCATCGCATCCGCAGTTGCCGGTCGAGGATGACCAGGCCGGTGCGGGCATACTCCTCGTCGGCTCGGGCCCGAGTGGGCACGGGTCCGAAGAGGGCACCGCTTCCGGAGAGGACCTGGGCGGCGAGGAGGGCGTCGGTGGCGCAGAAGGCCGGCACGTCCGTGCCTCGCAGGAGGATCACCGCCGCGCAGAGGCGGTGTCGATGCAGGATGCAGACGCGCAGCTCGGATCCGAACCCTTCCGGTCGCAGCAGATCCGCCAGGCGTTCGCTGGTCCGACCTGCCGCCAGGTCCGGGCGCAGCACTCCGGCCGGAACATGCTGCTTGGCGAGGACAGCGAACCGGTTCGCGTCCTCGCCGGCGAGCTCGTTCAACGCGAGGCCCCGCCAACGAGAGGGATTGAGGGAGTGCCCGGCGGCGGAGGCCGACCGCAGTCCGCTGAGCGGGTCGAAGGTGATGACCACCCACCCGTCGTGAGGAATCGAGCGGCCCAGTATCGCCGCGACCCGGTCGCCACGGACGGCCAAGGGCTGGCCGTCATCGGCCTCGTCGATCAGCCGAGCGCGCAACTGTGCACTCACCGGGAGCACGTGACCAGTATGGGCGGATCGTCAATACCGCAGAAGTCCGGTATCGACGGCGACCGTCCGCGCCCGCACCCTGGATCACATGGCCAGGCCGACCCTCCCCCGACAGCTCGCGATCCGGGGTGCGGCCGTGGGAACCACTCACGCCGGGACGGTGGGGTTCTACGCCCGCGCCGGAGGCACGGCGACGGCTCGCCTGTTGGACGACGCGGCGGGCTCCTACCGCATCGTGCGCGTCGAGGTCGACGAGGTCGTGCAGGACCCAGACGGCCCACCGGGACATCCTGTCCTCGAGGTCCTGGAACCGGTCGCCGTCGTCGAGGGACGCGGGCCGATCGAGGCGCAACCCGGCCAGGCCCTCCTGATCGGCGTCGAGTTCGGCTGTCCGGCCGACCCGATGCAGGACCTCTTCCTCGCCAGGGTCCTGGTCGACGGCATACCGGACGCGCCGAGCTTCCCCCTCAGCGGCACCACCAACGCCGGGTTGTCGCTGACGATGGACATCGGCGGCTCGATCGGCCACGGAGACACGAAGCAGTACCCGTACCTGCTCTCCTCGACCCTGGGTCATCACGCCGAGGTGACCCTCGACTACGACGCGGTGTACGACGGCCATTTCAGCTGTCCGTCGCAGGCTCTCCAGGTCGGCCCCGGCGAGACCGTCGAGGGAGTCGTGTCGCTCACCAGCGTTCCGGCCGGGTTCCCCGTCGGCTGCTTCGCCACGCGATTCGTCGCCACCGAGATCTCCTCGACCCACCAGCACCGCTCCGTCGCGCTCAACACCCTCTTCGTCTCCAGTACCCCACCTGTCGAGACCGATCAGCTCCTCCATGTCGCCACGCTCGACCTCCATCAGTACTGGGCGGCGAGCGGCGGGATGCTGACCGTGGGCCTACCGATCGGGCCGGTCACCCGATCCCCGGACGGCAGTTACCTGCTGCCCTGCCTGTCGGGGTCGCTGTTCATGGCCGACGACACCTCGAAACCGCAGGACGGGACCCGGCACTTCATCGACAGCATCGAGATCGTGGGACTTCGCTGCTACAGCCCCGATGACCCGCACGGAGACGAGACCTATGTCGTCTCCGACGCCTACTACTACGAGGTGTCGAGCGACGGCTCGACCACATCCCGGTCCCAGCCCTTCCGCTCGAACGTCGCCGACACCGACTCGGTGAAGAGCGGGTCCGTCGTCCTGTCCCACACCATCATCACCAACGGCCCGATCGTGGTCCCCGGCAACGCCGACGTGTCCCTGAGCTTCCAGGTGTGGGACCAGGAGAACGGCAACCCGGACGACGTGGCCGAGACAGTGGCCGACGCGGCGCAGACCACTCTGGACACCGGTCTCGGTGCCGTCGCTGCCCTGCTCTCCGGAGCGGCGCCGGAGGTCGGGGCCGGCGCCGGCTACATCCTCGGAGGGATCACTCACGTCCTCGGCGGCGTCGCCAGCGCCATCGGCGACGCCGTCGCAGACCTGCTCGGCGACGACCAGATCGGCGACTCCAAGACGTTCACCATCACAGCGGACTACGTCCGGCGACTCATTGACGGACAGGTCCTCGAACGCATCAGCGAGTCCTTGGAGGACCCCGGGATCACCTACAACTGGCCCGAGCTTCCCGAGGACGACAGCGCGGACGGACGCTTCTGGCTCTTCGACGGCGATAAGGGAGGAGGACAGTACCGGCCCTTCCTGCGCATCACCGCCAGCGAGCTCGGACCGCCGGTGGTCTAGAGACTGCGGACTGTCACCGGCGCGCCTCGCCGAACGGGCCGCACCCAGACCCCTCGTCCCCCATGAGGGCGGTGCGTAGGTGGTCTCGACGTCGACGCGGTCACCACCTCCCGACCGTGGGATCGGTCAGTATGGGGAAGGGTTCTCCCTTGGTGTACGCGCGGGTTCAGTCGCTTCGAGCGACGGCAGACTCGAGGCCGTGGATGGCGTCCCGCGGTCGAATCAGGGGAACGAGAAGGCGACGACCCGAGCCGCCGTCGCGGCCGCCGGGCCGGTCGCGGTGGCGGCAGGCGTCACTCGGCGGACGACGTGGTGGATGCCGTCGGAGACCCAGAGCGACCCGTAGCCCGCGACGACGGCCTGGGCGTCGCCGCCGAGCGAGATGGTCCGCACGATGCTCCCGGTCCGCGGGTTGCGCTCCTCGAGGAAGCCGCCGCCGAGCGGGATGCCGGCGTCGAGGTTGTCGTGCCGGTCGCCGCTGACCCACAGGTGCCCGGCGAGCACCGCCGTGTCGAGCACGGCCGGCGCGTCCGTCGCGTCACCCGAGGCGTAGGTCCAGTACCCGGTCGTCGAGCCGTTCGTCCGGTGCTGGTAGAGCGTGTCGGTGCACTCATCGGCATCCCAGATGTATCCGGAGACGAGGGTGAGCCGGCCGCAGAAGGAGTCGTAGGTCCTGCTCGGCGAGGTCGTCGTGCGGTTCGTCGTCGGGGCGATCCACTGCAGCTGCGGGAGGTTGGAGCTGCCGACGTAGAGCCGGTGCGCGTCGTGCGTCATGCTCTGCGGCCCACTGCGCAACAGGGTCGGATCGCCCGCGGCGTCGGTGGCGATGACCCGGTCGGTAGCGGGGTCGATCCGGGTGAGCGAGGATCCGTGGTGGTTGCCGACCCAGACGGAGCCGAATGCCACGTGGATCGACTCCGGTTGGAGGCCCGTCGCGATCCGGTCCTCGACTCGTCCCGCGGGGGAGAGCCGCCACACGGCGTTGCCGTAGTAGTCGGTCACCCAGAGGCTGCCGTAGCCGGTGCCGAGGCCGCCGCCGGCCAACTGCAGCGTCCGGACCCGCCGAACCTTGTTGTGCTGCGGGTCGATCCGCCAGATCTCGGTGCTGTGCTCGTCGTCCGCGGTTGCCGCCCAGACGGATCCGAGTCCGACCGCGAGGACGTTACCGCCGGCCATCAGCCGGTCGGCTGCCGTCGTCGCCGATCCGTCCGCGACGGATGTCGGTGGCGTGGGTCGTCCGGTCACCGGTCCGGTCGCGACGGTCGACGGCGCGGTCAGGAGGGCTCCGCATACGACCGCGGTGGCGACGAAGACTGCGCGCAGGGTCATGGCACGACGTCCTTTCGGTCAGAAGGCAGGGACGCGACGCAGGGTGCCGGCGGTGTCGGCCACCCACAGCGACCCGAAGGCCTTCGCGGGCACCCACGCCCCCTGGCCGCCGATCCGGCGGGTGGCGATCAGCGCACCCGTCGTCGGGTCGCGCTTCTCGACGAAGCCGCGCCGGCAGACGACGGCTCCGCAATGGGAGTCGCCGACGTAGAGAGCGCCCTGGACGTAGGCCGCCCCCCAGGATCCCGCGGGGGCGATGTGCTCCGCCAGCCGATGCGTGGCGTCGTCCCAGCGGTAGAAGTCGATGCCGCAGTCGGTGTCGTCGAGCCAGTAGCCGCCCGGCACCGGCTCGATGGCGGCGCATGCGGCGGCATCCGTCCCGACGCGGTCGTAGCCGACGGTCCTCCCGGCCGCCGACACGTGGGCGACTCGGCCCGACCCGGGGAGGGGGACGAGCAGCTGGTGTCCGTCCCAGGCCGCCGACCGGGGTCCGTCGGACAGCGTGTCCTGGCGTCCGACAGGGACGTGTGTGACGACGGTGTTGTGCACCGGATCGATCCGGTCCACCGCGCGGTCGTAGCTGAGCGCCGTCCACAACGAGCCAGCGCCGTAGGCGAGGCCGACCGGTGTCCGTCCGGTGGGAACGACGGCCTCGATCCGCAGCGTCACCGGGTCGAGGCGGTAGACGAGGTCCTGGAAGTACATCGCGACCCACAGCGACCCGTCGGCGACGACGAGGTCGGCGACGTTGAAGAACCCCGGCCCGCTCGTGCGGTTGCTGATCGGCGGTCCACCGAGGTCGACGCTCGCGAGCCGGTGTCCGGTCGCCGGGTCGAACCGCTCGATCATCCCCTGTGTCTCGTTCCCGTCCGTCTCGAGGACGGCGAGGCCGGTGGCGGCCTCCGTCACGTCGACGGCGCAGCAGAGCTGGAGGTGGACGGACCCGACGGTCCGGGCGGCCGAGGCCGCCGCCGCGGACGGAGCCACGGGCCACGCCGCACCGAGAGCGACCACGAGAGCCGCGACCAGCGTGAGGGCGACGCGATGCAGGACGTGACGCATGGGTTGGTTCCTCCGTTCGAGGGTCCCGGCGACCTCGACGCGGGACGTCGACCGGCCCACCGTGGCATCCGCATACGCGGCACGCGATAGGGGAAACCCCAGTGCCTTCGGATTCGCTGGGAAGTTCCTGAACCGGCCCCGGGGGATCGTGGGCGGCGGACAATGTCCGGTATGACCGTCGTGCGGTCGTCCGGGACAGCGCGACGCCGGATTCCGTTGTCCCGCAGGTATGCCGCCGCCCTCGACCTCGTCGGGGACGCCACGTCCGCGCGCTCGCGGCGAGAGCTCGGCGACCTCGTCCTGTCCGGGATGGCGCAGGTCGTCCGCGGCGACGAGGTGAGCCTCGTCGAGGTCCGACTGGACCGGCGGAGGGTGCTGCGCAGCATGGCCGGACCCACGGCGATGCGGGAGCTTCCACAACCCGCGGGGCTGTGGCTGAGCCGGCCGATCGAGCACCCGTATTTCGTCCACTACCTGCGTCATCGTGACCCACGCGTGGCGCGGCTGAGCGAGGTCGTCACGCCCGTCGAGCTGCGCAGGTCGGTGTACTACCCGCTCTTCTTCCGGGCGAGGGACATCGCGTATGCCGGGTACGTCACCATCGTCGCCGAGCCGCGGCGGTCCGTGGTCGTGGCCGTCAACCGGCATGCCACGGAGCTGAACGACGACGACTGCGACTTGCTGGAGCGGATGCGACGGCCGCTCGGCGCCGTCTGGCGACGTCTCGAGGAGCGGGAGCGGACCGCGTGGCCACCAGCGCCACGACCCATCGGTGAATGCTCCGTCACCGGGTGGCCGACCGACCCCCTCACCGCCGCCGAGCGGCGGGTCGTCGAGCTCGTCGTCACGGGGATGGCGAACCGCGACGTCGCCGCCGTGCTGGGGATCTCCACGAAGGCGGTCGAACAGCACCTCACCCATGTCTACCGCCGGCTCGCCCTCCACTCGCGGACCGAGCTCGTCGCTCGGTGGCATACCGGGGTCGTCGACTGACCTCGGCCGGCCCGACCCTCAGGCGCCCTCGAGGCGAGGGGCTCGTGGACCTCCATCAGCAGCGCGCCGCGTGACGGGGCAGTCGGGCCTCGACCGACCAGCCGCCCACATCGGACTCGCCGGCGCTGAAC
>JBDIAL010000208.1:0-6532 GCA_039812405.1 Nostocoides sp.
CGGTGGGGCCGGCCGCCGCGGTGGGGCCGGCCGACGCGTCGCGGCCGGTCGTGCTCCGCTGCCCGCCGGCCATCGTCACTCGCCCGCCCTGGCGAACAGCTCGGCCCGCGGGTCGATGCCGTCCTCCTGCTTGCGCAGCGCCTCGGCGGCCGTCCGCGCCTCGTCGGAGAGCCGCTGCGGGACGACGACGCTGACCCGGGCGAGGAGGTCGCCCGTGTGGGTCTTCGTCGCGATCCCGCGGCCCTTGACCCGCAGCACCCGACCGCTCGGCGTGCCCGGCGCGACCTTGACGCGGACCGACTTCCCGTCGAGCGTCGGGACCCCCACGGTCGCCCCGAGGGCCGCCTCGGCGAAGGTCACCGGCAGGTCGACCGTGAGGTTGTCACCGTCCCGGCCGAACACCGGGTGCTTGTCCACGGTGACGGTGAGGATGAGGTCGCCCGCGGGGGCGCCGGAGTCGCCCGGCTCGCCCTTGCCGCGGAGCCGGATCCGCTGTCCGTCCCTGACCCCGGCCGGGATCCGCGTCGTGATCGAGCGGCCGTGCGGGGCCTGCAGGGTGACGGTGGAGCCCTCGACCGCGTCCCGGAAGGACAGGGTCGTGCGGGCCGTGACGTCCTGGCCCTTGCGCGGACCGGCCGGCGCGCCGTAGCCGCCGAACGGGTCCTCGCTCCCGGCATACGCCCCTCCACCGCCGAACATCTGGCTCAGGATGTCGTTGAGGTCGGCCTGGCCGCCCGCGCCACCGGATCCGCGGAACCCCGTCCCGCCCGTGGAGAACCGGACGTTGCCGCCCCGCCCCCCGCCGCCGCCGAACGCGCTGAAGATGTCCTCGAACCCGCCGTTGCCGCCGCCCGGGCCACCGGCGGTGAACCGGGCACCGCCGCGGGCCATCTGGCGGACGGCGTCGTACTCGTGCCGCTGCTCGGAGTCGGAGAGCACGGCATACGCCTCGCCGACGTCCTTGAACCGCTGCTCGGCCGCGTGGTCCCCGGGGTTCTGGTCGGGGTGCAGCTTGCGGGCGAGCTTGCGGTATGCCTTCTTGATCGCTGCGTCGTCGGCGTCCTGCGGGACGCCGAGGATCGCATAGAAGTCCTTCTCGAACCAGTCCTGACTGGCCATGTCAACGCCCTCCTCTCAGGCGTCGAGAACGCACGTCTCGAATGTCGTCACGCGGGGTCGGCCACGGCCACCCGCACGGGGCGGATGACACGGTCCCCCGTGCGGTAGCCCGGCTGGAGGACGGTGACGACGGTCGTCGTCGTCGCGTCCTGGGGCAGGGCCGGATTGTGGGAGTCCCATGCGGTGTGCATGAGGGCCTCGTGGACGACGGGGTCGAACTCGACGCCGACGTCGCCGAACCGCTCCAGGCCGAACTTCGCCAGGGTGGACTCGAGCTTGTCGGCGATCGAGGCGAACGGCCCCGTCGCGAGGTCGCCGTGCTGGCGCGCGGCGTAGATGTCGTCGAGGACGGGCAGGAGCGCGTCGAGGACGGACTGCACCGCCGCCTCCTGGACGACGGCCCGGTCACGGTCGACCCGGCGCTTGTAGTTGACGTACTCGGCCTGGAGCCGCTGGAGGTCGCCCAGCCGCTCGGCGGCGAGCGCCGTGTCGGGGTGCGGGGAGGTGGGCTCGAACGTCGTCTCCCCCACCACCTCGCGCTCCGCCTCCGACGGGCCCGACGGGGCCCCCGCCGCTGCGGCAGCGGCGGGGGACTCGTCGTTGACGAGCTCGGTGTTCACCGCGTCGTCCTCACCGGGCCGGTGGCCCGGGAAAGGAGGCTGGGTCACTTGGCCTCGTCCTCGTCGTCGATGACCTCGGCGTCGACGACGTCGTCGTCGGAGCCGCCGGCCGCACCGGACGAGTCGCCACCGGCGGAGCCGGCCCCGGCGTCACCGGCGGCCTGCTGCTCGGCCGCGCTCGCGGCATACAGGGCAGCGCCCATCTTCTGGGACTCCTCGTTGAGGGTGTCGACCTTCGCGGAGATGTCCGCCGCGCTGGCGCCCGAGTCGGGCTTCAGGGCGCCCTTGAGGTCGGCGAGGGCCGTGTCGACCGGACGGCGCTGGTCGTCGGTCAGCTTGTCGCCGCTGTCCTGGAGGAACTTCTCCGTCGAGTAGACGAGGTTCTCGGCGTTGTTGCGGGCCTCGGTCTCCTCGCGGCGCTTGGCATCCTCGGCGGCGTGCGCCTCGGCGTCCTTGACCATCCGCTCGATCTCCTCCTTCGACAGCGCGCTGCCGCCGGAGATGGTGATCTTCTGCTCCTTGCCGGTGCCGCGGTCCTTCGCCGACACGTTGACGATGCCGTTCGCGTCGATGTCGAAGGTCACCTCGATCTGCGGGACGCCGCGGGGTGCCGGGGCGATCCCGGACAGGTCGAACGTGCCGAGCGCCTTGTTCTGCTGCGCGATCTCGCGCTCGCCCTGGAAGACCTGGATGAGCACCGACGGCTGGTTGTCCTCCGCCGTGGAGAACACCTCCGACCGCTTCGTCGGGATCGCGGTGTTGCGCTCGATGAGCTTGGTGAACAGGCCGCCCTTGGTCTCGATGCCGAGCGAGAGCGGGGTGACGTCGATGAGGAGGACGTCCTTGCGCTCGCCCTTGAGGACGCCCGCCTGCAGGGCCGCCCCGACGGCGACGACCTCGTCCGGGTTGACGCCCTTGTTGGGCTCCTTGCCGCCGGTCAGCTCCTTGACGAGGTTGCTGACGGCCGGCATCCGGGTGGAACCGCCGACGAGGACGACGTGGTCGATGTCGGAGATGGAGATCCCGGCGTCCTTGATGACGTTGTGGAACGGCTGCTTCGTGCGCTCCAGGAGGCTCTTGGTCATCTGCTCGAACTGCGCCCGCGTGATCGTCTCGTCGAGGTGGATCGGGCCGTTCTCGCTCATCGAGAGGTACTGGAGGGAGACGTTCGTGCTCGTCGAGCTCGACAGCTCCTTCTTGGCCTGCTCCGCCGCGTCGCGCAGCCGCTGCATGGCGATCTTGTCCTTGGACAGGTCGACGCCGGTGTTGTTCTTCACCGTCGTGAGCAGGTGGTTGACGATGGCGTCGTCCCAGTCGTCGCCGCCGAGCTGGTTGTCACCGCTCGTCGCCCGGACCTGGATGGTGGAGAACCCGTCCTCGGGGTCCTTGCCGACCTCGAGGAGGGACACGTCGAAGGTGCCGCCGCCGAGGTCGAAGACGAGGATGAGCTCGTCCTCCTTGCCCTTGTCGAGGCCGTAGGCGAGGGCCGCCGCCGTCGGCTCGTTGATGATCCGCAGGACGTTGAGGCCCGCGATCTCACCGGCCTCCTTGGTGGCCTGCCGCTCGGCGTCGTCGAAGTATGCGGGGACGGTGATGACCGCGTCGGTCACCGTCTCGCCGAGGTAGGACTCGGCGTCCCTCTTGAGCTTCTGGAGGATGCGGGCGCTGATCTCCTGCGCGGTGTAGCGCTTGCCGTCGATCTCCGGGGTCTTCCAGTCGGTGCCCATGTGGCGCTTGACCGAGCGGATGGTCCGGTCGACGTTGGTGACGGCCTGGCGCTTGGCGATCTCGCCGACGAGCACCTCGCCGTTCTTGCTGAACGCGACGACGGACGGCGTCGTCCGGCCGCCCTCCGCGTTCGCGATGATGGTGGGCTCGCCGCCCTCGAGGACGGCGACTGCCGAGTTGGTGGTGCCGAGGTCGATGCCGACCGCACGTGCCATGGTGTGTGTCTCCTTGTGGTTGAGTACTTCGGACTCAAGTTACGGACCGGTGCGGGCTCACCGCAACTCCGGCGCCAGAACTTGCGCTCACCCGACTCAACTTCGCAGGTCCGCCGATTGTTCCCGATCCCCGAGATCCACCGTCCACCGTCCACCGTCGGCTGTCGGCTGTCGGCCGTCCACCGTCGGCCGTCACTGTAGGTTCCCGAACAAGAGGTTCCGCCAGTAGGTGGGCGCGTGTCGGTGACGGGCCAGCCACAGGACAAGCGCGGCCATCAGCGCAGCCCACCCCCACGCCAACGGTCTGGGCAGGCCGTATGGGGTCGGTCCGCCGCCGCTCACCGTGACTGTCAGGACCTTGATTCGTGAGTGGACCCTCGTGGCGGTGCTGGCCCTGGTGACTGTTGCCCTGGCCATAGCGCGGATGCAGTCCTCTGGCCGTCGTGCCGGCCAGAGGATGCTGCCGACGTGCTACTCCATCCCGACGGTCGGCGGCATGAGCGCCGCATGGACGGCTTAGGGATAGGTCGGGTCAGGCGTCACCTGGAGCTGACCGATGGCCACTCTGAAATCGCCGCGTGGGCACACCCACGCAGCGCCCTCGTCCTCGATCTCCACCGGCAATCCACCTTCCACGCGCCATGACAAGTTCCGTCCGCCCACGCGCAGGTCATGGCCGCCAGGGTGATCGGGGCACCGTGGCCACGTAGGATCGCTGCCGCGCTGCCACAGCAGCATCTGCGTCATCTGTTGCACGCCACCAGCAATCTGGAGCACCAGGTCGTCCCGGTCGCCGTAACCGGGCTCCTGGGGGCTTTCCGCGGGGAAGGGGTGCAGCGCCATGGAGTCCGCATTTCTCGCCAGCAGCCGGAACGTCTCCCACACCGGTCTCTGAGGGACGACTCCCGCTGGGTGAACGGCGTATCCGATGCCGGCCCGAACGTCCTCCCACGGGGAGATATGCAGCCGAAGCCCGGTTGTGACGGTCACGTCGCGCAGCACCGGGGCCGCGCACTCCGCAAGGCGGTCGTCGATAGGCACGAACCGATGCTCCCATCCGCCGGCGGATCCCGGACGAGAGTTGCTCGCCCTATCAGGGCAAGAGCGCGAACGTGAATGCAGCGCCACGGTGCGGCTGTCAGGCTAGTCCAATGACGGAGACGGTGACCTTGTGGCGCCCGACGGGCCCGGAGGAGCTGGAGCTTCTGCGTGAGTCAGGCTGGAGGCGCTGGCCGCCGCGACTGCCCGATCAGCCGATCTTCTATCCCGTGCTGAATGAGGAGTACGCGACCAAGATCGCTCGAGACTGGAACGTGAAGGCGAGCGGCGTTGGGTATGTGACGCGGTTCGAGGTTCGCAAGGAGTTCTTGGACAGGTACACCGTCCAGCAGGCGGGAGGTCGGGCGATTCTCGAGTACTGGATTCCCGCCGAGGATCTCGACGAGCTCAATGGCAACATCGTCGGAGCCATCGAGGTCGTCTCCGAGTTTCGGTAGCGCACCGCAGCAGAGCGGACGAGCACTGAGTGGCTAGCCCGGATCCCCCTTGTTGGCTCGCCAGGCGATCATTCGCGCTGCGATCTCAATCCAATCGATGGGGTCTCCGCGCTCCTCCGCGTCCTCCACATACTCAGCCAGGCGCTGGAAGATGGCCTCGGCCGTCAGACCGTTCCAGTACACGGAGTGGTCATAGGCGTCATCGCGCAGGTTCCAGAAGGCGTCCACGAGCCTGGGTTCTTCATCCGGCACGGCGCGAGCCTAGGCCCCAGCCGAACCATCTCTCATCGGCACAGCGCTACTTCACCGGGCGTGCCCCCATCCAGATCCGGCGATTCCGATGGGGACACGCCCAGTCGAGCGAGCCTTGGGCCCCTCGGAGGCCGGGATCCCGCCCCCGAAGCGCCGAGTGGTGCGACACCCATTGGCGCGTCGACCTCCACCGCTGCTATCCGTGAGTAGGCCGAGTCATGATGCGTCACGGTGGAGGTTACTCAGGAGTATTCGTTGGGATCCCAACGAATACTCCTGAGTAACCTCCACGGTTAAAGCAGGCCACCCCCCCCGAACCGGCGTGGACGGGTCGAGACTCCCCGAACCGGCGGACCGGCGGCACCCGGCATGGGTTGAGTCTCGCATAGCGACGTAACGCGGTAGCCGGAGTCTGCAGCGCCCGGCGTGGACGGGTCGAGGACTCTCCCCGGACAGGGTGGACGCGTCCCAGGCGGCGCTGGACGAGCTCGAGATGACCATGGCGAGCGTCGTCACGTCCTCGGCCCGCGTTCTGGCGGCGTTAATGTCGCCCACCTTCCCTCGTATGCCGGGACTCCGCGCCCGGGTCCTGGCCCGGCTCAGACCTCGGACTCGTCGATGACGACACCGCCGAGGAGCCGCTCGACGACCGAGACTCCTGCCTCGAGGCCCTCCGCGACGTCCTCGTCGTCCGGGCTCACGAGGTCCTCCTCCCGGACGTCGTCCTCCTCGGGCGCCGCCCCCGAGGGTGGCGATGCGAGAGGTCGGTGCTCGGTATGCGACGCCGCGGCTCGCGACCGGCCCGGCCCTCGGCTGTCGGCTCGCGCCCGGCCGGCCTCGGAGCCTCGGGGCGGCGGCTCGCCGGCATCCCGCCCGGTGACGGGCACCCTGACGGGGGACCGTCCGCCGGGGCCGAGCCCAGCCGCATCCGGCTCGCCGGTGCCCTGCGGGGCCAGGCGCGGATCGGCGGGATGCTGACCAGACCGGGACGGGCCGGCCGGGGGGGCCGCCAGGCCGGACGGGCTGTCGTCGTCCCAGGTCCCCGTCGCCCAGGACGGTGCGGTCGCGGCGGCGGGCGGCGCCGAGCTCCAGTCGGTCTGCG
>JBDIAL010000209.1:0-6528 GCA_039812405.1 Nostocoides sp.
GCCCTACTTCTGCACCTACATCATCGCCTGGCTGCAGCAGCAGAAGGCCCTCGGCTCCGACCCCGCCGAGCGCCTGCAGAACCTCGACACGAAGGGCCTGACGATCCAGACGAGCTTCGAGCCCGCGCTCGCGAAGCGGATCGAGGGGTACCTCGAGGCGAAGGTCCCCGCCGGGGACCGCTCCGGGGTCGGGTCGGCCGCGACGGTCGTCGAGCCGGGCACCGGACACATCCTCGCCATGGCGCAGACGAGCAGCTTCACCAAGACCCAGGTCAACTGGAACGTCGACGAGGAGTACGGCGGCACGACGGGTCAGCAGTTCGGCTCCACCGCAAAGATGTTCGCGCTCGTGCGGGCCCTCGAGACGGGCACGAGCATCGACAGCTCCGTGTATGCCAAGCCGGCCTCCGCCACCCGGGCGGCCACCTTCTACGCCTCGGAGAACAACGGCAGCTGCGGCAGCTGGACGGGGCCGTGGAACGTCCGCAACGACGAGTCGATGGGCGGAACCTACTCGCTGCGCACGGCGATCGCCGACTCGATCAACACCGCCTTCGCCGGGCTCGTCCTCAAGCTCGGGGTGTGCGCCGTCCAGCACACGATGACCGAGATGGGACTGCACCGCGGCAACGGCGAGGAGATCCAGAAGTACCCGTCCTCGGTGACCCTCGGGGCCGACGAGGTGACTCCGCTAACTCTCGCCTCGGCATACGCCACGCTCGCGGCAGGCGGGATGTACTGCACTCCCACGCCCGTGACGTCCATCAAGGACGCCGACGGGAGGGCCGTCTCCTTCACCGCCTCCGCGTGCCATCGGGTCGTCGACCGGAGCGTCGCCGCCGGCGTGACGAACCTCCTGGAAAGCGTCCTGACCGAGGGCACCGCGGCCGGCTCGACCGGCGGGGGCCTGTCCGGGGGCCGGCCGGCCGCCGGCAAGACGGGGACGACCGACGGCCACGTCGAGTCGTGGTTCGTCGGCTACACACCGCAGCTGACGACCGCGGTCTGGGTCGGCACACCGACGACGAACGACGGCATGAACGACATTACGATCGGCGGGCGCTACTACGCGAGCGTGAGCGGTGCGACCATCGCGGCACCGCTGTGGAAGCAGATCATGGACTACGCCTCGCGCGGGCTGCCCGTCGAGCAGTTCGACCACGTGTCGACCGCCACCGGAAGCCCCTGACGGTCGCCCGACACCGGAAGCCTCACTGGACGAGTGGTGCCCGGTCCTGGGCGTGACAGCCGGACCGGCAATCGGTGACCTGGTCCGAGCTGCGGGTATGCCGTCGAGCACGGATCGTGGTCCGGCGCCACGCCGTCGGCGCCCATTGCCGGTCCGGCTGCACGAGACCCGGGCGCTCTACCCCCAGGAGTCGCTCGTCCAGCCTCCCGACCGTGCGATGGACGATGGGGATGAGGGTGGGGGTGGGGACCGACCGAGTCAGTGCGGTTGCTGGGGTCGGCTGTGGTTGGCCAGGCGGAGGGCGATCCAGCACAGGCCGCACATGCCCACGAGCCAGATGCCGCCGGTCAGCGCGTCGTCGGAGCCCCGAAGGACGCCCCACGCGAGGAGGATGAGGGAGCCGAGGGTCGCGCCCAGCGAGGAGTACTCCAGCCGCTTGTACAGCGGCAGCTTGCTCGAGGTCTTGGCCATCGTGGCTCTCCCTTGGCGTCGATGGTGAGTAAGACGGATCCGCGTACTACCCACAGATCATCTTGGTCACTTTCTTGCATCCGTACCAACTGATGAGCAGCAGGAGGAGCCCACAACCGATCGCGCCGAACCCTGACTCGGCGAATATCGCACAGGCGAGGACGCTGTCGCCGCCAGCGGCCAGGTTGCAGATGTCGCTCATGACGGACGAGCAGCTGTCGGGTCGAGCGGAAGCGAGCAGAGTCTCGACCCGAGGGAAGCCCGCATCGGGGACCAGCGTGCCTGTGCTCGTGGCGAGACCGGCCCAAACCGGTGCCTCCTGGTCGAACGCCAACGTCACGTGCGCCCCACCGGATCTGGCTTCCGCGTGGGCCGCGAGGTGAGCGTGCTCCACAAGGAGCGCCTCGCGCCGGGCGCGGTCGATCAGCGCGGTGATGTAGACCACACTCGCAGGGGTCCGTCGCTGTCCGATGACAGTCACCCAGCCATATGCCTGGTCGGAGGCGACGGTGGCGTCGTCCCATCGGAACGTATGACCAGGATAGGCGCGCATGACGCTCGAAACCCGAGCAGCGCTTCTCGCGACCTCGATCAGGCTCCTATCGGCGGCGGTGTTGGAAACACCCCTCGTTCTGGCATTCGCCACCTCGGGAAAGAGGGCACTGGCGGCTGCGACCAGACTTCCGAACCCCAGGCTCTTGGCAAGTGATCGACGTGAGATGTTCATTCAACTCCCCCAAAGTGAGTAGAGGTCAGCTCTGAGCGGTAGGTCATGCCGACCGATGCCCCATCCCCGAGTCGGGCACGGGCTCCGGATCGGGCATCGAGAGCGATCTGCAGTACCACGACGACACCGAAGACCATGGCAAGGCCGGCTACTCCGGGCCCCCACCTGAATGGGCCCACGAATCCTGCCTGAGATCTGTTCGCGACAACCCATAGCAGTACGGCGATGACGCAGTTCCGTCCAACGACCACCCAGGATGTGTCGGACGCGCGAAGCGTGCCGAAGCAACCACACGGCGTGGTGCCGACTCGGATCAGGGCCGAAGCCATGGCAACCCCGAAGACCACGAACAGGATCGACGCGGCCCGATCAGTCCACGCTGGCTCGAATCCCGTGAGCAATGCGATCGCCAGAGTCACTTCGACACATGGGAGAGTCAGCGCCGCAGATCTGACGAGCCGGTGAGGAAGGATCCGATACGTGGCCAGGTGTCGCGCGTTGGCAGCCCTGCCGGCAGTGACCTTCCCCCATGACGACACAAGAAGAAGGGACGCCACCAGGAGGCACACAATGAGCGAGGAGAAATGATCCACTTATTGCCTCCCCCTGTCTCGAGCACTGTTTCGGCCAAGCGAGTCAAGCGAACTCGGCAAGATTCCCACTCGCAGACCCTGCCGTCAAGAGTCTCGGACAAATTCCTCATTCCGTCCCGCGGGAAGGGCCAGCAGACTCCCAGGAATTCCGCGATAACTCAGGAGAATCTCAATACCCTCCCAGCTGGCTCCCAGATTCTCGCTCGTTCCTGGGAACGTGCTGCGAGCTCGGACCGTCACCGACGAGCGGCTGACCCCATGTGTTCGGGGCGGATGACTCGGATACCGCAGTTGCTCTAGCCCGGTGACCGGGCCTCACGCCCCTCGGCCGCCTCGATGGCGCCCACGATGATGCGCGCCACCGTCGAGGCGACGGGCCGCCGGACCAGCGCGCCGTGCGTCGCGTCGACCGGGACGATCCGCACCGAGCCGGCGACCTGTCCCGCCCAGCCGTGCGGATCGAGATGGGTCTCCGGCCGGGGTGCGGTGGCGACGACCACCGTGAGGTCCCCGGCGAGGACGCCCGGGGGAGGGGTCCGCACGATGCGGGTCGCCTCGACGACGCTCGCGATGCATCCGTCGAGGACCGGGTCGGGCAACGAGGCGAGGGCGCTGCCGGAGTGCCGCAGCAGGTCGGCGACGAGGGGCCGGGTGAGGGGAGCGTCCCCGGGTGCGTCGAGCCCGGCGAGGCGCAGGATGCCGAGGAGCGCGTCCGCCTCGGTGGGCTCGGCGAGGTGGTGCCACTGCTCGCCCGGGTAGGCGTCGAGCAGGACGACCGCTCCGACCTCCTGCCCGTCGGCCCGGGCCAGCGCCGCCACGGCGTGGGCCGCCATGCCGCCGAGTGACCAGCCGGCGACGTGGAACGGCCCGTCGCCGACAATGGACCGGACCGCTCGCAGCTGCCGGGCGGCGAGCGCGGTGAGGTCGGGCACCGGCTCCGGCCACCCGACGCCGATGCCCGGTGCCTGGACGGTGTGGACGCCCAGGTCGGCCGGCAGGTCGGCGAGCAGGCCCGTGTAGCACCAGCCGAGCCCGCCGGCCGGCGGGAGCACGACGAGCGGCGGACGGGCCGACCCGGGTCGCAGGGTGAGGACCTCCGCGAAGTCGTCGGCGCGGGCGTCGCCGCCGTCGAGGACCCGGGCCAGCCCCGCAGCCGTCGGGTGGGCGAACACGTCCGCGAGCCCGAGACCGCGCGCACCGACAGCCGGGACCGGCCCCGCACCGGGCCCGATGCCGACACCGCCGGCGGAACCGACACCGCCAGCGGGACCGTCACCGGCGCCGGACGGGCCACGGGACCCCAGTCCGAGATCCTCCTCCAGCCGCGCGACGAGCCGCAGGACGGACAGCGAGTCGCCGCCGGAGGCGAGGAAGTCGGCATCCGCGGCGATCGCGTCCATGTCGAGCACCTGGGCCATGTGCGCGGCGATCCGTTGCTCGAGAAGCCCTCGGGGCGGCTGCCCGGTCGTCGGACCGGGGGCTCCGGGTGGCGCCGTCTCGAGGAGACGGCGACGGTCGGCCTTCCCGCTCGTCCCGAGGGGGATCGTCCCGACGGCGACCCACTGGCTCGGGACGAACGACGCGGGCAGCGCCGCGGCCGCGGTGTCGTGCAGGGCGGACCGCAGCCGCGCCAGGGCCTCGAGGCTCCCGCCGACCGGGCCCCCCGCGGGGACGAACCACACGACGAGCCGCCCGTCCACGGCGCCGGCGGCGACCCCGGGGACCCCGGGGACGCCCGACAGCACGGCCTCCACCTCCCCGAGCTCGATCCGCTGGCCGCGGATCTTGACCTGGTCGTCGGTCCGACCGAGGTAGCGGAGCGCACCGTCCGGTCGCCAGGCGGCGAGGTCCCCCGTGCGGTAGAGCCGCCCCCACGCGGTGTCGACGAACCGCTCCGCCGTGAGGTCGGGGCGGCCCACGTAGCCGTCGGCGAGCTGGGTGCCGCCGAGCCACAGCTCGCCCGGCGCACCGATGGGCATGGGACGCATCGCGGCGTCGAGGACGAGGCACGTGGTGTTCCAGACCGGCCGACCGATGGGCACGGCGTGGCCCTCCGCCCCGTCGGCCGTCGTGCAGTCCCAGACCGTGACGTCGACGGCGGCCTCGGTCGGCCCGTAGAGGTTGGTCGGGTGGATGCCGAGGGTCCGCACCGTGCCCGCGACGAGGTCCGCGGTGAGCGCCTCGCCACTCGTGACGACGGCCCGCAGGCACCGCGCGCCGGCCACCTCGACGGCGGCGACCGGGTCGGCGAGGAAGGCCCGCAGCATCGACGGCACGAAGTGGAGCACGGCGACGTCCTCCTCGACGATCACGGACGCGAGGGCCCGCGGGTCGCGATGGGCGCCGGGCTCGGCGATGACGACGCACCCCCCGACCTGGAGCGGCCAGTAGAGCTCCCAGATCGACACGTCGAAGGAGATGGGCGTCTTGTGAAGGACGGCCTCCCCCTCCGCGAGTCGCAGGTGGTGCTGCATCCAGGCGAGCCGGTTGTCGATGGCCCGATGGCTCACGACGACGCCCTTGGGCCGCCCGGTCGAGCCGGAGGTGAACAGCACGTATGCGGGCGCGTCGACGTCGCCGGCCCCGTCCGGCCCCTCCCGACCGTCCGGTGTGCCCGCCTCACCGGCGAGGAGGGCGTCGGGGTCGGTCACGACGAGGGCCACGTCGGCGTCCTCGAGCATCCCCTGGAGGCGCGCCGGGGGCAGGTCCGGGTCGAGGGG
Organism: Nostocoides sp.; assembly: GCA_039812405.1. Lineage (GTDB taxonomy): Bacteria > Actinomycetota > Actinomycetes > Actinomycetales > Dermatophilaceae > Nostocoides. Next base: position 5,701 of record JBDIAL010000209.1, read on the forward strand.
GAGGTAGGCCGCGCCCAGGAGGGCGACGGCATGCACGGTCTCGTAGAGGCCGAACCCCCGTTCGAGCTGCACCCCCACCACGTCACCAGGTCGGACTCCCTTGTCCCGTATGCCGATCGCGAGCCGAAGCGCACGGTCCCGCAGCTCGGCATACGTCCGGGTCCGCCCGTCGAACCGGAGCGCGACGGCGTCGGGCGTCCGCGCGGCCTGGGCGAGGAAGCGCTGTCCGAGGGTCGCGGCGGAGCGGGCCACTGCCGTGTCGTTGAAGGTCTCCGTGACGAGGGCGCGCTCGGCCTCGGGCAGGAGGGGCAGCCGCTCGACGGGTGTGTCGGGGTCGGAGACGGCCCAGGTGCCGAGCCAGTGCCGCAGCCGCGCGAGGTGGAGATCCAGCGTGGCGTCGTCGTAGAGGCCGGGGTGCCCGTCGAGCTCGAGCCGCACCCGGCGACCCCGCCCGGGCGTTCCGCGCAGGGTGAGGGTCAGGTCCTCGACCGGGCCCGCGGTGAGGTTGCGCACCGTGCCGACCGCGTCGCCGAGCCGCAGCTCGAGGTCGAAGGGGACGAGGTTGACCTGCATCCCGAACAGGTCCGCTCCGCTCCGACGGCGCAGCCGCCGGGTGAGCCACTCCTGGCGCTCGAACGGGTGGCGGCGCAGCTGCTCCTGCTCGGCCCGGGCGCCCGCGATCGCCTCCGCCATGGAGCCGTCCGCGGGGACGCTGGCCGGCAGCACGTTCATCGCGGTGCACACGGTCCGGGCGGCGACCAGCCGGCCGACGCCGGCGAGCACCCGGTTCATGAGCGGGAGGCCGACCCGGCCTGACGGCACCGCGAG
>JBDIAL010000210.1:0-6510 GCA_039812405.1 Nostocoides sp.
ATCGGCTCGCACAGGAGCAGGTGGTACTTGCTCTTGGCGAGGCCGCAGAGGAGCGGCCACACGATGGCCGCGTGGTCTCCGGCGACGACGCCGATCCGCGTGTGCCCGTCGATGATCCGAGCGCTCCGAGCCGCGATCGAGATGTCCGCGAGCAAACCCACCACGAGCCCAGCGCCGACGGCAGCGCCCTCCATCGCGGAGACGACGGGCTTGGAGCAGTTGATGAGGTTGTAGACGAGATCCCGCGCCTCGCGCCAGACGGTCGCGCGATCATCGAACCCCCCGATGATGTCGTCGATCATGTCGAAGTCACCACCGGCGGAGAATGCGCCGCCCTCACCCCGGACGACGACGACATCGACCTCCTCGTCGCGGTCGACGGTGAGCCAGACGTCGGCGAGCTGACGGTGCATCCGGCGATCGGCAGCATTGAGCTTGCCGGGGCGACTCATCACGATCTCGAGGATCCCCGGCACCGAGCTCTCGAAGCTCAGCGCGGGGAACTGGTCGGCATACCGCTGCTGCACGTTGTCCTCCTTGCGTTGTGAAGTGGTGCAGTTGGGCTCTGCGGCGGGCCTTGGGGTCGGACCCGTCGCCGTGCGGTCATCGGCCGGCCCCGTCGTCAGGGCCTTGGCATCGGGTCGGGCCGGAGTCCGTCGAAGGCCAGCATGCACAACATGTCCGCCAGCCGGTCAGCACCGTCGAGGTCGCCCGGCTGGGGACGGACCCACTCGACGAGCGAGTTGACCATTCCGAAGAGAAGTCGCGCGGCCACGCCCGGATCGAAGCCGGGCCGCACGGAGCCGTCTTGTGCGGCCTCCCGGACAAGATCCGCCACGTACCTGTCGAAGGCACGACGCCGCTCCAGTGCCGCGCGCTCGACCGGAGTGTTGCCTCGCACCCGCAACAGCAGAGTGACGAACGGTTTCTGGGCCATGAGCACGCGCACACTTTCGCGGAGCAGGTACTCGAGCCGATCGATGGGGGAGACGTTCTCGAGGGTGGCAGACCGCCGGGCCGCCGCCTCGAGTTCGTCGAGCCCGCGGCTCAATGCCAACTCGAGCAACTCGCCCTTGCCGGACACGTGGTGGTAGATGGCGGACTTGGAGATACCGAGACGCTCAGAGAGGTCCTCCATCGTCGTCCCGTCGTAGCCCTTACGGGTGAAGACGTCGACCGAGACGGCCAGCAGGCCCTCCAGGTCGTACCCGGGGCGCCCCCGACGGCGTTTGGCGCGAGGTGGCTCGACGCTCGTTTCAGTCATGCGGATCAGTATGGGCTCTCAGCAGGCTCACCGCCGACTGGCGGCGGCTTGGGTCTCGCATCGGACGCGCCCGGTGTGCATAATTACCGAAAGAACGTTCACCTTGATGCTGGCCGTTCCCGCGGGCCCGCAGCCGACCAGCACCGAGGGTGCTGTTCTACCCCGCCCACGACAGGAGTGACCCATGAATGCCGTCCGCTCGATCCCAGTCGCGCCCTACCATGTCGGGGAACTGTCCATCGAGGACGGGCTCGACATCGCGATGTGGCGCACGCCAGGGCCGTGGGCCGTCCAGGACTCCCTCGAGGCGCCCCGCCCCGACGAGGGCTATTGGGCGGTCCGCGACGACGAGGGTGCGCTCATCGGCTACTGCTGTTTCGGTGAGGCAGCACGACCGATCGGTCTCCCCGCCCATCCCGACCGGCTGGACTGCGCGCTCGGTCTGGCGCCCCAGTACACCGGGCGGCACCTCAGCCGAGACTTCGCGCAGACCGTGATCAACCGAGCGAGGTCCATCTCGGAGGGACGCGTCATCCGGACCTCCGTGGCGGCCTGGAACGCCGTGGGCCGGCACACGGCCGAGTCGGTCGGCTTCAAGGTGACGGGCGTGCACGAGGTTCGCGGCAGCTCGAACGTCACCACCTACTACGTCTACGAGCTGTGATGGACGACGCCCGCGACTCGGAAGCCGCCGACGGGGCCAACCTCGGCACCGTGGGCGTCGTCGGCGGGGGCACGATGGGTTCGGGCATCGCCCATGTCCTGCTCGCCTCGGGGGCGAATGTCGTCCTCGTCGAGTCCACTCCCGAGACCTTGAGCCGGGCTCTCACGCTCGTCAGGGCCAGCCTCGACGGAGCCGTGCGGCGCGGCAAGCTGTCCGCCACACCGGAGGAGCTGCTGGACCGGCTCACAGCGGCGACCGAACGCGATGCCCTGTCGGGTTGCGGGCTCGTCGTCGAGGCGGTACCCGAGATCCTCGAGGTGAAGACGGAGGTGTTGTCGGGCATCGAGTCCGTGCTGGTCGACGACGCCGTGCTCGCGAGCAACACCAGCTCGCTCTCCCTCGCCCGCCTCGGGCGGAGCCTGCGGCGACCCGGACGCCTCGTCGGGATGCACTTCTTCAATCCCGTGCCGGCGCAGCCGCTCATCGAGGTCGTCCGCAGCGCTGACACCGACGACGACGCTCTCGATCGGGTTCAGGACGCGGCGCAGCGCCTCGGAAAGGAGACGGTCGTCGTCCGCGACTCGCCGGGCTTCGCCACGAGCAGGCTCGGCGTGACACTCGGGCTCGAGGCGGTACGCATGGTCCAGGAGGGTGTCGCCTCGCCGGAGGACATCGACAAGGCCATGGAACTCGGCTACCGCCATCCGATGGGCCCGTGCCGACTCGGGGACCTCGTCGGACACGATGTCCGCCTCGGGATCGCCGAGTACCTCGCGACCGAACTCGGGCCGCGGTTCGAGCCGCCACAGCTGCTCCGCGACATGGTCGCCGAGGGAAAACTCGGCAAGAAGACGGGGCAGGGGTTCTACAGGTGGACGTGACGGAGTTCGCATGTCGCTGACCACCGTGGTGCGCGACGGTGCGGTGGTCCGGGTCGGGCTGGACCGCCCGGAGAAGCTGAACGCACTCGACCAGGCGCTGTGCGACGAGCTCACCGACGTGCTCGCCGACCTTCGGCACGAGCCTTCCATCCTCGTCATCCACTCAACGACGCCCGGTGTCTTCGTCGCGGGCGCCGACATCGCCGAACTGCTCGAGCGGGACGCCGAGATCGGCCTGCGTGGCGTCAACGCAACGCTTTTCGAACGTCTCGAGGAGCACCGCTGGCCGACCATCGCGGCCATCGACGGACCGGCTCTCGGCGGCGGATGCGAGCTGGCCCTCGCCTGTGACCTCCGGGTCGCTTCCGACCGCTCGCGGTTCGGTCAACCGGAACTCGGCCTCGGCATCCTCGCCGGCGCGGGAGGCAACTGGCGCCTGGCCCGGACGGTCGGGGTCCCGCTCGCCCGGCGCATGCTCTACACCGGCGAGATCCTGCAGGCCGAGCAGGCGACCGCCGCAGGCCTCGTGGACCGGCTCACGACACCGGAGCAGCTGATGGAGGTCGCGCTCGAGATGGCCGGGCAGGTCGCCCGTCAGTCGTGGCGCGCCCTCGAGCTGACCAAGGTGGCCATGCGGCTCCATCGGCCCGCGACGACGCTCTACGACATGACAGCCCAGGCGCTGCTCTTCGAGAGCGAGGACAAGCGCGAGCGGATGACAGCCTTCCTCGAGGAGCGCCGCCGCCGCCGCGAGGCCCGGTCCGCCGGCCGAGACCGACCACACCGATCCGATCAAGAGGAACCATGACGTGAGCACCGAACCCACGACGGCACCCCGTTCCGGCGACCCCGCCGACACGCTCGCCAGATTCGTCAGCGTCGACGGATGCGCCGAGATCGTTCTCAACCGGCCGGCGCAGCTCAACGCGATGACCCCGGATATGGTCGACCAGATCCTCGCCGGGGTCCAGGCCGCCCGTGAGCGCGGCGCGCGTGCCCTCCTCGTCACCGCCGAGGGGCGCGGCTTCTGCGCCGGCCGCGACATCGGCGGGGCCCAGCCGGGTGACGAGGACGGCGGGCAGGTCCTCGCCGAGACCTTCAACCCGATGATCCAGGCCGTGGCGGACCTGCCCATCCCGACGATCGCCGCCGTCCAGGGTGCCTGCCTGGGCACGGGGCTCGGGCTCGCGCTGGCGTGCGACGTCGTCATCGCAGCCGACACCGCCAAGTTCGGCTCGCCGTTCGGGACGATCGGGGCCGTCCTCGACTCCGGGGCCCACCTCGCCTTCGTCCAGCGGCTCGGCACCGCCGTGACGATGGATCTGATCTACTCGGGACGTTTCCTGTCCGGCGCGGAGGCCGCCGCGGCCGGCCTTGTCTCGCGTGCTGTCCCGGCGGAGGACCTCCTGACCACGGCCCGCACGTACGCCCGCGCCGTCGCTCGAGGCCCCGGCCGTGCGTTCACCGAATCGAAGGCCATCGTCCGGACGATCGGCGAGACGTCACCGACGCTCGCCGCCGTCCTCGAGCTCGAGGCGACCGCGCAGTCCCGGGCCTCTCGGACCAGGGACTACGTCGAGGGGTTCACCGCCTTCCTCGAGAAGCGCCGGCCGACCTTCACCGGGGAGTGACCATGCCGTTGCTCGATCGGCCCGGGGCCAGGATCCATTGGGACGCGACCGGGTCGGGCACCCCGCTGCTGCTCATCCAGGGGCTGGGGTATCCGTCGGAGGCCAACCGGCGCATCGTGCCCGGTCTGGCGGCACGGCATACCGTCATCGAGCTGGACAACCGCGGGGTCGGCCGCAGCGACGTGCCGCCAGCGGTGCCGTCCACTCCCGAGGACATCCTCACGATCGAGCGGATGGCCGAGGACGCGGCCGCCGTCATCGTGGCGGCCGGCCTCGGCCCCGCGCACGTGGCGGGCTGGTCGATGGGCGGGCTCGTCGCCCAGGAGCTGGCGCTGACCAGGCCGGACCTCGTGCGCTCCCTCGTCCTCGGATGCACGTCTCCCGGTGGTGCGGCGGCCATTCCGTTCACCCCCGAGGTCGCCACCCATATCGCCGAGCTCGCGACTCTTCCGGCGCGCGAGGCCGCCGAGCGATCGGCCGAGATCGTGTATGCGTCGAGCACGCCCGCGGCGGACATCGCGGAGGACATCGAGCACCGGATGACCCGCCCGACGAGCCGCGTCGGCTATCTCGCCCAGCTCGCCGCCATCGGCCGGTACCCCGGCACGGCGGACCGCCTGGGCGAGCTCACCCTCCCCGTGCTCGTCGTCCACGGCGGCGCCGACCGCCTCGTCCCTCTCGCCAACGCCGATGTCCTCGCCGGCCTCATCCGCCACGCCGAGGTCCGCGTGCTGCCCGATGCCGGACACATCCTGCTCACCGACGCGACCGACGACGTGCTCGCCGCCGTGCTCGGTTTCCTCGCGGCCCACGAGGCCGGTGCCTCGGCGGTCGTCGGCTGAACGCTATCAAGCCCGTCCGCCCCCGCCACACCCACGAAGGCCACCCGATGCTCTCCACCATGCAGGACGACTTCCCCCTCGGCGTGCCCGCGATCATCCGCCACGCCGAGGCGCTCCACGGTCCCGTCGAGCTCGCAGTCTTCGACGGCTCCGAGGTGCGGCGCACGTCGTATGCCGCCGTCCTGGCCCGCGTCCGTCGGCTCGTCGGGGCGCTGCGCGGAGCCGGCGTCGGTCCCGGCGAGCCCGTGGCGACGTTCATGTGGAACACCCAGCCGCACCTCGAGGCGTACTTCGCGGTGCCCGCCGCGGGAGCCGTGCTCCACACCGTCAACATCCGGCTCTTCGCGGACCAGGTGGCCTGGATCATCAACGAGGCGGGCGACCGGGTCGTCCTTGTCGACGCGAGCCTGTGGGCGACGCTGGCCCCCGTGCTGGGGCGGACTCCCGGGGTGCGGCTCGTCGTCATCGCGGGCGAGATGGATCTGGCGGCGGCCCGGGCGGCGACGTCGATCGACCTCGTCGGCTACGAGGAGTTCCTCGCCGACGCCGAGCCGGCCGCCCTGGGCGATGTCGACGAGAGGGCGCCGGCGCTCATGTGCTACACGAGCGGTACGACCGGGTTGCCCAAGGGTGTCGTCTACAGCCACCGCTCGGTGTGGCTTCATGCGATGGTCAACCTCACGGCGGCGGGCTTCGGGATCGGTGACTCCGACCGGCTCCTCCAGGTGGTGCCGATGTTCCACGCCAACGGGTGGGGTTTCCCGTATGCCGCGTGGCTGGCCGGCGCCTCCATGATCCTGCCCGACCGGCACCTCCAGCCGGAGCTGCTGGCCCCTCTCATCGCCAAGGAGCGGCCCACCGTGTCCGGCGGGGTGCCGACCGTCTGGCGCGGCGTCTACGATCACGCGACGGAGAACGGCGTCGACCTCTCCTCGCTGCGGGTCGTCTCGTGTGCGGGATCCGCCGTCCCGGAACAACTGCTGCGGGACTACCAGTCCCTGGGCGTCGAGCTCTATCAGGCGTGGGGCATGACCGAGACGTCCCCGCTCGCGGCGATCGCACGGCCGCCTGCCGTCGACCGCGGCAGGCAGGAGTGGTACTGGCGGACCCGCACCGGCAGACCCGTGCCCGGCATCGAGGTGCGGGCCGTCGACGACGACGGCAGGACGCTGCCGCGCGACGGCCTCTCGGCCGGGGAACTCGAGGTGCGGGGTCCCTGGGTCGTGGC
>JBDIAL010000211.1:0-6471 GCA_039812405.1 Nostocoides sp.
CCCCCGGCATCGACACCGTCGCCTCCCGGCTGACGCTGTCCCCCGCCGCGGCCCGCTCCCGGCTCGCGGCCAGTGTCGTGACATGGAACCGCGACCCGCGGGCCGCGGCCCGGGCCCGGCTCGACGAGACCGCCCGCGTCAAGGATCGCCTGACCGCTGCGCTCCAGGATGTCCCGGCTCAGCGGTGGGCAGCACTCGCCTCCGAGGTCGACCCGCGACTGACCTCCCAGGCCGACTGGCCGGCCCTTGCCGCGATGATGCAGCTGGCCCACAACGACGGCCACGACGTGCCCGCCACTGTACGGCGGCTCGTCGAGGACGAACCCTTGGCGGCTCTGCCCGCTCAAGACCTGCGATACCGGCTCGTGGCCACCCTGCCCATCGACGTCGCGCCGTCCGCTCCTCCACCGGTCACCGCGCGTCCCCCAGTCCCTGGCCAGGAACACGCCGACCGGTCGATCAAGAGCACGCGGCGACCGGGACCGCGACCGACTCGCCGCTGACGGACCGGAACCGAGGCATGCAGGAAAGTGCTGAACACTCCGCGCGTCTCGGCGGGCTGACCCGCGGTGGCGATCGGGATGGTCGGGTGCGGCTTGAGGGTCCGGACCGGTCGGGAGGGACTGCTGCGGCGTCAGGTGACGGTGGGACTGCGGCGTTCGAGCAGGACGACGTCGCGCCACTGACCCGCCAGCGGGCCGTGGATCATCTTGCCGACGCGCTGGCGGGTGCCGACGGTCCGGAATCCCGCCTTGGCGTGGAGGGCGAGGCTTGCGGTGTTCTCGGGGAAGATGCCGGACTGGATGGTCCAGATCCCGGCCTCCTCGGTCGACTCGATGAGCGCATCGAGCAGGAGACGCCCGATGCCGCGGCCTTGGGCGTCGGGATGGATGTAGACCGAGTGTTCGACGACTCCGGCGTAGACACACCGGTCGGAGACGGGGACGGCGGCGGCCCACCCCAGGACGGCTCCGGACGGGTCGATGGCGACGTGCCGGTGGTCAGGAAGGCGGGTCGCTTCGAAGTCCTCCCACGTGGGCGGGTTCGCCTCGAACGTGGCGTGGCCGGTTGCGATCCCGGCCCGGTAAATCGCTTCGACTTCGGCCCAGTTCTCCTGCGTCAACGGCAGGACGACCACGTCGCTGTCGGTGGGCATGGTCAGCAGTCCGCAGACGTGCCGTTGACGCTCGCGAACAGGTTGGTCATGGCGGCCATCGCTTCCGGCTTGGCCTTGTAGTAGACCCACACGCCGCGCTTCTCCCGGTCCAGCAGCCCGGACTCGTGGAGCACCTTGAGGTGGTGGCTGATGGTCGGCTGGGACAGGTCGAATGCGGGGGTGAGGTCGCAAACGCACGCCTCGCCGCCCTCGTGGGACAGGACCATCGACATGAGCCGGAGCCGGACCGGGTCGGCGACGGCCTTGAGCAGGCCGGAGACCTGTTCGGCCTGGTCGGCGGTCATGGGCTCACGAGCCAGCGGCGCGCAGCACGCCAACGCGCTGTCGGGCTGGATCACCGGGAACTCCACCATCACAGACTTAGACACGCGTACATATTGACAGAGGTCTAAGTCAGGTGGCAAGGTGTCGACACGCATAGACCAACATCTAAGTCTTGGAGGAAGCCTCATGTCCCGTGTGCAGCTCGCACTGCGTGTCTCTGACCTCGAGGGGTCGATCGAGTTCTACTCGCGCCTGTTCAACACGACCCCGGCCAAGCGCCGTCCCGGCTACGCGAACTTCGCGATCGCCGAGCCGCCGCTGAAGCTGGTCCTGCTGGAAGGCCAGGCCGGCGAGGACACCCGGATGGACCACCTCGGCGTCGAGGTCGAGTCGACCGACCTGGTCGCCGCCGCGTCGAACCGGCTCGCCGACGCCGGGCTCGCGACCCGCGTCGAGGACAACACGACGTGTTGTTACGCCGTCCAGGACAAGGTCTGGGTCACCGGCCCGGGCTCCGAGCCGTGGGAGGTCTACACCGTCACCGGCGACGCCCGGGCAGACCTGGAGGGCAAGACCAGCCTCGACCTGTCCGACGTCTCCGGCGACGGCATCTGCTGCGCCACGGACGCCACCGCCACCGACATCCCCGCCGACGTGAAGCAGAAGCAGCCCGCTGCGGCGTGCTGCTGAGAGGAGAACGCCATGCACCCGTACCTGTCCGGCCTGATGGCCGAGGCGCGCCGTGAGGACCTGCTCCGGGAGGCCGACCGGCACCGGCTCGTGACGCTCGCTCGAACGGGACAGCCGTCCGCGCTGGCTCAGTGGCGAGCGGCGATGGCGCAGGTGGCCGACAGGGTTCGCCTGCTGGCCAGGCCCGCACCCGCCGCGGTCGTGGGGTGCGCCCCGCAGCCGGTGTGCTGCCCAGCCTGACCCGCGTGCACGAAGAGGCCCGAACCACAGGGGATGGTTCGGGCCTCAGTCGTCCTGGCAGGGGGTTCAGGACGCCTTCGCCAGCCGGGGAGCGAGCGCGCTGACTCGGGCGGCGAGGTCTTCGCACGCGGCGTCGAACGCCGCCGTCGTGCTGGCCGGGACCGGATCCGGGATGGACCAGTGCGCCCACCCGGCCGTGCCAAGCTCCTCGTGAGCGCGGTCGCACACGGTGATGACCAAGTCGCCGTCCTGCACGACCAGGTCAAGTGGCTGGGGTGCGGCGTCGAGCAGCGGCAGGTCGTGCCGGATGGCGGCGGCGATGGCGCCGGGGTTGATTCGCTCCCCGGGGTGGGTGCCCGCCGACGCCGCGTCGATCGGGCTGGCCTGGCGCCACAACGCAGCCGCCAGGTGCGAGCGGGCCGTGTTCGCGGTGCACACGAACACCACCCGCGACGGGGTGCCCAGGATGCTCTGCCCGGTCACTCCGGCCGCGGCCGGGCCGAGCGCGTAGTACGACCGACGGCCGTCGCCTTCGGACCTACGCCGGACCACCAGGTCGGCCTGTTCGAGGACCTTGAGGTGGTGTGCGAGCAGGTTCGACATGACCCCGAGAGCGGCGCCGATCTCGGTGGACGTGGCGTCGCCAACGGTGAGCAGGTCGACGATCCGTAGGCGCGTCGGGTCGGCGAGGGCCGCGTAGACGTTGACCCGCACCTCCACCGACTCAGTTTGCTCAATGTTCATTGCCTCAAGTTTGACTGAGACGTCTCCGTGGCGTCAACATGAAGCCGTGACCCTGTCCGCACCGCCGCTGACCCGTCGACTGCTCGCCGAGTTCCTCGGCACAGCCCTGCTCGTGGCGGTGGTCGTCGGGTCCGGCATCGCCGCACAGCAGCTGTCCCCGAACGACGTCGGCCTGCAGCTGCTGGAAAACAGCACCGCGACCGTCCTCGGCCTCACGGTCCTCATCTTGCTGTTCGGGCCTCTCTCCGGCGCCCACTTCAACCCGGTCGTGTCCGTGGCCGACTGGTTCCTGGGCCGCCGTACCGGGCACGGGCTCACCCTGCCCGAGGTCGGCGCGTACACGGTCGCGCAGGTCCTCGGCGCGATCGGTGGCTCCGTGCTGGCCAACGCCATGTTCGAGGTGGGCACGTCCATCTCGACCAAGGACCGGGCCACCGGCGGTCACCTGCTCGCCGAGGTCGTCGCGACTGCGGGGCTCCTCGCGCTGATCTTCGCCCTCGTCCGGACCGGCCGCGGCGCGATCGCCGCCCCCGCCGTCGGTGCGTACATCGGGGCCGCGTACTGGTTCACCAGTTCCACCTCGTTCGCGAACCCCGCAGTCACCGTCGGACGGATCTTCTCCGACACCTTCGCCGGGATCGCCCCCGGCTCCGCCGTCGCGTTCATCGCCGCCCAACTCGTCGGCCTCGCCAGCGGCGTCGCGGTCACGCTCGGCCTCTACCCGGACGTCAGCGCCACGGCTGACGACGTGGTCATCCCCCACGCCGCTGACGCCACACCCAGGAGCACCCGATGACCCTCCACGCCACCGACCCGTACGGCGCGATCGTCGACGACCTCGCCTACTCCTACGACGGGGTCTTCTCCCGCGAGAGCGTCCAGGCGGCCGTCCAGGCCGCCCGGTGCGTCCTCGAACCGGTCTCCACGATCAAGACGTACCTGCCGATCCTGGTCGCCCGGCAGGCCAAGGAACAGTTGATGTCCGCGGCGCAGGCCGAGGGCCGGGTCGCCAAGGCCGTCCCGGAACTGCTGTTCGTGTGCGTCCACAACGCGGGCCGGTCCCAGATGGCGGCCGCCCTCGCCGAGCACCTGTCCGCCCGCCGCGTCCACGTCCGCTCCGCCGGATCCGCGCCCGCAGGGGAGATCAACCCTCTCGTGATCGAGGTTCTCGCCGAGCGCGGCATCGCCCTGACCACCGCCTACCCCAAGCCGCTGTCCGACAACGTCGTCCGCGCCGCCGACGCGATCATCACCATGGGCTGCGGCGACGCGTGCCCGATCTTCCCCGGCAAGCGGTACGAGGACTGGGACGTCGCCGACCCCGCCGGGCAACCCATCGAGGTCGTCCGCGACATCCGCGACGACCTCCAAGCCCGCGTCACCACCCTGCTGCGCGACATCCTCCACTGACCCCACCCACCAGGAAGACCCCCATGAGCACCGACCAGGCCACCACCCGCCCATCCGTCCTGTACGTATGCGTCCACAACGCCGGACGCTCCCAGATGGCCGCCGCCTACACACACCACCTGTCCGGCGGCGCCGTCGAAGTCCGGTCCGCCGGGTCCGCGCCCGCCGACTCCATCAACCCGGCCGTCCGGGAGGCCATGCTCGAAGAGGGCATCGACATTAGCGCGGAGAAGCCCAAGATCCTCACCAACGAAGCCGTCCAGGCCTCCGACGTCGTCATCACCATGGGCTGCGGCGACACCTGCCCGATCTACCCCGGCAAGCGGTACGAGGACTGGGAACTCGAGGACCCGGCCGGGCAGGGCGTCGACGCCGTCCGACCCATCCGCGACGAGATCAAGAAGCGCGTCCAGGCCCTCATCGACGACTTGGTGGCCTAGCGCGCCTCTCCCGGACCTGTCGTCCTGGTGACGTAGCCGTGCCACTACGTTGAACCGCATGACCTTCGCGGGCCGCAGCGCCACGCAGTATCGCTACTGCTCGCGGCCTGTCCCACGTCGGGCCGATCACAGCTGAGCAAAATGCCCTTGACCTCAACACGTTGAGACGGCACGGCCCGGGGTGGTCGGCTTGCAGGTCACCAATCACGGCCGCGCCGATGTCAGTCGAACGGGTGGCGGTCCATTGTCGGGGCGGGGTGATGGTGTTCGTCCCGAGGAGGAACGGTTCGGACCCGCGCTGCCTTCGATTGGAGGCAGGCACCAACGCCAGCTGGTACGTCGACGTAGACGGGCGCGACCAGGCTGGCCAGCAGCTCGCGCGAGGTGCTGCGGGAACCGGTCACCGGCGTCTACATGACGGCTGAGCCTGGTACCGGAAAGACGATCGAGACTTCGGGGACGCTCCGCACGTAGCAGAACCAATCCCGTGCCGGGGACTTGGACCCGTCTCGCAGGCCTAGTCGTCGACGACCTCGCCGGTCTCTGTGTCGATGGTCTCGCCGTCAACAACTCGCAGCCGTGGCGCCGGTTGCTCTTGGCGCGCCGGCTCAGGGCGCCGGTGCGCCGCGGCGTCCTGTCCGTAGGAGTGCTCTCGCTGGGCCGTTGCCGGCTCGGCGAGGTGGCGCGAATGGCGCCCCTTGGCCGGCCACTGCTGGTGTCCGTCCTCGCAGTGGTTCTTGACCCGTTGGCGCATACGGTCGACGAACGCCGGGAGGGCGTAGCGGTGCCACTCTTCGAGTGCGTCGCTCCCAAGCGCCAGCGCTGCTCGACGACGCTGGTCGGCCAACACGGCCAGCTCCCGCACCAGGTGCGGGTGCTGGGGCCAGCAGTGTGGGACGACCCCGGCGATGTCCCACACGTACTCGGTGTTGAGCCAGATGGTGAAGGCCTCGAGCCAGTCCCAGAGCTCGCGCCGTAGCTGAGGCCGGGTGAGACTGTCCGGGTCCCAGGGCCGGGGAAGCATCTTGAGGCTGCCCAGCGCCTTGCGCTGTTCGTCGGTTCCATTGAGGGCGATGTCGAGCTCCCGGTACGCCTGCTCGAGCTGTCGACCGGGATTGGGGAACGACGCCACCATCGGGCCGGGGTTCGGGTCTGGGTTACTCATCGGCTTCATGGTCGTCTCCGTGCTCAAGGAACGTCGTTGGACAGGCCCCTCCGGCGAGCCTCGACGAGGGCGGCGGTTCGGCGGGCGTAGGCCGACACCGTGTTGGCGTGCCGGCTGTGCCCGATGAGGGTTCTGGCGTGTTCCTGCTGCGCCAGGAGGGCACGACCCGCGCGGCCGTCCATGCATCTGGTGAGCCGGGCGATCATCGGCTTGCCGTTCTCCGAGACGACTAGGGCGTGGCGTTCCTTCAGTTGGCGGACCTCAGCGCCGGTGAGGATGGGGATGTCTTCGGCCGTGGTCGACCTCCCTCCCATCTGCCCGGTCTGCCAGCTGGTGCGCGA
>JBDIAL010000212.1:0-6461 GCA_039812405.1 Nostocoides sp.
GGCGTGCTTGGCGGACGGCGCGACGTCGGCGAGGACGTGCGCGGGGTCGATCCCGACCTGCGCGGCGACGGCCCGGGCGGTCGCCGCGTTGTCCCCCGTGAGGAGGTATGCCGTGAGCCCCTCGTCCGCGAGCGCCCGGACCGCGGCGGCCGAGGTGGGCCGGACGGTGTCGGCGACGGTCAGGGCGGCCCGGGCCGCGCCGTCCCAGCCGACGAGGACCGTCGAGCCGGTGTGACCGGTGCGCAGCGCGTCGGGGACGACCGGGAAGAGCGACGCCTTGCCGACGGTCACCTCGGTGCCCCGGATCGAGGCGACGGCCCCCGCGCCGGCCTCGGCCCGGAAGCCGGTGACGGGCGGGAGGTCGAGGCCCCGCGCGTGCGCGGCGGCCACGACGGCCCGGGCGATGGGGTGCTCGCTGCCGGACTCGACGGCGGCGGCCGCCCGGAGCGCGGCGTCCTCGGACAGGCGGTCGGTCGTCGTGACGCCGGTCAGCACGGGCTCTCCCGTCGTGACGGTCCCCGTCTTGTCGAGGACGACGGTGTCGACCCGGCGGGTGTCCTCGAGGATCTCCGGACCCTTGATGAGGACGCCGAGCTGGGCGGCACGGCCGGTGCCGACGAGCAGGGCGGTGGGGGTGGCGAGCCCGAGGGCGCACGGGCAGGCGATGACGAGGACCGCGACGGCGTGGGTGAGGGCCAGGGCGGGGTCGCCGCTGCCGACCCACCAGCCGAGGAAGGTGAGGAGGGCGAGGACGAGGACGACGGGGACGAAGACCGCGGACACCCGGTCGGCGAGCCGCTGGACGGGCGCCTTGCCGAGCTGAGCCTGCTCCACGAGCCGGGTCATGGCCGCGAGGGTCGTGTCGGCCCCCACAGCGGTCGCCTCGACGACGAGCCGGCCCTGGGCGTTGACGGTCCCGCCCGTCACGTGGTCACCCGGCCCGACCTCGACGGGCACCGACTCGCCGGTGACGACCGAGGCGTCGACGGCCGACTGGCCGTCGAGGACGACGCCGTCGGTCGCGACCTTCTCGCCGGGCCGGACGACGAAGTGGTCGCCCACCCGCAGGTCGTCGACGGGGATGCGGACCTCGGTCGTCACCCGGCTCGCGGCGTCGATCCGCTGGACCGCGACGTCCTTGGCCCCGAGGTCCATGAGGGCGAGGAGGGCGCCCCGGCTCCGGGTCCTGGCCCGGGCCTCCAGCCAGCGCCCGGTGAGCAGGAAGGTCGTGACGACCGCGCCGACCTCGAAGTAGAGATGGCCCTGGCCCCCGGCGACGAGCGTGACGACCGACCAGCCGTATGCCGCGAGGACGCCGATCGACACGAGCGTGTCCATCGTCGAGGCGCCGTGACGGGCGTTGCGGGCGGCCGCGCGGTGGAACGGCCAGGCTGCCCAGAGGACGACGGGGGTCGCGAGGACGAGCTGGGCCCATCGGGTGGCGGGCGACTCGAGGGCCGGGACCATGGAGAGGAGGACGACGGGGGCGGTGAGCACGGCGGCGAGCACGGCGCGCCGGAGCAGCGCGGTCGCCGGGGCCACGTCGTGGGCCAGGTGGTCCTCGGGTCGTGGGTGACCGCCACCCGGGTGGCCGGAGTGCTCCGGGAGCCGGTCGTGGCCGGGGGCCGATCCGGGGCCGGGGTGGGCGGGACGGCTCCGGTCGGGCACCACCGTCGCGGAGTAGCCGGTCCGCTGGACCGCGCCGAGGAGGTCCTCGACGGTGACCGGCTCGGCATACCGCACCCTCGCCCGCTCGGTGGCGAGGTTGACCGACGCCTCGACGCCGTCGAGGCGGTTGAGGGTGCGCTCGACGCGGGCCGAGCACGACGCGCACGTCATGCCGGAGATGGACAGGTCGACCAGCTGGTCGGACATCGGACGGGTCAGCTCCTCACGAGACGGGCGATGGCGTCCGACGCCTCGCGCACCTTGTCCTGGGCGGCGCTGTCGGACTCACGGGCGGCGTCGACGACGCAGTGGCCGATGTGGTCCTCGAGGAGGCCGAGGCTCACCGCCTGGAGCGCCTTCGTCGCGGCGCTCACCTGGGTGAGGATGTCGATGCAGTAGGTGTCCTCCTCGACCATCCGCGCGATGCCGCGGACCTGCCCCTCGATGCGCTTGAGGCGCTTGACGTAGGCGTCCTTGTCGGCGGCATACCCGGCCATGGTGTCCTCCTCGGATCGGTTCGATGCCAGGAGAACAGCATACCCCCCTAGGGTATTCCGGCGGTCATCGCACGTGCGTCGCGTCGTGGTGGTCGGACCGCTCGTGCTCGGACCTGAGGAACCGGCGCAGCCGGTGCCGGGCCGCCTCCACGGCCCGGGCGTCGCTCACCGCCTGGGCGTGGAGCGAGATGAGGACGCAGGCGAGCGCCGTGGGGAGCTCGACGAACAGGGCCGAGGCGGCGGCGATCCGCAGCTCGGACCGGGTCGGCGCCGTCACGACGTCGAACCACGCGTCGACGAACAGGAAGGTCGCCGTCGACGAGGCGAGGGCCGGGAGCCACCCGCCGCGGCGCAGGATGGAGACGGACGTCGCGAGCAGGGACAGGCAGAGCATGACGTCGAACCCCGCCCAGGCCAGGGCGTAGTGCTCGGACAGCACGCGGCGCGGCAGGGTCGTCGCGAGGTAGACCGTCCACGGCACCATGACGACGGCCCCCACGAGCAGCATCCACCCGGCGGCCTTGACGGCCCGGGCGACGAGGGGCGACTGGGGGGTCAGCGGCACCGGGTCGCGAGATCCGGCCTGCCTCATGGCGACAGCGTAGGCCCGGGCCCTGTCAGGCGTTCCGCTCCGCCGTCAGGTGGTCGACGAGCACCGGGGCGAGCCCGACGTAGGTCTGCGGGGTGAGGGTGAGCAGCCGGTCGCGCACCGCGTCGGGCAGCCCGAGCCCGCGGATGAAGTCGCGCAGGTCGTCGCCGGTGATCCGCCGTCCGCGGGTCAGCTCCTTGAGCCGCTCGTAGGGCTGGTCCATGCCGGGCACGCCCCGGGCGCCGAGCGCCCGCATCGCGGACTGGACCGGCTCGCCGAGCACCTCCCAGTTCGCGTCGAGGTCGGCGGCCATCGCCTCGGGCACGGCGTCGAGCCCCGCGAGCCCGCGCCGCACGTTGTCGAGCGCGAGGAGCGAGTGCCCCACGGCGGTGCCGATGTTGCGCTGCATCGAGGAGTCGGTGAGGTCGCGCTGCAGCCGACTCTGGACGAGGGTGGCGGAGAGGACGTCGAGGAGGGCGTTGGAGACCTCGAGGTTGGCCTCGGCGTTCTCGAAGCGGATCGGGTTGACCTTGTGCGGCATGGTGCTCGAGCCGACCGTGCCCTGGCCCCGGACCTGGGCGAAGTAGCCGAGCGAGATGTAGGTCCAGACGTCGGTGCACAGGTTGTGGAGGATGCGGTTGAACCGGGCGAGGTCGGCATACAGCTCGGACTGCCAGTCGTGGCTCTCGATCTGCGTCGTCAACGGGTTCCACGTCAGGCCGAGGCCCTCGACGAAGGTCCGCGAGACCTCCTGCCAGTCCGCCTCGGGCACAGCGGCGAGGTGCGCGCCGTAGGTGCCCGTCGCGCCGTTGAGCTTGCCGAGGTGCTCGGCGGCGTCGATGCGGCGCAGCTGCCGCAGGAGCCGGTGGGCGAGGACCGCCAGCTCCTTGCCGAGCGTCGTCGGCGTCGCCGGCTGGCCGTGGGTGTGCGCGAGGAGCGGTATGCCGCGCAGCTGCTCGGCCAGGTCGCCCACCTGGTCGACGACGGCGTGGGCCGCGGGGGACCACACCTGCGCCATCGCGCCCTTGACCATGAGGGCGTAGGAGAGGTTGTTGACGTCCTCCGAGGTGCAGCAGAAGTGGATCAGCTCGGCCAGGCCGGCGTCCGCGGGGTCGGGTGCGACCCGGGCGAGCCGGCCCTTGAGGAAGTACTCCACCGCCTTGACGTCGTGGAGGGTCTCCCGCTCGATCGCCGCGAGCTCGGCGATCTCGTCGGGCCCGAACTCGGCGGCGACCCGGCGCAGCGCCGCCTTCTCGTCCTCGGTCAGCGTGCGCACGCCCGGCACGACACCGTGGTCGGTGAGGTGGATGAGCCACTCGACCTCGACGTGGACGCGCTGCCGGTTGAGGGCCGGCTCGGACAGATGGTCGACGAGGGCCGCCACCGACGAGCGGTAGCGGCCGTCGAGCGCGCCGAGGGGGATCGGCGGGGTCGCGTCGGCGAGGGAGTCCATGGGTCCCATCATCCCGTGACCGGCCGGCCGGCCGGCTACCGGTCCCTCGGGTCCGGCCCGTCGAGCGCCTCGGACACGAAGGCGAGGATGCCGGGGACCGCCGCCTCGACCTCGGCGTAGGTCCGCTCGAAGTCGGCCGGCCCGCCGTACCACGGGTCGTCCATGTCGAGGTCCCCCCTCGCCACGCTCGCCGGGTCGAAGGACCGCAGCAGCCGGATCCTCGCGCGCTCGTCCTCGGAGCGGGCGAGCGTGTCGAGCGTCGTGAGATGGCCGTGGTCGGCGGCGAGGACGAGGTCGAGCCGGGGCAGCCAGGACCGCTGGAAGCGGCGCGCCACGTGGGTGCGCACCCCGCTGTTCCCCAGGCCGTGCCGGGCGAGGGTCGCGACGGTCCGCGGGTCGGCCCGGTTGCCCTCCTCCCAGCTCGTCGTGCCGGCCGAGTCGACGACGACCCGGCCGCCGAGCCCGGCCTCCTCGAGGGCGTTGCGCAGGATCACCTCGCCCATGACGGACCGGCAGATGTTGCCCGTGCAGACGACGCAGATGCGGTAGGGGTCGTGGTCGCTCATGGTGCTCCCTATCCTCGCCCGTCGCCGCGGTGCGGGTCGGGCGGGACGCGCCGTGGGCCCGCCGCGGGTGGCGGGCCGGCTGGGTCGTTCCCCGGTGGGAGGTGGTGGCCGGAGGCGGTCGGGAGCGCAGAACTCCGTGGGGGGAGCCGGGTCGAGGTATGCGGGGACCACCGCAGGGACATCGCATACCTCCACCCAACCCAGCCTCCAACCGGTCGAGGTATGTCGGGACCACCGGAGGAGCACCGGTCACACCACCGGGCATGACTCGTCTAGCGTGACGGGCGTGACCGCGTCACCCGTCCCCGCGCCCGGCGCGTCGTCGCTCCTCCCGCCATCCTCGCCGCCCACCGCTGCCGACGTCGACCGGGCCGCCGCGCTGCTCGCCGGGGTCCTGCCCCCGACCCCCCTCCAGCACAGCCCCCGGCTGTCCGCGGCCACGGGCCTCGACGTGTGGCTCAAGCGGGAGGACCTCACCCCCGTGCGCTCCTACAAGGTCCGCGGTGCCTACACCGTCCTCGACGGCCTCGCCCCGGAGCGCCGGCGGCGCGGCGTCACCTGCGCGAGCGCGGGGAACCATGCCCAGGGCGTGGCATACGCCTGCGCCCGGGCAGGGGTCGACGCGACCATCTTCCTGCCCCGGACCACGCCGCGGCAGAAGCGCGACCGGGTCGCCGCCCTCGGCGGGAGCCGCGTCGAGGTCGTCATCGCCGGCGACGCCTACGAGGACGCGGCCGCCGCGGCGGCGGACTTCGCGGCGACCTCGGGGGCGACCGTCGTCCCGGCCTTCGACGACCCCATGACCATCGCCGGGCAGGGCACGGTGACGGCCGAGGTGGTGCGACAGGCGGCCGAGCTCGGTCTCGACCTCGCCGCCCTCGTCGTCCCGGTCGGGGGCGCGGGCCTGCTCGCCGGGGCCATGACCCTCCTCGCCGAGCGGCGGCCGGGCACTCGCGTCCTCGCCGCGGAGCCCGCCGGTGCCGCGTCGCTCGCCGCCGCCCTTGCAGCGGGCCGGCCGGTCCGTCTCGAGCAGGTGGACCTGTTCGTCGACGGTGCCGCCGTCGGCCAGGTCGGGACGGTGACGTATGCCGCGGTGTCCGCCGCCGCCGACCGGCTCCGGCTGGCGACCGCGGCGGTGCCCGAGGGGCTCGTCTGCGTCGAGATGCTCGACCTCTACCAGACCGAGGGCATCATCGCCGAGCCGGCCGGTGCGCTCGCCACCGCCGCATTGCGCCTCGCGCCGGCGCCGCTGGACCTCCGGCCCGGCAGCACCGTCGTCTGCGTCCTCTCCGGCGGCAACAACGACGTCTCCCGGTATGCCGACGTCGTCGAGCGGGCGCTCGTCCACGAGGGGTTCAAGCACTACTTCCTCGTCGAGTTCCCCCAGGAGCCGGGCGCCCTGCGCCGCTTCCTCGACGACGTCCTCGGCCCGGACGACGACATCACGCTGTTCGAGTACACCAAGCGCAACAACCGCGAGACCGGTCCCGCCCTCGTCGGGATCGAGCTCGGCGAGCCGGCCGGCCTGCCCGACCTGCTCGCCCGGATGGAGGCCGCGCCGCTGCGGGTGACGCGGGTCGACCCGGACAGCCCGCTCTTCGGCTTCGTGCGCTGAGCGGCGCCCGCTCAGCGGAGGGCCCCACCCAGCGGAGGGCCCCGCTCGGCGGGGCGCTACGGCCGGGCCGCCG
>JBDIAL010000213.1:0-6439 GCA_039812405.1 Nostocoides sp.
TTCCTCGCCATCTTCACCTCCAACCTCGACGAGTTCTTCATGGTCCGCGTCGCGGGGCTCAAACGGCGCATCACGACGGGCATCGCGGTGCGGGCCACCTCGGGGCTCGAGCCGCGCGAGCAGCTGGACCAGATCGCCGCCGTGAGCCACGAGCTGCTCGACCTGCAGACCAAGGTGTTCCACCAGCTCGTGCGGCCCGACCTGGCCGACCAGGGCATCAGCATCGTCCGGTGGGACGCGCTGTCCGACGCCGAGCAGGAGCGGCTCGGGAGCCTGTTCACCGAGCAGATCTTCCCGGTCCTCACCCCGCTCGCCGTCGACCCGGCCCACCCCTTCCCCTACATCTCGGGCCTGTCGCTCAACCTCGCCGTCGTCCTCATCAACCCGCGCACCGACAAGGAGCACTTCGCCCGGGTCAAGGTCCCGCCGCTGCTGCCCCGCCTCGTCCGGGTCGAGCCGGCGAGCGACCCCCTCACCGACGCCTACGAGGCCCGCTTCGTCCCGCTCGAGGACGTCATCGCGGCCCACCTCGACCAGCTCTTCCCCGGCATGGAGGTCCACGAGCACTTCACCTTCCGGGTGACCCGCAACGAGGACCTCGAGGTCGAGGAGGACGACGCGGAGAACCTCCTCACCGTCCTCGAGCGCGAGCTGACCCGGCGGCGCTTCGGCCCGCCGGTGCGGCTCGAGGTCGAGGAGTCGATGGACGACCACGTCATGGACCTGCTCGTCCGCGAGCTCGGCGTCCACGAGTCCGAGGTCTATCGGCTGCCGGCCCCGCTCGACCTGCGGGGGCTCAACGTCATCGCCGACCTCGAGCGCTCCGAGCTGCACTATCCGCCGTTCCTGTCGCGCAGCAACCCCGACCTCGCGCCCATCGAGCGGTCCAAGACCGGCGACATCCTCGCGAGCCTGCGGCGTCAGGACGTCCTCGTCCAGCACCCCTACGACTCGTTCTCGACGTCGGTGCAGGCGTTCATCGAGCAGGCGGCCTCCGACCCCAAGGTCCTCGCCATCAAGCAGACCCTCTACCGCACGAGCGGCGACTCCCCCATCGTCGACGCCCTCATCGACGCCGCCGAGGCGGGCAAGCAGGTGCTCGCCGTCGTCGAGATCAAGGCGCGCTTCGACGAGCAGAACAACATCTCCTGGGCGCGCAAGCTCGAGGCCTACGGCGTCCACGTCGTCTACGGCATCGTCGGCCTGAAGACCCACTGCAAGCTGTGCCTCGTCGTCCGGCAGGAGGGCGACGGCCTGCGCCGCTACTGCCACATCGGCACGGGCAACTACAACCCGAAGACGGCCCGGCTCTACGAGGACTTCGGACTGCTGACCGTCGACCCCCAGGTCGGCGAGGACCTCACCCGGCTGTTCAACCAGCTGTCCGGCCTGGCGCCACGGAGCAAGTTCAAGCGGCTGCTCGTGGCCCCGCGCACCGTCCGGACCGGTCTCGTCGAGCGGATCGAGGCGGAGACGGCCCGCGCCGAGAAGGGCGAGCCGGCCTGGATCGCGATGAAGCTCAACGCGATCGTCGACGAGCAGCTCATCGACGCCCTCTACCGGGCCTCGCGCGCCGGGGTGCAGGTCCAGATCTGGGTCCGCGGCACGTGCGCGATCCGGCCCGGCGTCCCGGACCTGTCGGAGAACATCACGGTCCACTCGGTCCTCGGCCGCTTCCTCGAGCACTCCCGGATCTTCCTCTTCGGCAACGGCGGCGACACCGAGGCATGGATCGGCAGCGCCGACATGATGCACCGCAACCTCGACCGTCGGGTCGAGGTGCTCGTCAGGGTCACCGACCAACGGCACATCGACGACCTCACCGCCCTGGTGCGCCGCGGGATGAGCCCCGACTACCAGCACTGGTGGCTCGGCCCGGACGGCCGGTGGAACCGGCACCACCTCGACGAGGCGGGCGCCCCGCTGGAGGACCTCCAGGCCTCACTCATCGAGATGCACAGCAAGCGGATCCGCAAGGCGCGCCGGCGCTAGGGCACCTCGGACACCCCATGGCCGTCATCCCCGCAGCCGGCACCATCCCGTGGCGCCGCGTCAACGGTGCGCTCGAGGTCGCGCTCGTCCACCGCCCCCGCTACGACGACTGGTCGTGGCCGAAGGGCAAGCTCGACCGGGGCGAGGACTGGCCGGTCACGGCGGTGCGGGAGACCTTCGAGGAGACCGGCCTGAAGGTGCGCCTCGGGGTGCCGCTGCCCGGCGCCGAGTACGTCGTCCTCGACCGCGACGGCGCCCCCGCCGCGAAGACGGTGCGCTACTGGGCCGCCCAGGTGGTCGGCGGCAAGGGGCGCCTGGTCAACGAGGTCGACGAGGTGGCCTGGCTCGACGTGCCCACCGCCTACGACCGCCTCGACTACGCCCGCGACCGCGAGCAGCTCGCCGCCGTCGTCCGGGCCGACCAGCAGGGGATGCTGCAGACCCGCAGCCTGTCGGTCGTCCGCCACGCCCGGGCCCTGCCCCGCTCGGCCTGGCGGGGCGCCGACCCGGACCGTCCGCTCGACGCCCTCGGCCGCCGCCGGTCCGACGCGCTCGTGCCGCTCCTCACGGCATACGGCGTCGACCGCGTCGTCTCCTCGCCCTCGGTGCGGTGCCGGGACACCCTCGCCCCGTATGCCATCGCCGGCGGCGTCCGGCTGCGCCTCCGGGACGCGCTCTCGGAGGAGGGCTTCGCGGCCGACCCGAACGGCGCGGTGAAGGCCACCCGCCGGGAGCTGCGGCGGGGCACCACGACGGCCCTGTGCTCCCATCGGCCCGTCCTGCCCATCGTCCTCGCGATCCTCGCCGACGCGAGCGCACCCGGCGCCCAGGAGGCCCGGCTCAGCCTGATGGAGGCCGTCGTGGAGGGGATGGACAAGGGCGAGGTGCTCGTCACCCATCTCGCGATGATCCCCGAGCCGGCCGTCGTGGCCGTCGAGCGCCACCTGCCCTGACCTGGCTGGCCCCCTCGGCGGGGGCCACGGATCGCCTCAGGCGTGCACGACGAGGTGGATGGCGGCATACGCGAGGGCGGCCGCCGACCCGGCCCCGGGGAAGGTGAAGATCCAGGCGCCGACGATGTTCTTGGCGACGTTCCAGCGCACGGCCTTGACCGAGCGGGTCGCGCCGACCCCCATGATCGCCGAGGTGATGACGTGGGTCGTCGAGACGGGGGCGCGGAAGGCCGTCGCGATGTAGAGGATCGAGGCCGCGGTCACCTCGGCCGCGAAGCCCTGGGGCGGGTCGAGGTGGATGATCCGGCGGCCGAGGGTGCGCATGATCCGCCAGCCGCCGGCATACGTGCCCGCGCTGATGACGATGGCGGACAGGACGAGCACCCAGAGCGGGATCGCGTTGGAGTCGCTGTCGTGGTAGCCGCCGACGGTGAGCGCGAGGACGACGACGCCGGCGGTCTTCGCCGCGTCCTGCATGCCGTGCCCGAAGGCCATCGCGGCCGCGGACACGGTCTGGGCGTAGCGGAAGCCGCGGCTCACCCGGCCCGGGTTGCTGCGCCGGAACATCCACAGGATGCCCGTCATGACGAGGTAGCCGACGACGAGGCCGGCCACCGGGGAGACGACCATGGGGATGAGGACCTTGTCGACGACACCCCGCCACTGGACCCCCGCGCCGGCCATGAGGGCCGCCCCGACGAGGCCGCCGATGAGGGCGTGCGAGGAGGACGAGGGCAGCCCCTTCCACCACGTGAGCAGGTTCCAGCCGATGGCGCCGACGAGAGCCCCGGCGCAGATGACGAGGCCGGCCGAGCCCCCCGGGGCCACGATGATCCCCTTGCCGACGGTGGCCGCGACGTTGGTCCCGAGGAAGGCGCCGAAGAGGTTCGCCGCCGCTGCCATGAGCAGCGCGATCCGCGGGGTCAGCGCCCGGGTGGAGACGGAGGTGGCGATGGCGTTCGCCGAGTCGTGGAAGCCGTTGGTGTAGTTGAACCCCATCGCGAGGGCGATGACGAGGATGACCCCCGTCAGGCTGGCCGAGTCCATCTGTGTCTCAGGACTCCTTGACGGCGATGCCCTCGACCTTGTTCGCCACCGTCTCGAAGGCGTCGGCGGCGGCCTCGAGCTCGTCGATGACCTCCTTGTGCTTCATGACCATGATGGCGTCGGGGTTCGGACCGTTGAAGAGCTCGGCGAGCAGGCGCCGGTATGCCTTGTCCGCCTGGTTCTCCAGGCGGTTGATCTCGATCCAGTAGGTCGACAGGTCCTTCATCGAGCGGAGCTTGGGCATCGCCTCGGCGGTCAGCTCGGCCATCCGGCACAGCACCTCGACCTGTTTGGCGACCCGGGGCAGCATGTCGTCGATCTTGTAGAGCCCGATGAGGTCGACGGCGGCGTCCATGTGGTCGATGCAGTCGTCGATGGCCGTGGCGAGGGAGTGGATGTCCTCCCGGTCGAACGGCGTGATGAACGACTGGTTGACCCGCCGGATGATGGCGTGGGTCGCCTCGTCGGCCTCGTGCTCGATCTCGTACATCCGCTTGACGACGGCCTTGCGCTCCTCAGCGTCGGCGCCGAGGACGGCGGTCAGCTGCTCGGCACCCAGGACGAGGTATCTCGCCGACGCCGCGAAGAGGTCGTAGAAACTCGTGTCCTGCGGGGTCAGGCGAAAACCCACGATCGTCTCTTCCGGAAGGGGGCACAGGGCATGCGTGGTCAACTTACCGTCCCCGGGGCCGGAGTTTGCACCGACGGGCCCGAACCATCCGAACCGGCCCACCCGCCCACTCGGCCGTCCGGGAAAAGAAGGGGCCCGCTGTGCCGGTGGGGGGAGTGGCACAGCGGGCCCGATGACCGCTTCCGCGAGGAGCCTGGGGGGAGGCTGAGGCGGGGTGAGGCGGATGCGGTCAGGTGCGGTGGCGGGAGGAACGGGTAGCCACCGCCGCGAGGCGCCCCCGTCGGGGCGGCTCGACGCCGAGGATCTTGTCGATGGCGGACTGGGGAAGATGGTCGTCGCTCTCGGCGGCGGCCACGACGAGGTCGCCGACGAGAGCGATCTCGTCGCGGAGAGCCGCGTCCACGAGATCGTTCCGCTGGTCAAGGCCTGTCATGTCAACGAGTGTAGGAAGGTCGATCGGCGCTCGGAGGCACAAGTGGCGGTTCCTTACGAAACCTTTAACAAGAGCGTACGGGTGCTTTACGCAGTATGCCCGATCTGACCTTGTCCATACCCGTGGCCTCTCCCCGGATCGCGTTCCGCGAGGGTACCCCGCGGGCCGCGCCCGGCCCAGGTCACGAGCGCCCGAGCGGGATGCGGCCGGGCTGTCGAGAGGGCTGGTGTGGTGAGGAGCCGGACTGCCTGGCCCTCGCGGTCCCCGAACGGGGTGCGACCGGGCTGGTGTGGTGGTGTCGGGCTGGGAGCGCCTCACGGCGCGTGGCCGCTCGTAGCGGCTGATTTTGGGACCCGGGGCTGCCGCAGCCCGACACCGCCCACGACTCTAACCGAACGCCGACATCCGGTGTTCCCGACCTCCGGGTTCCGTCGGAGAGCACCTCCACCCCAAGCACGGGTGGGCTCTGCCGGAGTCACTCCCCCGCCGCGCTCGTCGGCTGGAGCCCTTCGGCTCCAGCGCAGAGGGCCTGGCCCGTGGCTGTCGTGCGCCTCAGACGAGCTCGCCGGCCCGCCACAGCTGGGCACAGGCGTGGAGGTCCTGGCTCGTCTGGAGCATCGACGCCGCCTGCCGGGTCAGCGTGCTCGCCGCGAGCCCCGCGTCGGTCGGTCCGTGGGCGTCGCCCGCGAGATCGGCGCGTCCGGCGGAGATGACGGCACAGAACGCCGACGCGCGGTCCAGGGCGATGGCCAGGTCCCCCTCGAAGACACCGGCGAGGACGTCGTCGGTGAGGCGGCGCACCTCGTCCGGGCCCGGTGGGACGGCGACGCCGGCGACGGCGTGCGAGACATCGGTGAAGCGGATCCCCGCGGCATACTCCCGGCTCACCTCGGCCGGCGAGCGACGCACCCACTCGCGGATGGCATACAGCCGCCAGAGGGCGCCGGGCAGGGACCGTGCCGGCCGCTCGCTCCACAGGTCGGCGATCGTCGAGATCCCGAGGTCGTCGACGAGGGCCACGAGCCGTCGGGTCACCTCGGGATCGTGGGCCGCCCGGCCGGCGCCGACGATGACGGCGGCGGTCTCGTGGGCGGCCTCGGTGATCTCGGCCGGGCCGCGCGTCATGCCGCCGTACTCCTCGATGGCGCCCGGCCCGAACGGGAACGGGCGGCGGGGCACGGCGCGCCCGGGCTCGCTGGACATGCCACCCAGTCTGACACCGACGGCTCTCCGGCGACGGGCGCGGACGCTCCACGGGCGGCATGACCCGGCGGGCCCTGCCGCCTGCCGTAGGCTTCCCGGTCGAAGGGCCTCTAGCTCAACTGGCAGAGCTGCGGACTTTTAATCCGTAGGTTGTGGGTTCGAGCCCCACGGGGCCCACCC
>JBDIAL010000214.1:0-6416 GCA_039812405.1 Nostocoides sp.
AGCGAGCCGCATCCTCGGCCGAGACAGCGGTGGGTCTGCTCGACCTCGCGTACGGCCTCGACGTGACCCAGGCTCTGGCTCGCATCTGCGCCCCGACGCTGGTGCTTCATCGCGACCAGGACCGGGCGGCCCCGCCGGCGCAGGGCCGGCTCCTCGCCGACCGGATCCCCGGCGCTCGCCTGGTCGAGCTGTCCGGGCGCTCCCACTTCCCGACCATGGGCGACTCGCGGGCCGTGATCGACCAGGTTCGACGTTTCCTGGGTCTGCGGCGACTGCAGGAGGCGGCCCCGGTAGGGCTCACCCCACGCCAGTCCGAGGTCGCGGCCTTGGTAGCGCAGGGTCTGACCAACCGCGAGGTCGCCCAGCGGCTGCACCTCAGTGAGCGTTCTGTCGAGTCGCACGTGGAGCGGATCCGCCTGCGCCTCGGGTTCCGGTCCCGCACTCAGCTCGCCGCCTGGTACGTCGCCCAGCAACGGTCCTGACCGGCGAAGTGCCGTGGTTCCACGCTGTGCCCGAAGGACCGGGCCGGGCAGCCTCGCACCATGCGACAGTTCCCAAGGTTGTCCGTGTCCGCGCTCGGGTGGGCGGGCTTCATCGTCGTCACGGCGTGGACGATGGCTTTCCTGGCCGACGTGGTGGTGCCGCGAACGGTGGACGGTACCCCTCGGGTGGGTGCTGCCGCCGCGGTCGCCACCGATCTCAGCCTGCTGCTCCTCTTCGCGGTCCAGCACACCGTCATGGCGCGTCAACGGTTCAAGACCTGGCTGCGGCGGCGGGTCCCGGCGTCGTTCGAGCGTGCGACGTACGTGCTGGCCACCGACGTCGCCCTCACCATGCTCCTGGTCTTCTGGCAACCCTTCGGTGGTCGGGTGTGGCATGTCGACGGCCCGTTCTCGGAGGTGCTGTGGGCGCTCTACGCCGGCGGCTGGGCCCTGTCCATCGGTGCCACCTTCGCGGTGGACCACCTCGAGCTCGTCGGGCTGCGGCAGGCGGGGTGGGCCGTCGGCTCGCGCAACCGGGCCCCCAGAGGGTTGCAGGTCGCGGGCCTGCACGCGTTCGTCCGTCACCCGCTGATGACCGGGCTCATCCTCTGCGTCTGGGTCACACCTTCGATGGGCGTGTCGCACTTGCTCTACGCCGCAGGTGCATCGGCCTACATCGCGGTCGGGATCCGGTTCGAGGAGCGCGACCTGCGGCGCACGTTCGGGGCGGCGTACGACGACTACGCCGCCCGCGTCGGGGCGGTGCTGCCCCGCCCCTCCACCTGGAGGGGCTGACCGGTCGTCACGACGACAAGCCGTGCCTGCGCGGGCCACGATGCCCGACACCCCGACTCGGCTCGGCGTCATCGGTCAGCGCTGAGGGCCTCGACGGGCGCGACGGCCACGGCACGGGACGACGGCACCCAGGAGGCTACCAGGACCAGCAGGACGCCGCAGCACGCGATGGACGCCAGGACCGCGCCGGGCACACCCCAGACGAACCCGTCGGTCTGGAAGCCCACGATCGATTGCGCGCCGAGGGCGCCGTAGACGAGGCCCAGCGCCATCCCGAAGGTGATCGCCGTCGCCGACAGGGCGATGGACTCCTTGGTGATCATCGTCCGGACCTGGTCCGCGGTGAAGCCGAGCGCTCGCAGCAGCCCGATCTCGCGCGTTCGCTGGATCACGGACAGCGACATCGTGCTCGCGAAGCCCACTGCGGCGATGGCGGAGGAGACCACGACGACGCACGTCATGACCACCGACACGTTGCGCAGGATCTCATCGGTCTGCACCGCCTGGGTCGGCGTCAGCTCCCAGGAGCGGGCCGCGGCGCGCAGTGCCGAGGAGCCCGCCGTGAAGGTCGTCACCAAAGTCACTCCGATGACCAGTCCGAGAACGGACCGGGTGGTGCGGGAGGGCTCGCGCACGGCGTTGCGCGCCGCCACCACGCTCGGTGGGTCGCCGCCGAGCAGTCGGGCGACCATCGTCACCAGTGCCGGGACGATCATCCTGGCACCGAGCAGGAAGCCGCTCGCGGACGTGGTCGCCCCTAGGGTCGCGAGCAGCAGACCGCCGGGCCCCCCCTGCTCCCCGAGGACCGCGGCGGCAACCAGCGTGAGCGCGCCGAAGCCGATCAGCCCGAAGGTCGTCAGTCGCCGGAGCGAGCCGGCGCGGCGCGACTCGGCCGGAGGGATTGATGCTCCCAGGAGGGCCTGGGCGGGCGTCGCCCGCAGGACCGCTCGGGAGCCGACCCACGACGCCGCCGCGGCGGCCGTCGTGGTGACGACCGCCGCAGGCACGGCGAGTGTCGGGAACCACGCGTAATCGGCGTCGCGAAGGCTGCCGCCGGCCACGAGTAGCGTGCGCGTCAGGTCGCCGACGGCGGTGCCGGTTACCACGCCGGCCAGCGCGCCGAGAGCCGCCACGAGGGTTGCACCACGGACGACCGCTGCCCGCAGCGACCGGGCCTCGGCGCCGAGCAGCCGGAGCACGGCGATCTCGCGGAGCCGGCCGGCAAGGACCGTTTCGACGGCGTTGACGATGACGACCGCGGCGACGTAGACCGCAACGATGATGAAGACCGCGGCGACCGTGTCGAGGATCACCCCAACAGCCCCGCCCTGGCCGCCGCCCGCCCGCGCGTCGGCGGCCAGCAGGTCGGCGCCGAGGACCAGCGCCCCCGCGTAGAAGCCACACATGCCGGCAACCAGGCCGACGGTGCCCACCTCACGCCGATCGCCGAGGACCAGGGAGCTGTTCACGCCACACCCTCCTCGAAGCCGATGAGCAGATCGGCGATCTGCTGCGGTGACATCGCCTCGTGGTCACCGGCCAGTCGGCCGTCGGCGAGGACGAGCACTCGATCGGCGTACGACGCGGCGACCGGGTCGTGGCTTACCATCACGATGGTCTGGCCGTACTCCCGCGCCGCCGCGCGCAAAAGCCCGAGCACCTCGCGGGAGCTTCGGGTGTCGAGATTCCCGGTCGGCTCGTCGGCAAGGACCACGGCCGGGCGAGGGGCGAGCGCGCGGGCGATCGCGACCCGCTGCTGCTGGCCCCCGGAGAGTTCCGCGGGTCGGTGGCCGAGCCGCTCGGCCAGTCCGAGCACGTCCAGAAGGTGGTCGATCCGTTCTGCCTCCTCGGTGGCGAGTCGACGGCCGGCGAGCTCAAAGGGGAGCAGCACGTTCTCCCGCACGTCCAGGGTCGGGACAAGGTTGAAGGACTGGAAGACGAAACCCACCCGCTCGCGCCGTATGAGCGTGCGAGCCCGGTCGTCCAACAAGTGCATCGCCTGCCCAGCCACCAGGACCTCCCCCGAGCTGGGGTCGTCGAGCCCGGCCGCGATGTTCATGAACGTGGACTTGCCCGAGCCAGACGGGCCCATTACCGCGGTGAACCCGCCGCGTGGCACCACGACGCTCACCTCGTCCAAGGCACACACCGTGCCGGCGCCGGTGCCATAGACCTTGCTGACCGAGTCGAAGGAGACAACAGCCTCAGGTGCAGTGCTCATGGCGACGACGCTAAGAGTGATCCCGCCCTGGGCACATCCGGCGCGAGGGGTGTTCCAGCTACTCCGGAGGATGTAGCACGGCTACAGAATTCCGTGCTCGTAGGCGTAGACGACCAGCTGCACCCGGTTGCGCAGCCCGAGCTTGGCCAGGATCCGCGAGACATGGGTCTTCACGGTCAGCTCCGAGAGGTGCTCGACCGCGGCGATCTCCGCGTTGGAGAGGCCACCCGCGGCACGGAGCAGCATATCGCGCTCACGTGGAGTCAGGTCGTCGTACTCGCGCCCCGGAGAGGACCGTGACGTCCGAAACCGCTCCAGCAGTGAGCGAGTAGCCCCAGCAGTCACCACCTGGCTTCCGTCCGCCACTGTTCGCACCGCGGCCAGGAGGAGCTCCGGCCGCGAGTCCTTGAGCACGAAGCCGCTGGCACCAGCCTCGATGGCCGCGACGGCAGCCTCGTCCAGATCGAAGGTGGTGAGCACGAGAACCCGGGGTGCACGCGCACCGAGCGCCTCCTGAAGCCTAGCTGTCGCGGTCACACCATCGATCCGGGCCATCCGGACATCCATGACCACCACGTCAGGAGCGACGTCGGTGACGAGCGCCAGGACCTCGTCGCCGTCGCCGGCCTGACCCACCACCTCCAGGTCGGGCTGACTGTCGAGGACCATCGCGATGCCGGCCCGGAACATGACCTGGTCGTCGACGAGCGCGACACGCACCGTCACGGCGGGGGCTCCGGCAGGACCGCGAGAAGCGTCCACATGTCGCCCTCCGCCCCTGCCCGCAAAATGCCGCCGAGCAGCAGGACCCGCTCTCGCATGCCGGCGATCCCGTGCCCGGCACCCGGCGTCGAGGGGCGGCGAATCCGGTTGCGCACGACCAGACGATAGCCCGCACTCCAGTCCTCCTCGACCACCACGGGATGAGCCAGGTCACCGTGCTTGAGCGCGTTCGTGAGCGACTCCGTGAGGAGGCGATGCGCCGAGGCAGCCAGTGCTTCCGTGGTCGGCGGCGCTCCGTGCTCGACCAAGCGGAGGTCCATGCCGGATGCACGCGCCCGCGCGACCAGGGCATGGCGCGTGGCGCCACCCGACGGCACGTGTGGCCTTTCGTCGCGGAGCTCGGCCAGCAGGTCCCGCAGGTCCGAGATGGAGCCGCGGGCGGTGTCAGCGATCACCTCGAGCGCCTCCTCGGCCCTGTCCGCGCCATCAGGACCTGCGAGGGCGTAGCGGGCACCGTCCGCCTGAGCCGCCACCACTGCCCAGGTATGCGCGACCAGATCGTGCATGTCGGCGGCAAGGCGGGCGCGCTCCGCCGCGAGACCGGCCTGCACCTGAGCCGTGATCCGAGACCGGCGCTGCCAGCGGACGAAGCCCGCCACCCACCCTCCCCCGGACACCAACAGCGCCAACGCGGCCGAGGAGATGACCGAGTACGCGTTCGCCCCACCCGTACCCGCCGCGCCGAGGTACCCAAGGGCGACGCCGAGCGCGATCACCACCGACGACATGAGCGCTCCGGCTAGTCCGAAGCGGCGCACCGCACGGCTGGGATCCGAACCCAGCACGAAGAACACCAGAGCGAAGCCCGCATCAGCCACCAGGGCCACTTGGCCCGAGGCGAACTGGACCAGACCGGCGACCCCGGCCAACACCACCATGACTGGCCAGGCGACTCGCCGCACCATGACGGCAGCGCCCATCAACACCGTCACGACGACGACTCGCCCATCGTGTTGGCCAATCGCCGGGACCAGCGCCACCGCGGTGAACAGCGTTGCCAGCCCAGCATCGACCCCCAGCCGGAACGGCCGCCGCCGGACGCTGTCATCCCACAGGTCGGGCTCAACCACGATGTCGAGGCTACGGCCTCCATGGACCACGTAGTCGCGTTCTCACCGACGCAGTCCCCGCCATATCACCGTTGTCGACTCCGCCCCGAAACCAAGCACTCAACACACGCCGATCGGCACGGTCAGCTGGCGGCGCAAAGACGCAACTCGGCGCTCGGTGCCCCCGTGCGGTTTCCCGGGGGTGTCAGAGGACGTGGTGCGCGATCAGCTTGTTGAGGTAGGCAACGTCGGTATTGCCCTTGAACTCGAACTTGACCTTACCAAGCCCCGAGAACCACAGCTCAAGTTCGGCGTCTAAGTCGAAAGTCCCTGCTGTCTCGAGTGAGAACGCTTGAACCTTCGCGAAGGG
This sequence comes from Nostocoides sp., assembly GCA_039812405.1. Taxonomy (GTDB): domain Bacteria; phylum Actinomycetota; class Actinomycetes; order Actinomycetales; family Dermatophilaceae; genus Nostocoides. Next base: position 5,701 of record JBDIAL010000214.1, read on the forward strand.
GAGCGAGGTGAAGTCCTTTTTCTTACCCGTCATGCCTTGAACGTTCACCGCGATGATCCGCTTGCTTGTGAACACGATGTAGTCGCGCATCCCTTTGAACGCCAAGAACCCCTGCTCGCCCTCGATGAGAAGCGGATCGATCTGACTCGCCACGTCCGAGTAGTCGATGCGCCCGAGTTTGACATAGCTGGCGTTCTGGAAATCGATCACTCCCTCACCCTATTCGAGGCCTCGCGACGCCCGGTCCGCGGCGTCTGTGCGTCCGCCAGGGACGCCGACTGTGGAGACGCCACGCATCTCGGGCTCTCCCGGCTGCGGCCGGGGCAGAAGGCGGCGTCCAGTGGCCAACAGGACGCACCCGCCTTGGCGAGGGCGCCACTTGTGGAAGTCTCCACGTATGCCGCGTGGGGACAAGACAGTGGACTCGATCTTGGCGCAGCTCGACGCCGCCGCCGAGGGCTTCACGTTCCCGGATCTCGGCCACGGGTACTACTTCGCGATCGATGCGCGGCTGCACGCCTACGCCGACCGCGACAGGTGGGCCTTGGTCGTGGAGACGGTCGGGTACAACCCCCGTGCAGGCGACGTCTTAGATGTTCTCCACACCTACGGGAACTGTCTGACCAGCGGCCGTCCTGGCTTCGAGAACGATGACTTCCTCGGTCGCACCGACAACTTCAACGACGTCGAGAACGAAGCTGAGCCGGAGACGGCTG
>JBDIAL010000215.1:0-6386 GCA_039812405.1 Nostocoides sp.
CGGTAGCGCGGGTTCGAATCCCGTCGGGGCTACGCGAGACGACAGGACCCCCGGCCGACGTGGCCGGGGGTCCTGTCACGGCGGAGGCCGCGGGTTCGAGTCCCGTCGGGGTCGCTCGGTAGAAACGGGCTCTGACCAGCGGAAACGCTGAGTCGGGGCCTGTTTCTCATTTCCGTCTGAAGGGCACGATTTCGGCCGCGTCCCGTCTACGTCCCGTCGCAGCTCCGGCCGCGGCGTCGAGAGCCACTGTGCGGGCCGCGTCCATCGCGTCGGCGACCGTGTCGAGCCGGTCGGGAAACAAATGCCCGTAGAGGTCCAGGGTCATCGTCGCGGACTTGTGTCCGAGCATCTGCTGAACGACCTTCACGTCGGCACCGGCTGCGATCGCCAGGCTCGCCGCGGTGTGCCGGAGCGCGTGCGGCGTGAGCCCGTCGAGGCCGACATCTGCGGCCGCCTGGTCGAAGACGGCGCGCTGGAAGGTGCGCGACCGCATCGGCGCGCCGGCCTTCTCGCCGCCGAACACGAGCGCGTCGGCAGGCTTCCCTGCGACATGCGCGGAGAGTGGGTCGATGAGAAACCGGGGCACCGGGACTTCCCGGCGCTCGTGATTCTTGGGATCGCTCGCCACGACATGCCCGTCCACGACCACGAATGTCTCGACGATCGAGGCGCGACGCCGCATCAGGTCGAGCCGTCCGACGCGAAGCCCGGCGAGTTCGCCCCATCGCAGGCCGGTGTAGGCGAGGAACAGCACGAGAAGCCGGTACGCCGCCCGGTCGGCATCTGTGGTCGAGGCGTACTTGCTCACCGGGATCGCTGCACAGGCGTCGGCAAGATCGGCCACCTGCTCGTGGGTCAGGTAGCGGCGCTCCTTCGACTGGACCCGCGGAAGCGCCACTCCTTCGGCAACGTTGCGGGCCAGCCGGCCGTCCTTGACTGCCGAGCCGAGGACCTGGGACAGCACGCGGTAGACCTTGCGGACCGTCGCGGCCGACCGCTCGGCGGACAGTTCCGCCACCCACTTCTGGATATCAGCGTGCCGCACTTTGGCCAGCTCGACTGTGCCCCAGCGAGGGATGACATGGACGTCGAGGATGCTGCGATAGCGCGCCCGCGTGGTCGGCTTCAGTTGCACTTGGACGTCAAGCCAGTGCTCGGCCCAGACGCCCACGGTGATGCGACCCGCCTTGGGGTCGACGTACGACCCGGTGAGCTTGCTGGCCTCGACTCGGTGAGGCGGCGGTCCGCGTCGCGCTTGAGCCGGAAGGTCTCGGTGCGCTCCCTGCCGGTCTCGGGGTTGACGTAGCGCAGGCACCAGAGCACGGCACCCGGCGTCCCGTCCTTGTTGGTGCGCTGCCGCTTCTGTACGTGTGCCATCGGGGATCAGCCCTTCCGAGGTGCGGGGATCACCGGTCGAGTGGCGAGCCGCTGCTCGCGGATCCAGCGGCGCAGGTCCCGACCGTGGTGCAGAGCCTGCGTCCGATCTTGAAGAACACCGGCCCGGTCTTCATCTGGCGCCACCAGCGCACGGTGTTGTCTGAGGTCATCAGGATCTCAGCGACCTCCGACAAAGTCAGGAGCTCGTCGTCGTGCCGCTCGTGAAACGGGGTAGTGTGGGTGTTGGTGGACATGGTTGCCTCCGCGTTGTTGGGAACTACCCTCGGGAACAGCAACCGCCTACCGATCGAATCGGACATCTGTGGAGAACCACCGACGGCTGCTCTAACAGCCAGGTGTGCCGGACCCCCGATTTCACTCCGGCGTGTCACACCCGAACGGGTATGGTCGAGGCGTGGATGTGGCTCAGCTCATCCTCTCGGCGCGACAGGGTGGCGGACTGACGCAGGAACAGCTCGCGAAACGGGCAGGCACCTCGCAGGCGGCACTGTCGGCATACGAGCGCGGCCTGAAGACCCCGACGCTCGCGGTGGCCGGGCGCATCGTCGAAGCGGCGGGATACCGGCTCACTCTGACTACTGGGGTCCACTTCGTCCAGCACACCGCGAAGGGTGCCCGGCCTTTCTGGGTGCCCGACCGCCTCTGGCGTGGCCGGCTGCCGGAGTGCTTCGCGACCGTCAGCCTCCAAGACCACGCCTACCTGCGGGGCGTCACTCGCCTGTCTCTTCGGCGGCGGCCGTCCCGCCGGCGGATGTACGAACTGCTGCTTCGCAACGGATTCCCCGAAGAGCTGCGCGACTGGATCGACGGCGCGCTCCTGGTGGATCTCTGGGAGGAGTTGAAGATTCCGAGGCCGATCCGGGAGGCGTGGCAGCCCGCCGTCGACCTCGCGGGGAACGGTCCCCTCGCCTTCCCGGTCTACCGCGGCTCGCCTGAACAGCGCGATGTCGACGGCCTCAGCCTCACCCCGTTCGTTGACTAGATGCATGCACAGTTGTCGGCGTCGGTAGGTATAGTGAACGCTGTAGGACGCCTTCGGGCCTCCCGCACCGCCTTCGGCCCCGCAGATGCGGGGCCGTCGTGCTTTCCGCGTCCCTATGGCACCCAGACGTAGTGCACGAGGATCTGGTCGCGGATCGTGTCCCAGAGGTCTTTGATAGCCGCAGCCTCGCGCGGGTCGGGGTTCAACACGGCCGCACGTCGCATGGTCACGAAGGCGACCATGTCGGTCGCCTGAATCATTCGACTCTCGTGAGACGGCGTGAAGTGGATGGTATCGATGATCCGGTCGAGCTTCATCGGAGTGGATGTCGGTGTCCGCCACTCACGGTAGTTGGCCAACAGCCGCCGGTGGCGGTCGTCCTCGTGGTACTCATCGCAGATCACAAGGGCGAGCTTGTCGTCCGCCCGCGCTACCGACTGGACCTTCTCCAGGATCTTGGTCAGCACGACTGTGTACGGCGGGAAGGGGTTGGCGTACTTCGCCTCCTGGGCCGGCACGTCCAGCCCGCGCATGACGATTCGCACACCGCTGTCCGCGATGAGTTTGAAGACCTCGTGGAACACCTGAACGCGCTGCCTGGGAAAGAGGCCGCTCCACGCATCCTTTCCGTGGAAGACCTCATAGCCGTGCAACTCCTGCCGAGTCGCGAGCGTGTCGTGTTTCGCCGCCAGCGACCTCACATAGGTGTCGAGCGCCACCGTCAGGTCGCGGACCTGCTCGGGCGTAGCGATCAGCGCCACTATGTAGAAGTACTTCTTGTTGAAGGACTCATCAACGTAAGCAAGGAGCATCAGGGGTCAAGTCTCCCATTCGTGGCCGACAACCTCCGGGCAGAACGCACCTCAGAAGCCGATCCCGTGTCCAGGTGCGGGCGACGGCGGCCGGTAGGTCGGCTCCTCATGCGGACGCGGCGGGGCCGGTGGCCTGATCGCGGGGCGACGATTCGAGGCGTACCGAGCGTTCGGCCCGTAGCGCTCGATGTCTTCGGCAGCGCGTTGAGCGGCGTGTGCCGGACCGAGGTCCGCACGATCACGACCGAACACCGCGATCCACTGGTTACGGGCGTCCTCGACAGTGTCGGCAACCATGTGCGCGGTGTTGTGCTCGCGTCCTCGGGTCATGCCGACGTAGGCCGAGGCTGCTCCGGTGTGCTCGCTGACGATGACGTGGGAGACCGGCACGGTGGAGCCTTGCGCGCCGTAGGCGGTGGTGGCGTAGGCAAGCTCGACATGCTGACGCACGTACGCGGCCGACAGGACACGCTTGCCGGCCTCGCCCTGCACGGTGAGGGCACTGCCCTCGGCGGCGATGACGGTCCAGGTCTCGCGGTTGGCGACGTCGGCGTCGCGGTCGTTGCGTCGGGTCGCGACCCTGTCTCCAATGCCGATGCGCTCGCCGGCCGCGGTCACGACCTCGTCCGTGACCGCGCCTGTGGTCGCCTGGACCCGGTGAACGATTGAGTTGATCTTGCCGACCTCCTCGCGGGTGTCGGCGACGACGAGGTGGCCTTGCGCGGCGCGCAGCGCCATCTGCTGCTGACGTTCGACATCGCTGGCGTGGACCACGATCTCGCCACGACGGAGCAACTCGTCGAACACCTCGCCCGGCTTCTGGCCGCGGCGCATCCGCAACGACAAGGCGGCGTAGGCGGGGTCGGCGAAGCGGCGAGCTGTGTCGAGTTCCGTGACTCGGTTGGGCGCGTACCGCACCGCGAGGTCGAGGACTCCCCCTCGACCAACTGCCGGGAGCTGATGCCGGTCACCTACCAGCATCAGCTTGAGCCCGGCCTCGTCGGCCAGGGTGAGCAGCGCTCGTGCCGTGTCCTGATCCAGCATCCCGGCTTCGTCCACGACCAGCACATCGCCCGAGCGCATGCGAGCGGCAACCTCAGGCGTGGTGGCGACGCGGGTCCAACGTCCGTCGTCGTCCCACTGGAAGCCGTGTTGGTGCAGGAGCCAGGCTGCGGAGTAGGACGCAGCTCCGATCGCGCCTTCGGCGACCTGGGCGGCCTTCTTGGTCGGCGTGACCACCACCATCCGATGTCCCTCATCCAGAGTCCTGCCCCGGAGGGCGGCCAGTTGGGTGGTCTTCCCCGACCCGGCCGCACCCTCCAGGACCGCGATCGACTTGGCCTCGGCACGGGTGGTGATGCGGTCGACGATCTCGTGCTCGACGGCAAGCACGTCGGTCGAGGTCAGGTTGCGGACGTGTTCGGGTACGTCGGTACTGCCGAGCAGCGGGCGCGATGCCGCGACGACTCGCGCGGTGAGGTCTTCGGCCAGCTCGCGTCGTACGGCGCCGTCGACGGCTGCACCCGTGGCTGCCAGCAGACGCTCGACCTCACCACGGGCGTCGGCGGCGTTCCAGGCCGAACGTCGCGCACCGAGACGGACCAGTGCGACGTCGACCAGTCCGTTGCGGTCGAGCGACCCCGTGCGCAACGGCGCAACGTCAGCGGCAACGGACGGGGCGGTGTAGCCGAGTTCGTGCAACTCCTCGACCTACCGGGTCCGCAACGCCTCCCCCGAGGTTGGCACCACCTTGTCCGGTCGGGCGTCGGCCCACGCGCGACGGTCCCACGATTGCTGCAACGCCGGTCCGGGCTCTTCGCCCGGGTGGTCGGCCCGCCACTCGGCCTCGTAGGTGTCGATATTCGTCTCGATCTGCCGAGCCCGGGCACTGAACGCCGCGGCATACGGCGCCAGCTCGGCGACCTCACCGGACTCGCCATCCAGGGTCAGCCCATGCGCAGCCAGCGCTGCCCGGAACGCCGGGTGGGTCATCACGGCGGCGTGGCCGATGCCGTTGATCGCCTCCAGGCTGTCGCGGACCCCGACCGTATGGAGACCCCGCCACCTGCCTTCGGCGAAGACCCGGGCGTTGATCTGGAGGTGCAGGTGCCGATGCGGGTCACCGGCCCGGGACGAGTAGTGCCGTACGACGGCCGCCTCGATCTGCTCGACCGGCACCTGCACCTGCCGACCCCGCGGCCCGACCCGCGTGGTGGCGTGAGAGGTGAGCCAGGTGACGATCTCCTCGGCGGCCGCCATCTGCGCGATGTCGTACGCCCCGGCGACCTCGGGATGCAACGCGGCCGCGAGCGACCACGTCTTCGGCCCGTTGACGGTGACCTCGACGAACCGCACAGCCTGATCGTCCTTACGCAGCCGACCCTTCGCCGCGCCGGTCACGACGTCGAAGCCGGCCACCCACTTCTCGTACGTCTCGCCGCCCATGTCGGCTCGGTGCTCGACGGAATCGGGGGTGGCGACGATCCGCATGGCTACCCCGCTGCCCTCGGCGAGGTAGTAGTCGTCGGCACGCGAGCGGTCGGCCTCGACGTAGTGCCGAGCCGCCGCTGCCGCGCCCCGGTAGACCTTCATGCCTCCGTGCATCGAAATCACCTCCGTCAACAACCACCGAAAACCACAAACCCGCAGGTCAGACCCACTCTCACGCCCGTGGGGTCACCCACTTTCGTAGCATGCGTGCCGCTCGGAACGGCCTGTTGCGGAGGCCGCGAGAGATGGAGAATCGGGAGCCATGAATGGTTGGTGACGAGCAGCGCGGGGCAGCGGCACGGTTGGGGCGCGGTCGGTTGTGGACTGAATGTCGGGAGTCGGCGATTCGACCCCACCCCTGGCCGCCAGGCAAGAAGCAGCCCCGACCACGAATGGGGACTAGGGGATCGGAGGTCAAGGGCCAGGAGCGGCGGGGTTGGAGCGCCCGTTGGCGTTGGACGTGGTCAGGAGCGGGCGGCTGGTGTTGGCCGCCACCGCGGAGCGGTTTGACTCAGGCCGAGGCCCGGAAGTGGTCGATGGTTCGCATCAACCCGTCCTGGATCGCGACGGTCGGTTCCCAGCCCAGCACCGCTCGGGCTTGGGCGATGTCGGGGCAGCGACGCTGGGGGTCGTCCCCCCGGCTGTCGGTGAAGACCGGTTCGGCTGACGAACCAGACAGCCGTGACACTAGGCGAGCCAACTCG
>JBDIAL010000216.1:0-6386 GCA_039812405.1 Nostocoides sp.
TGGCCCGCGACGAGGTCCGCCTGTCCGAGGGAGCGCCCGGGGCCTGAGCGCTCGTCAGGCCCCGGCGGCCGGTGTCGGGTAGAGCAGGTCGAGTGCGTGGCTCCGGGCGAGTTCCACGGCGGCGGCCACCGCGCCCTTGGCGACGACGTCCGCTCCCAGCTGGGACACGACGATCCGGGGACTCTCGAAGTCGAGGCTCGTGGCCAGCAGCTCGCGCGCGGTGTCGACGACCAGGCCCATCCCCGACGAGACTCCACCGCAGATGACGACGATCTCAGGGTCGTACATGCTGTGGAGGACGCGGACGACCCGAGCCAGGACCGTGCCGACCTGCGTGGCGATGCGCATCGCGTCCGGGTCGCCCTGGGCGGCGAGCTCGAGGACGGTGCCGCCCTCGAGGGCCTCGGGCCGGAGGGCGGCGAGGGCCCCGCGAGGATCGAGATCGCCGTCGCGGATCGCCTCGCGTGCCCACTCCTTGGCCCGGTGACCAAGGCCGACCGCACCCCCGACCCCGTCGACGTGGTCGAGGGCGCGCATCTCGCCGACACCGCCGTGTGCGCCCCAGAGGAGCCGGCCGTCGACGACGACGCCGGATCCGAGACGGCCTCCCGCGAGGAGGGCGACGTAGTTCTCGCAACCGGCCGCGGCGCCCGCGACCCCCTCGGCGATGGCGGCGAGTGAGGCGTCGTTCTCCACGCGCACCAACGGGGCCCGGTCCGCGAGGGCATCGACGAGGTCGGGGTTCATCCGTTGCCAGAACCCGTCGCGCTGGATGGGAGAGACGCCGAACCGGTCGACGGGTGCGGGAACCCCGACGCAGATGGCGAGTGCGTCGCCGGCGTCGCGACCGGCTCGCCGGATGAGGTCGTCGATGGCCACGCCGACGGCTGCGCGTCGCTCCTCGGCGGTGTCGTGCTCGATGCCCAGCTCGGTGTGCACCCGCGCCAGGACGGTGCCGCGCAGGTCGGCCGCCATGCCGTCGAGGTGGACGTGGCCGGCGTCGATCCCGATGACGATGCCCGCGTCGGCGTGGAAGGCGAAGCGGCGGGCCGGCCGGCCCTTGCGGTAGTCGCCGACCGCCCGTGCGTTGGGCAGCTCGGTGAGCAGCCCGAGGCGCGCGAGGGTGTCGAGTGCCTCGATGGTCGTCGACCTCGTGAGACGCACGGCGGACATCGCGTCAGTCGCCGTGAACTCGCCGGCCCCCCACGCATACGTCAACACCGTGTCGAGGCTCGCCGGGCGGGGCGCCGACGCGCGCTGGGCCGTCTGCATGGGTATTGACCTTCCTCTCCGGCTCTGGCACCATCGTCGCACCTGATTGATTTGATGACTAAATAAATGTGTCGAAGATAAGAGCTGAAGCCATCCCGTCGCGTGGTGGCATGCCGTCGAAGGAGACAGCACATGCAGCATCCCGCCCGGGGCAGTGTCACGAGGCGATCGCTCCTTGCGGGGATTGGGGCGGCCGGGGTGGGGGTCACCCTCGCGGGCTGCTCGGCGGGGTCGCGTGGGGGCTCCTCGTCCGCGACGACGATCTCCTTCTACCTCTCCAAGCCCGAGGTCATCCCGTACTTCCAGAAGCTCATCGCGAAGTACCACAGGGAGCAGGACAAGGTCCGTGTCGTCATGGACTCCTCCTCCAACGTCCCGGCGGACTTCGTCCGCAACCAACCGCCGGACCTCGGATGCTGGAACTACAACTTCTCCGTGGCGGAGTTCGTCAACCACGGCGCCCTCATGGATCTCGGCAGGACGCCTCAGGCGCAGTCCATCAACCCCGACCTGTGGCCCCTCATGAAGCAGACGGCCGACTACCCGGGGCGGACCTCGGCGATCCCCTACTCGGTGATGGCTGCGTCGGTCATCTACAACCGCGACATCTTCGCCAAGCACGAGATCACCGTGCCGACGACGTGGACCGGGCTGACGGCCGCCTGCGAGAAGCTCAGGAGCGCAGGTGTCACCCCGTTCTTCAACACCTATGCCGACACGTGGACGATCGCACAGGGCCCGTTCGACTACTCGATCGGCGGGATGCTCGACGTGCCGGGGTTCTTCGCGGACATGAAGGACGAGGGGACGAAGGTGGGGAAGGGCTCGGCGGTCTCCTTCGAGAAGGACTTCGCCGAGCCCATGGAGCACATGGTCGAGCTCGACAAGTACGCGAACAAGGACGCCGCGAGCCGCAAGTACGGCGACGGCAACACGGCATTCGCGCAGGGCAAGGGGGCTATGTACATGCAGGGCCCTTGGGCGCTCAGCCAGATCGCGCTGACGAACCCGAAGATGAGCCTCGGCACCTTCCCTCTGCCGGTCACCGACGACCCGAAGGACCTCAAGGTCCGCGTCAACGTCGACCTCGCGCTGTGGATCCCCGAGGCCTCCTCGAAGAAGGAGGCCGCGCTCGACTTCATGGCCTGGCTCATGCAGCCGCGCATCAACGACACCTACAACGACGACAACGACGGGTTCGGGTCCCGGCGCGACGCGCCGCCACCGAGCAACCCGACGCTCGCCGGTATGCGGAAGTTCTACAGCTCCGGCGCGTTCTATCTCGGCCCGTCCCAGCTCATCCCCGGATCGATCCCCGTGGCCAACTACGCCCAGGCCATGATGCTCGGCTCGAGCCCCTCCTCCCAGCTGCGCACGCTCGACAACGACTGGGCGCGCTACTCCATCCGCGTCTCCTGATCTCCCGACTGGAAGCGAGCCCAGCCATGGCCACAGCCACAGCTCCCCCGACCACGTCGCGTCGCGCGCACCGACGCCGGGTCGACCCGGTCTTCTACGCCTTCCTCGTGCCCACCCTCGTGCTGTTCACCCTCGCGATCACCCTGCCGGCCGTCATGGGCATCGTCCTCAGCTTCACCAACTCCGTGGGCTTCGGGACCTTCACGTTCGTCGGCCTGACCAACTACGTCGCGGTGTTCTCCGACCCCGCGCTCCTGCACGCCTACCTGTTCACCCTGTTCTTCGCCTGCATCACGACGGTCGTCGTCAACGTCATCGCCTTCCTCCTCTCGATCGCCCTGACGGCGAAGATCCGGGCCAAGGTGGCGCTGCGCTCGATCTTCGTGCTGCCCATGGTGATCGCGGGCATCGTCATCGCCTACGTGTTCAGCTATCTCTTCGCGAACAGCCTGCCGGCGCTCGCTCAGTCGGTCGGGTTCGGGCCGCTGGAGCAGTCGATCCTCGCGAACCCGCACCTCGCGTGGATCGCGATCGTCACCGTCGCCGCTTGGCAGGCGATCCCGGGCGCCCTGCTCATCTATATCGCCGGTGTCCTGTCGATCCCCGGGGACGTCTACGAGGCGGCCTCGCTGGACGGTGCCACCGGCTGGCGCCAAGTCGTCTCGATCACGATGCCGTTGACGGCCGGCTACATCCTCATCAACGTCATCATCAGCTTCAAGGGCTTCATGAACGTGTACGACGTCATCGTCGGGTTGACCAACGGCGGCCCGGGCACGGCGACGACGAGCGTCGCGATGTCGATCTTCAACGGGTTCGGCAACGGCGACTACGCATACCAGATGGCGAACGCGACGATCTTCTTCCTCATCGGCGTCGTCATCGCCCTCCTCCAGATGCGCTTGAACCGTGGAAAGGCGGCCTTCTGATGACGACCCCGGTCGCCGTCGGCATCGACCCGGCGGACAAGGCGATCCCCGCACCGGCGGCGAAGGGCCGCGGACGACGGCAGCGGCTCGGCACCAACTGGACGATCACCATCGTCCTGGCCGTCTGCTCGCTCAGCGTGCTCGTGCCTCTCTACGTCACGATCTCGATGGCCTTCAAGACGACGAAGCAGGCGGTCGACGGCAACGCGTTCTCGCTCCCGCTGCCGGTCAGCCTCTCCGGCTTCCGCGAGGCCTGGACGCTGACGGACTTCCCGCGCAGCTTCGTGATCTCCGTCGGGGTGGCGGCCGTCACAGTGACCGGCACGATCATCCTCGCGACGCTCGCCTCGTATGCCATCTCCCACAACTGGGAGCACCGCCTGTTCCGCTACTCCTTCTTCTACCTGCTGGCCGCGATGTTCCTGCCGTTCCCGGTCGTCGCCCTGTCCCAGGTGAAGCTCACCGGCATGGTGCACCTCGACAACCCGATCGGCGTCGCCATCCTCCACGTCATGTTCCAGCTGTCCTTCAGCGTCATGCTCTTCACCGCATTCCTCCGCTCCATCCCCGGCGAGCTCGAGGAGAGCGCGCGGATGGACGGCGCGACGACCGGAATCGTGTTCTGGCGGCTCATCTTCCCGCTCCTCGCGCCCATGAGCGCGACGGTCGGCATCTTCGCCTTCCTCGCCTCGTGGAACGACTACATGATGCCGGTCCTCATCACGTCCAACCCCAAGCTGCAGACGCTCCCGGTGCTACAGCAGATCTTCCAGACCCAGTTCTCCAACAACTACAACGTCTCGTTCGCGTCGTATCTCATGGCCATGGCCCCGTCGATCATCGTCTACCTCATCACCCAGCGGTGGGTCATCTCCGGCCTGACCCAGGGCGCCATCAAGTAGCGCGCCGGCCGCTCACGACGCGTCCCCGACGACGAAAGGAAGCAGTCCTCGTGTCGCATTCGACTGTCGAGACCACGGCCGCTCGTACCGACGACGCGAGCGCGGGCTCGTGGTGGCGTCAGGCGGTCGTCTACCAGATCTACCCCCGCAGCTTCGCGGACGCGAACGCCGACGGGCTGGGCGACCTGCGCGGCATCCTCTCCCACGTCGACTACCTCGCCGAGCTCGGCATCGACGCCGTGTGGCTGAGTCCCTTCTACCCGTCGGCGCTCGCCGACGGCGGCTACGACGTCGCCGACTACCGTGACGTCGACCCCCGCCTCGGAACCCTCGACGACTTCGACGACCTCGTGACCGCCCTGCATACCCGCGGCCTGAGGATCGTCGTCGACATCGTGCCGAACCACACCTCGGACCTGCACCCCTGGTTCCGGGAGGCGCTAGCGGGCGGTCGGGGGTCGGGGGCCCGGGACCGGTACATCTTCCGGGAGGGGACCGGGCCGGACGGCTCAGAGCCGCCGACGGACTGGCAGTCGTTCTTCGGCGGGTCGGCGTGGGAACGCGTCGAGGACGGGCAGTGGTACCTCCACAACTTCGCCGTCGAGCAGCCGGACCTCAACTGGTCCCATCCGCAGGTGCGCGCCGACTTCCTTGCGACACTGCGCTTCTGGTCGGATCGCGGGGTCGACGGGTTCCGCATCGACGTGGCGCACATGCTGACGAAGGATCTCGGGGACCCCCTGCCGACCTGGGCCGAGCTGCAGGCGCGACCGATCGACGGAAGCCACCCGATGATCGACCGCGACGACGTCCACGACGTCTATGCCGAATGGCGGTCGGTCTTCGACTCCTACGACCCGCCGCGCACGGCCGTGGCGGAGGCCTGGGTTCATCCGTCACGGGTTCCGCTGTACGCCCGGCCGGAGAGCCTCGGACAGTCGTTCAACTTCGACCTGCTGCTCGCCGAGTTCGACGCCGGGCAGTTCCGGACCGTCGTCACCGACAACCTCGAGCTCGCGACCCGATCGGGCTCCTCCAGCACGTGGGTGCTGTCCAACCACGACGTGGTGCGTCATCCGACCCGCTACGGCCTGCCCGCCCGTACCTCCACGGCGCAGACGCCGGCTCTGGAGTGGCTGCGCAGCGGAGGCATCGAGCCCGCACTGGACCGGGACAGGGGGCTGCGACGGGCCCGAGCCGCCTCGCTCCTCGTCCTTGCCCTCCCCGGCTCGACGTATCTCTACCAGGGGGAGGAGCTCGGTCTCCACGAGGTCGCCGAGATCCCCGACGAGGTGCGCCAGGACCCTGCATACGTGCGTACCAAGGGCGCCCAGATCGGACGCGACGGATGCCGGGTGCCCCTGCCGTGGAGCGCGCACGCGCCGGCCTTCGGGTTCGGCGCGGGAGGCGCGCATCTACCGCAGCCGGACTGGTATGCCGGGTGCGCCGTCGACGTCGAGTCCGCCGACCCGGGGTCCACCCTGTCGATGTATCGTCGCGCGCTCGCTCTCCGGCACCAGCTGCAGACAAAGGAGCAGCTCACCTGGATCGAGACCGGCCGGCCTGATGTCCTCCACTTCGAGCGGGCGAACGGGTGGCACGTGCTGACCACCTTCGGCACCGACCCGTATCCCTTCCCGGGCAGCGCGCTTCTCGTGTCGAGCTCGCCGTTCGCGGGTGACGTCGTCCCGGGGGAGACGACGGTGTGGTTCCGACGCGGCGCCGTGCCGTCCTCTCAGGACGGGTGAGCCGGGCCCACGCTCGCATTCCCGGTGACGCCGGTGTCGCGACCGGACCGGTCACAGCAGGGCAGCGACCTTACGGGCCGTCTCCTTGGCGGATCCCGGATTCTGACCGGTGACGA
>JBDIAL010000217.1:0-6365 GCA_039812405.1 Nostocoides sp.
CAGCGGGGATGAGCCCCTTGATGGCCAGGGCGTACCGCTCGGTGTGGTGTGAGCCCCGCGCCAGCGGGGATGAGCCCGTCGCGATCATCTACGTCTTCCGCGGCGGCGAGTGAGCCCCGCGCCAGCGGGGATGAGCCCTCGCCGATGGCGAGCGCGTCGGCGATGGTGAGGTGAGCCCGCGCCAGCGGGGATGAGCCCGGCCTCCACCCGGGCCACAAGCCGTGGGAGGTGTGAGCCCCGCGCCAGCGGGGATGAGCCCTGGTTGCCGGCGGCGTACGCGTTGTAGGTCGCGTGAGCCCCGCGCCAGCGGGGATGAGCCGTCGGCGATGCCGGTCTTGGAGTTGGAGACGCCGTGAGCCCCGCGCCAGCGGGGATGAGCCGCAGTGGAACCGGTCGGGCACGCCGTCGACGGAGTGAGCCCCGCGCCAGCGGGGATGAGCCCGGCCCGGCCGGGGCCCGGGCCTGGTTCAAGGCGTGAGCCCCGCGCCAGCGGGGATGAGCCGGCATACATCTCCCGCGCCTGCACCCGCGTCGGGTGAGCCCCGCGCCAGCGGGGATGAGCCGGCCAAGGTCCGCGCCGAGGGCGGCGTCCCCGTGTGAGCCCCGCGCCAGCGGGGATGAGCCGGCGAAAGGCACGCGGGCCGAGACGGCCGTCGTGTGAGCCCCGCGCCAGCGGGGATGAGCCGCTCACCGGAGTCCGGTCGTGACCCTCAAGGTCGTGAGCCCCGCGCCAGCGGGGATGAGCCGCTGGACATCCTCGGGGTCCGGATGCAGTCGGCGTGAGCCCCGCGCCAGCGGGGATGGCCCCCGACCTTCTGATCCGTAGGTTGGAGGCTTCGTGCGGCCCTCGCCAGCGGGGATGGGTGTGCGCTGATCGACGTGCCTCGGCGCATCACGAAAAGAGGCAGCCCGTCATCGATGAACTCTCGTGAATGAGGACGGTGCACAACAGCGCACAGGCGGAAGATGACGACACACGGACCGGCAATCGGGCGGTCAGGGCGCTGCTGAACGGGCCGTTTGTGCGGGGCGGGCGCAGCGCGAACGTCCAGTTGCCGTCCATTGCCGGTCGGTCTGTCGTCCACGTCGGCAATCCGGCCGCCGTTCCAGCCACCCCAGCGGACTGCCGTTCCGACCGCCGAGCGGGACCGTGGGCTGGCTCGGTAGGTCCACGACGACACGGACCGGCGGGCGGTCACGACGCCGCCGACCGGGTCGATCGTGCGGGACGAGCGCAGCCCGAACGCCAGTCGCCGTCCATTGCCGGTCCGTCTGTCGTCGACGTCGGCAATCCGGCCGCCCGTGCGGCATCACCAGCGGAGCGGGAGCGAGGGCGGAGACGGGGGTGGGAAGCGGGGGCGGATACGGAGCGACGGAGACGGGGTGGGGGTGGAGACGGAGCAACGGAGACGGGGTGGGGGCGGAGATGGAGCGACGGGGACGGCGCGGACCGGGCTCTGGTCCGCGGCGTCCCCGTCGCCGGGTTCCCCTGTCAGGAGGTGCGCCTGCTCCGCTGGGATGACAGCGGGCGCACCCCCGCTCCACACACGGGCAGCGCCGACAGGTCCTTGAACCCGCCGCTCCCGTGTCGCTCATGGTCGCCGTGACGGACGAGTCGGCTGCCGAGCTCACGCACCTGGTGCACGCCCCGGCCGACCCGGGTCACGTCGCGCCTCCTGTCGTGACCGCGCTCTGGCCGACGGGTGCGGACGACCGGGTCGGTCCCGACGGGGATCCGGACCCCGGTATGCCGTTCGGCAGCTGCTGCCCGGTTGCTCCGGTGCCGCCCTGCTGCCCCGGTATGCCGTTCGGCAGCTGCTGCCCCGTCGTTCCGGTGCCGCCCTGCCCGGTTGTTCCGGTGCCGCCCTGCCCCGTCGTCCCGGTACCACCCTGCTGCCCCGCGGCGCCGCTCCCACCCTGCGGGCCGAAGCCACCTGCCCCACCCTGCTGGCCGAACCCGCCCACCCCGCCTTGCGGGCCGAAGCCACCCTGCCCACCCTGACCGCGGGGACCGCCGAAACCACCGCCAGGCCCCTGCTGGCTGGCTCCCGACCCGGCGGGCAGCACCGCGGCTGCCGCGACAGCACCCGCCGAGGACAGGCCGATGGCCAGGGCGGCCGCGATGGCGGTCTTCTTGCCCGACCATGTCGGAGCCGTGAGCGCCGGGGCCGTGGCAGGCGGGGCCGGCACAGCCGGCGACGGACCGGCCGCCGACGCGGCCAACGCCGAGCCGGAAGCCGACACCGCAGGCAATGGACCGGCCGCCGACACGGCCAACGCCGAGCCGGGAGCCGACGCGACCGGCGACGGGCCCTCGGGGCCTGGGGACCCGGCATACGGGATAGGCCGGTTCGGGTCGCCCGGCCGGCCGTCATCCACCCGGGTGACCGTCGGCTCGTGGACGGGGGTGCTCATGGATGGTCCTCTCCCTGACACCGCTGGCAGCGGCAGCCTGCTGACGGCCGCCGAGGCCCCACACCGCAGGCCCCCGACGTCGCCGTCCGTTCGAGACCCCAACCTCCCCCGGCGCACTGTGGGCAGACTGTGGTCGCCCAGTCGCTCGCCTGGGAGCCTGCCACAGAGCCGACACAGGAACTCCACAGCGAAGGTGTGGTGCTGCCATAGGTTGAGGGGCTTCACTGGTGGACATGCCCACGACCAACGCCGTCCCCAGCCCCACGAAGCTGCAGCGCCCCGACGGCAGTCCCGTCCGCGTCCTCGTCGTCGACGACGAGGACAACCTCACCGAGCTGCTGTCCATGGCCCTGCGCTACGAGGGCTGGGACGTGCGGACGGCGGCCTCCGGTCTCGCGGCGGTCCGGGTGGCCAAGGAGTTCCAGCCCGACGCGGTCGTCCTCGACATGATGCTGCCGGACTTCGACGGCCTCGAGGTGCTGCGTCGTATGCGGGGTGACAGCCCCACCGTGCCCGTCCTGTTCCTCACGGCCAAGGACGCCGTCGAGGACCGCGTGGCCGGGCTGACCGCCGGCGGCGACGACTACGTGACCAAGCCGTTCAGCCTCGAGGAGGTCGTCGCCCGGGTCCGCGCGCTCATGCGCCGGGCCGCGGTCGTCACCGACGACAGCTCCTCGCTGCTCGTCGTCGGCGACCTCACGATGGACGAGGACAGCCACGAGGTGACCCGCGGCGGCACCGAGATCAACCTGACGGCAACCGAGTTCGAGCTCCTGCGCTACCTCATGCGCAACCCGAAGCGCGTCCTGTCCAAGGCGCAGATCCTCGACCGGGTGTGGAACTACGACTTCGGCGGCCAGGCCAACGTCGTCGAGCTCTACATCTCCTACCTCCGCAAGAAGATCGACGTCGGCCGCGCCCCGATGATCCACACCATGCGCGGTGTCGGCTACGTCCTCAAGCCGGCGGAGTGACCCCGGCGTGACCCCGGCCGCCGAGAGCGACCCACCCGCACACCGAACCCTGGACATCGCACCGTGGACATCGAATCGCTGAGCCGTCCCTCCCGCTGGACGCTGCGCGCCAAGATCGTCGCCTCGATGACGGCGCTGTTCCTCGTCGTCACCCTGCTGACCGGCGCGTTCACCGTCCTCGCGACCCGCGACTTCCTCACCGGGCAGCTGCGCAAGGACCTGTTCAGCGCCTCCCAGCGCCTCGACGGCCCGATCGGCGGCGGCAGCCCGAACCTCAACGGCGGCGGCCCCATCCCCGGTGGCAACAGCAACACGGTGCTCCGCCTCGGCCTCAGCGACGGGCAGGTCGTCTCGACCCGCAGCGGCATCCCCCTCAACTACGCCGTCGACGAGGACGGCGCCGCCGTCTCCCTCGACACCCAGCAGATCGCCCAGCTCGAGAACGCCCAGCTCGGCGCCTCCCCGCGACGGGTCACGATCAGCGGGCTCGGCAGCTACCTGCTCATCGCCCAGACGACCGACGACGGCATCATCCTCATCACCGGCATCCCGACCTCCGGACTCGACCACGCCATCGGCTATCTCGTCTGGCTCGTCCTCGCGAGCACTGCCGTCGGACTCGTCGCCGTCGGGGTCGGCGGCACCTATCTCGTGCGCCGCAACCTCGAGCCGCTCGCCCGGGTCGCCGCGACCGCCCGCCGGGTCTCCAACCTCAAGCTGGACTCCGGTGACGTCGCCCTCGCCGAGCGGGTCTCCCCGGACGACACCGACCCGCGCACCGAGGTCGGCCAGGTCGGCCTCGCCCTCAACAGCATGCTCGACAACGTCGACGGCGCCCTGCGCGCCCGGCAGGAGAGCGAGACGCGGGTCCGCCAGTTCGTCGCCGACGCCTCCCACGAGCTGCGGACGCCGCTGGCCTCCATCAGGGGGTATGCCGAGCTGTCCCGTCGCGAGACCGACCCGGTCCCCGCGTCGGTCGCCCACGCGCTCTCCCGCGTCGAGTCCGAGGCCCACCGGATGACCTCGCTCGTCGAGGACCTGCTCCTCCTCGCCCGACTCGACGAGGGCCGGCCGCTGGAACGCACGGAGGTGGACCTCACGATGCTCGCCGTCGACGCGGTGAGCGACGCCCATGCCGCCTCCCCCGACCACGAGTGGGAGCTCGACCTCCCCGACGAGCCGGTCACCGTCACCGGCGACAGCGCCCGGCTGCACCAGGTGCTGACCAACCTCCTCGCGAACGCCCGCACCCACACTCCCGAGGGGACCCGCGTCGTGACGACGGTGCACCCCGAGGGGACCATGGTGCGGCTCGCCGTGACCGACAACGGACCGGGCATCCCCCGGGGGCTGCAGACCCACGTCTTCGAGCGGTTCACCCGCGGCGACGACTCGCGCTCCCGGGCCGCCGGGTCGACCGGGCTCGGGCTGTCCATCGTCTCGGCGGTCGGCCAGGCGCACGGCGGCCGCGTCGACGTCGAGAGCCGTCCGGGCCGGACCCGGTTCAGCGTCCTGCTGCCCGCCGCGCTCGCTGCCTCCCCCGACGCGTCCCCGGTCGGCTCGGCGAGCCCGTCCTCCGGGCCCGCCCACCCGGCATACCCCTGACGCCGGTCCTCGGGGTCGGCCCCGGGGGGGGTCAGCTCGGAGATGTCGGCCCGGGAGGGTCGGCTCGGGCGAGTCGGTCCGGGAGAGGTCAGCCCCAGACGGCGCGGGCCCCGGAGTCCCCGGTCAGGAAGACGATCGTCACCACGCCGAGAGCGGCGGCGATGACGACGACGGCGACCGTCCAGCGGACCGCCGGGGCGGGGCCCTTCTTCCGCAGGAAGAGCAGCCACTGGACGATCGTCGCCACGGTGAGGGCGACGGCGAACCAGATGACCTTCTCCCCGTAGCCGGCATGCTTGGCGATCGCGGGGGTCGCCCCGAGCCGGTCCTCGAGCGCGTGGCCCGCCTTCGTCGTGAGGGGCACGACGGCGGTGCCGACGAGCGCGCACAGCGGCACGAGGAAGGTCAGCTTCCGCTGGGCGGCCGGCCACAGACTGACGAGGATCCCCCCGATCGCCGCGAGCGGCAGCAGGACGACGACGACGTGGACGAGCAGCGGGTGCGCGGGCAGGCCGTTGATCTCCATGCCCCCACAACGACGGGGAGCGGCGAACGGTTCAGCGGGACGACGTGCCGAGGCGCACCATGGAGCATGAGCCCGCACGAGCTGAACCGGCGGGGCCGCCATCTCGTCCCCACCGACAGCGGACCCGACGGCACCGAAGGAGGGTCGTGACCACGAGCGCCCAGGACGCGGCCCTGCGGGACCTGCACGACCGGCATGCCCCGGAGCTGTGGCGGTTCGCGATGCGGCTGACCCGCGACCCGCAGGTCGCCGAGGACGTCGTCCAGGAGGCGCTGCTGCGAGCCTGGCGCGACCCGGGGCTGACGAGCCGCTCCGAGGCGGCCTCCCGGGCCTGGCTCTACACGGTCGTGCGCCACCTCGTCGTCGACCGGTGGCGCAGCGCCGCCGCCCGGCACGAGACGACCGTCGAGTCGGTCGCCGAGCCCGGGGTCACCGACCGGACGGCCGAGGTGCTCGACCGCTGGCTGGTCACCGAGGCCATCGGGCAGCTGTCCCGGCAGCATCGTGAGGCCGTCACGGCCGCCTACTACGAGGGCGCGAGCATCGCGGACATCTCCGCCCGCCTCGGCATCCCCGAGGGCACCGTCAAGTCCCGGCTCCACTACGGCCTGCGCAGCCTGCGCCTCGCCCTCCAGGAGATGGGGGTGACCGGGCCGTGACCCGACCGGACCCGTATGCGGACTGGGACGCGGCATACGTCCTCGGCGCCCTGTCGGGGCCGGACCGCGCGGACTTCGAGGAGCACCTCGCCGAGTGCCTCACCTGCCGCGACGCCGTCGCCGAGCTCGCCGGGCTGCCCGGGCTGCTCGCCAAGGTGCCGCACGCCGACGTCCTCGCCCTCGATC
>JBDIAL010000218.1:0-6316 GCA_039812405.1 Nostocoides sp.
TGAGACGGCGGGGGCGGCGGCCGGGCGGGGAGGACACCCGCGGCGCCATCGTCGAGGCCGCGCGCGAGGAGTTCACCCGGTGCGGCTACGAGGCGACCTCGCTGCGGGCGGTGGCCCGCCGGGCCGGCGTGGACCCGGCGCTCGTCCACCACTACTTCTCCGGGAAGGCGGCGCTGTTCGCCGAGGTCATCGGGGCCCTGGCCGACCCCTCGGCGCTCGTCGGCGCCATCCTCGAGGAGCCGCGCCCGGAGCTGGGCCGGGCGCTCGTGCGGACCTTCCTCGCGGTGTGGGACAGCCCGCAGGGCAGGGACCGGTTCGAGATGGTGTTCCGGTCGACGGCCTCGCACGAGGGCTCCGCGACGATGCTGCGCGAGTTCCTCGCCGAGGAGGTGTTCGGCCGGATCGTGACGGCGGCCGGCGACCCGCAGGTCCCGCTCGAGCGGCGCCGGCTGCGGGCCGGGCTCGCAGCGAGCCAGATGGTCGGCTTCGCCGTCATGCGCTACGTGCTGCGGCTGTCCTGGGTCGTCGACGCCACGCCCGAGGAGCTCGTCGACGAGCTCGGCCCGGTCCTGCAGCGCTACCTCGTCGGCTGAGCAGCCCGACCGCCCCGGGGATGCCGCCCCGCCGGGCGGGAGTCGGAGTATATTTCATCGTGTGATGAAAAATGGTGGCATAGCGATAGAGGTGGACGGCCTGACCGTCCGGCGCGGCGGGCGGACCGTGCTGCCCGCGCTCACCGTCTCGGTCCCGGCGGGCCAGGTCGTCGGGCTGCTCGGGCCGAGCGGCAGCGGCAAGTCGACCCTCATCCGCAGCATCGTCGGCGTCCAGGTCGTCGCGTCCGGGACGGTGACCGTCCTCGGGGAGCCCGCCGGGTCGCCGCGGCTGCGGGACCGGGTCGGCTACGTGACCCAGGCGCCCAGCGTGTATGCCGATCTCACGGTCCGCGAGAACGTCCGGTACTTCGGCGCCCTCGTCGGAGCGGACGCGGCGGCCGCCGAGGAGGCCATCGAGCTCGTCGACCTCGGACCGCACGCCCACTCTCCCGTCCACGGGCTGTCCGGGGGTGAGCGCTCGCGCGTGTCCCTCGCCGCGGCCCTCGTCGGGAGGCCGGAGCTGCTCGTCCTCGACGAGCCGACGGTCGGTCTCGACCCCGTCCTGCGGCGCGACCTGTGGCGCCTGTTCTCCCGGCTCGCCGGCGAGGGCCGCTCGCTCCTCGTGTCGAGCCACGTCATGGACGAGGCGACGCGCTGCGACCGGCTGCTCCTCCTCCGCGGGGGCCGGATCCTCGCCGACACGACGCCGCAGGGGCTCCTCGCCGAGACGGGCACCGCCGACGCCGAGGCGGCCTTCCTCGCCCTCATCGACCGGGGTGAGGTGGCATGAACCCCCGCCTCGCACTCCTCACCGGCACCCGCGTCCTGCGCCAGATCAGGGCCGACCCGCGCACCATGGGGCTGCTCGTCGTCGTCCCGTGCGTCCTCATGGGCCTGCTGGCGTGGATCTACCACGGCACCCGGGTGTTCGACGCCATCGGGGCCGCCCTGCTCGGGGTCTTCCCGTTCGTCGTCATGTTCGTCGTCACCTCCGTCGCGACCCTCCGCGAGCGGACCGGCGGCACCCTCGAGCGGCTCCTCACGACGCCTCTCGGCAAGGCCGACTTCATGATCGGGTATGCCATCGCCTTCGGTGCCGCTGCCGTCGTCCAGGCCGTCGTGGCAACGGGTTTCGCCGTCTGGATCTGCGGTCTGTCGATCGCCGGCGCGCTGTGGGTGCTCGTCCTCGTCGCGGTCCTCGACGCCGTGCTCGGGATGGCCTTCGGGCTGCTCGCCTCGGGGTTCGCGCGGACCGAGTTCCAGGCCGTCCAGTTCATGCCCGCGCTCGTGCTGCCGCAGGTGCTGCTGTGCGGCCTGCTCACGCCCCGGGCCGACCTGCCCGACGTCCTGCGGTGGATCTCCGACGTCCTCCCGCTGTCCTACGCGGTCGACGCCATGCAGCGCGTGACGAGCACGGCCGGGGTGTCCGGCGACCTCGTCCGCGACCTGCTGGTCATCGTCGGCTGGATCGTCGTCTCGCTGCTCCTCGGCAGTCTCACCCTCCGGCGCCGCACGACCTGACCGGCCCCCGTCGCCGCGTCCGGCACCCGGCCCGGCGCCTCCGGCCGGCGATAGCCTGTGCCGACACCCGGTGTGGCCGGGACCAGCGAGCCGAGGAGGCGAGCCCGTGGGCGCCGGTGACCTGCTGCGCGACAGCCTGCTGTGGATGGCCGGCTCGGCGACCGTCCGCTCCACGGTCGAGCGGGCGCCGGCGAGCCGCGGCGTCGTCCGGCGGTTCGTCGCGGGCGAGGCGATCGAGGACGCGGTCGCCGTGAGCGGCGAGCTGCGCCAGACCAACCGGATGGTGACGATCGACCACCTCGGGGAGGACCTCCCCGACGTCCACCGGGCCGAGCGCACCCGCGACACCTACCTCGCCCTGCTCGCCGCGCTGGCCGACCGCGGGCTCACCCAGGAGGGCCGGGCGGAGGTCAGCGTCACGCTGAGCGCCATCGGGCAGCGGCTCTCCCGCGACGGCGACCGCATCGCGCTCGACCACGCCCGTGCCATCTGCGCGGCGGCCCGTGCCGCGGGGACGACGGTGACCCTCGACGTGGAGGACCACACGACGACCGATGCGACGCTGGCCGCCCTCGTCGCCCTGCGCGAGGACTTCCCGTCGACCGGTGCCGTCCTCCAGGCCTCCCTGCGCCGCACCGAGGGCGACTGCCGCGACCTCGCCCGCGAGGGCAGCCGGGTGCGCCTGTGCAAGGGGGCCTACCAGGAGCCGGAGTCCGTGGCATACCAGGGCAGGCGCGAGGTCGACGCGGCCTACGTCAGGTGCCTCAAGCTGCTGCTGGCGGGCCCGGGATACCCCATGGTGGCCAGCCACGACCCGCGGCTGCTGGAGATCGCCCGGGCGCTCGCCGCGCACAACGGCCGGGCTCCGGAGTCCATGGAGTATCAGATGCTGCTCGGGATCCGGTCCGGCGAGCAGCGGCGCATCGCCGACCGGGGCGACCGGATCAGGGTCTACGTCCCGTTCGGCGAGGAGTGGTACGGCTACCTCATGCGCCGGGTGGCGGAGCGGCCCGCCACGACGATGTCCTTCCTCCGCGGTCTCGCGTCCCGGGGCTGAGCGCCCGGGCCGGCGGGGCCGACCACCCGCGCCGGTGGGCGCCGGGGGCGGGAGCGGCGCGAACCCGCATACGATCGGGCCCCATGGGAACCGTGGCCATCTTCGGCGCCGGCGTGATGGGGGAGACCCTCCTGTCCGGCCTCCTGCGATCCGGACGCTCGTCCGACGACCTCGTCGTCACCGAGCGGCGACCCGAGCGGGTCGCCGAGCTGACGGCGAAGTACGGCGTGCGCGTCCTCGACAACGTCGAGGCGGCAGCGACGGCCGAGACGCTCGTCCTCGTCGTCAAGCCGCAGGACATGGGCGCCCTCCTCGACGAGATCGCCCCCCACGTCCGGCCCGGCGACCTCGTCGTCAGCCTCGCGGCGGGCATCACCTCCGACTTCCTCGAGTCGCGGCTCCCCGAGGGCAGCTCGGTCGTCCGCGTCATGCCGAACACCGCCGCCCTCGTCGACGAGGGGATGGCGGCCATCTCACCCGGAAGGCACTGCACCACGGCGCATCTGGCCGTCGCGGCCGAGCTCCTGCGGTCGTGCGGCAAGGTGGTCGAGGTGCCGGAGAAGCTGCAGGACGCCGTGACGGCGATCTCCGGCAGCGGCCCGGCCTACATCTTCTACGTCGTCGAGGCGATGATCGAGGCGGGAGTCGTCCTCGGGATGCCCCGGACGACGGCGACCCAGCTCGTCGTCCAGACCCTCTACGGCGCCGCGACGATGATCAAGGAGACCGGCCAGCACCCGACCGTGCTGCGCGAGCAGGTCACCTCGCCCGGGGGCACGACGGCGGCCGCGCTGCGTCAGCTCGACGACCACAAGGTGCGGGCCGCGTTCATCACGGCGATGGAGGCCGCGGCCGCCCGCTCGCACGAGCTGGCGTCCGGCACGGAGTGAGCGGCGCCGTGGCGCGGGTCGAGCGGGTCCGGCCGGAGCAGTGGCGCGCCTACCGCGCGGTGCGGCTCGGGATGCTCGCCGACGCTCCCCGGGCCTTCGGCAGCACGTATGCCGAGGCCGCGGCCCGGACCGACGCGCAGTGGCGGGAGTTCGTGGAGCAGGCGACGCTCTGGCTTGCCTGGACCGACGCGGAGCGGGGGTCCGGGCAAGCCGTCGGGTCGGTCGGGCTGTATGCCGACCCTGCCCTCCCACCGGACGTCGCGTGCCTCGTCGGCATGTGGGTCCATCCGGACGCCCGCCGGGCCGGCACGGCGCGGGCGCTCGTGCGGGCCGTCGTCGCCGAGGCCTGCTCGCGCGGGCTGTCCGCGCTCCTGCTCGACGTCGTCGACGAGGGCACCGCGGCCCGGGCGCTCTACCGGAGTGTCGGGTTCGTCCCGACCGGGCGGACGGGGACGCAGCCCTGGGACGACTCGATCACCCGGGCCGAGTACCGGCTCGACCTCCCGGCATGCCAGCATGGGGCCATGGCAGACATCACCGTGCGGGCCCTCACCGAGGGCGACTGGGAGGCCTACCGGTCTGCCCGGCTCGAAGCGCTCATCGAGTCCCCCGAGGCGTTCGTCGCGACGGTGGAGGCGGAGCAGGCCTTCCCCGAGGAGCGGTGGCGCGACCGGATGAACCGGTCGGTGCGGCTGCTCGCCGAGGTCGACGGGGAGAAGGTGGGGATCGCGAGCGTCGGCCAGGTCAGCGCGGAGAACGAGGACCCCACGGTCGGCGAGCTGTTCGGGCTGTGGGTCGCCCCGTCCGCCCGGGGGACCGGGGTCGCGACGGCGCTCGTGCGCGCCGGTGCCGACACCGCGCGGGAGCGAGGCCGGACCCACCTGGCCTACTGGGTCGGCTCGGAGAACGGGCGGGCCGTCGCCTTCGCCAGCGGGTTCGGGTTCCGGCCCACCGACAGCCGGCGGCCGATGCGGGTGGTCAGCGAGGACGACGGCGAGGAGGAGATCTGCATGATCCTCCCGCTCGCCGGCGACCGCGGCGCCGAGTTCTAGGGCCGAGCCGGGCCGGTCTCCCCGGCCTCCTGACCCGGCACCCGGTCCTGTCCTGCATGAATCCGACCCATTTGGACAGTCTCATGCAGCCCCGGCCGCCTGGAGACGGGCGGCGGTGGGTGGTGTCGCCGGTGGCGGTGGGTGGCTAGGGGCGGGTGGCGAGCCGCTCGATGAGATCGGTGGGCCCGCTCACGATGAGGGTGTCGTCGCGGGTGATCTTCGTCTCCGGCACGGCATACGTGAAGTCCGCTCCGGGCGACTTGACCCCGACGACGGTCACGCCGTACTTGCTGCGGATCTGGCTCTGGGCCAGGGTGAAGCCGATCGTCTCCTGGGGCGGGGCCATCTTGACGATGGCGAACCCGTCGTCGAACTCGATGTAGTCCTTCAGCTTGCCGTTCATGAGGTGGGCGACGCGGATCCCCGACTCCAGCTCGGGCCGCACGACGTGGTGCACCCCGATGCGGGTGAGGATGCGGGCGTGCTCGGGCGAGGTCGCCTTGGCCCAGATGTGCGGTATGCCGGCGTCGACGAGGTTGGCCGAGGCGAGGAGCGAGGACTCGACCGAGGAGCCGATGCCGACGACGGCCAGCGTGAACCCGCGGGCGCGGAGCTTCTCGACCGCCACGGGGTTCGCGGCATCGGTCTGCACGACCCGGCTCAGCCGCCCGACGAACGACTCGGCGAGCGCGGCGTCCTTGTCGACGGCCGTCACCCGATGCCCGAGCCGCTGCAGCTCGGTGGCGGCCGCCTGGCCGAACCGTCCGAGTCCGACGACGAGGACCTCCTCGTCGTAGAGCCGGTTGCGCGCCATCCGTGGTCCTCTGTCCTGTGCCGTCGGGGCGGGCCCGCCGAGCGGACGAGCCCGGGGCGAGCCTAGATCAGTCAGGGCTCACGTCGGGTCGAGGTATGCGGGGACCACCGGGGGAACACCGGATACCTCGGCCCAATCGAGCCCTCGATGGTTCGAGGTAGGCGAGGGCCACCGGGGGGACACCGGATACCTCGACCCAATCGGGCTCCCAGCCGGTCGAGGTAGGCGAGGGCCACCGGGGGACACCGGATACCTCCACCCAGCGAAGCCATGCCTCCACCCAGCCGAGCCTCCCAGTCGGTCGAGGTAGGCGAGGACCACCGCACCGACACCGGTCACCCCACCGGGGAATGGCTCACCTGGTGGCCGGGCCGGCCGGGCAGGGGCGG
>JBDIAL010000219.1:0-6291 GCA_039812405.1 Nostocoides sp.
GCGGACGGGAGCAGGCCGGCGCGCATCGCGGCGTGGACCTGCCAGACCGCCCGCACGGCGACCGCCCGCACGGCCGGCCCGGACAGGCCGCCCGTCACGGCGGCGAGCTGCGGGCGCAGCCGCTCGGTGTCGACGACGACGCCGAGGAGGGTGTTGATCATCGTCAGGCCGGTCGCGCCGGCGCGCAGGGCGGCGGCGGCGATCCCCACGATGTCCGTCACGTCGGGGCTCAGCTTGGCGAACACGGGCGTCTCCCGCGGCACCCGCTCCCGGACGAGGCGCAGGACGGTGGCCGACGCCTCCGGGTCGCAGGCGAAGACCTGTCCCCGGTTGGCGACGTTGGGGCAGGAGATGTTGGCCTCGACACCGACGACGCAGTCGTAGGCGTCGCTGCCGGCCAGGTGCGCCGCCACCTCGGCGAACTCCTCCGCCGTGCCCCCGGCGATCGACACGAGGACGCGGGCACCGTGCGCCCGGAGCCACGGCAGGTCGTCGTCGCAGAAGGCGCGGATCCCGGGGCCCTGCAGGCCGATCGAGTTGAGCATGCCCGACGGCGTCTCCGCCATCCGGGGTGTGGGACGTCCCGAACGAGGCTGTGCCATCACGGTCTTCGTGACGAAGGCACCGAGCGAGGAGACGTCGACGAACCGGTGCAGCTCCCTGCCGTTGGCCGCGCAGCCCGAGGCGGTCATGACGGGGTTGGGCAGCACGACGCCGCCGAGGTCGGTCGACAGGTCGATCGGGGCCGGGCCTGACGGGTCTGCCGGGTCCGCCTGCGCCGCCATCAGTGCGCCCTCATCGCCGCGGCACCGACCGCGTCGTCGGGGACGAGGCACCGGCCGTCGACGAGGGCGTCCCAGCGCACCCGGTCACCGCGGAACACCGGTCCCTCGACGCAGGACCGGACCATCCGCGTCGCCCCGTCGTTGCCGCGGACCGGCATGACGCAGGTCATGCACACGCCGATCCCGCAGGCCATCGACTCCTCGACGGCCACCTGCGCGACCGCGCCGTGGGCCGCGGCGATGTCGGTGACCGACCGCAGCATCCCCATCGGGCCGCAGGCGTAGACGACGGCCGCCGACGCGTCGGCCATGACCGCCGGCAGGACGTCGGAGACCCACCCGCGGTGACCGGTCGAGCCGTCGTCCGTCGTGACGACGACCCGGTCGGCGCTCCGCTGCGCCGCGGCCGCCCCGAAGAGCCGGGCCTCGTCGGCGGCCCCGAGGACCATGTCGACCCGGCAGCCCCGGGAGCGGAGGACGTCGGCGAGCCAGAACAGCGGCGCCGACCCGTAGCCGCCCCCGACGAGCACGGCGGCGACCGGCTCCTTCGGCAGCGGGAACGGACGCCCGAGGGGGCCGACGATGTCGGTGCGGTCGTGCGGGCGCAGCGCGGTGAGCCATCTCGTCCCGGGTCCGACCGCGGAGACGACGAGGTCGACGGTGCCGTCGAGACCGGCGGAGGGCGACACCGCGTGGATCGAGAAGCAGCGCCGCAGCAGGGTTCCCGACTCCTCGCCGCCGACCGCTACTGCGACGAACTGCCCGGGGCGGGCGAGCTCGGCGATGCCCGGGGCGACGAAGGTGAGGCGGTGGTATGCCCCGACGCGGCGGCTCGCGATGAGCTCGGCCGACACCTGGGCCACGTCGGTCACGCGTGCGCCCCCTCGGCCTCGGAGGCCGACAGCGGCACCGTCTCCGAGCCGTCGGCCCCGATGCCGTAGAGGTCGAGGTCCCGCGCGTGCTCCTGCAGCGGCTTGACCTCCAGCCCGCCGGACTGGATCGCCTCGATGGCCTGGACGGCGGCGCCCAGCTGCTGGACCGTCGTGATGATCGGCCGGTCGGCCGCCGTCGTCGCGGCGCGGATGGCATACCCGTCGGCCCGGGCGCTCGGACCGGAGGGGGTGTTGACGACCATGTCGATCTCGCCGTCCTCGATCCGGTCGACGATGGTGCGCTCGCCCACGCCCCGCTCGCTGTGCTTGCGGACGACCTCGGCGTCGATCCCGTTGCGGCGCAGCACGTGCGCGGTCCCGGCGGTGGACACGATGTGGAAGCCCAGGTCGGCGAGCCGCTTGACGGGGAAGATGATCCCCCGCTTGTCGCGGTTGGCCACCGTGACGAACACCGAGCCCTTGGTGGGGAGCCCGCTGATCGCGCCCATCTGGCTCTTGGCGAAGGCGCGGCCGAAGTCGTCGGCGATCCCCATCACCTCGCCCGTGCTGCGCATCTCCGGTCCGAGCAGGCTGTCGACCACCTGCCCCTCCCTGGTCCGGAACCGCTTGAACGGCAGGATCGCCTCCTTGACCGACATCGGCGCATGGTCGGGCATCGCGCCGCCGTCGACCCCCACCGGCAGGAGGCCCTCCGCGCGCAGCTCGGCGATCGAGGCGCCGAGCATGACCCGGGCGGCCGCCTTGGCGATCGGCACGCTCGTCGCCTTGGCGACGAACGGAACCGTCCGCGAGGCGCGGGGATTGGCCTCGAGGACGTAGAGCACGTCCTGGGCGAGGGCGAACTGGACGTTCATGAGGCCGCGCACGCCGATGCCCTCGGCGAGCAGACGCGTCGAGGTGCGGATCCGCTCGAGCTCCCCCGGGCCGAGCGTCACCGGGGGCAGCGTGCACGAGGAGTCGCCGGAGTGGATGCCGGCCTCCTCGATGTGCTCCATGATGCCGCCGAGGTACATCTCCTCCCCGTCGTAGAGCGCGTCGACGTCGATCTCGATCGCGTCGTCGAGGAACCGGTCGACGAGGACCGGGTGCTCCGGCGAGGCGACCGTCGCGCGCTCGACGTAGGTGGACAGCGTCGCGTCGTCGTAGACGATCTCCATGCCCCGTCCGCCGAGGACGTAGGAGGGGCGGACGAGGACGGGGTAGCCGATCTCCCGGGCGATCTCGACGGCCGCCTCGGCGCTGTATGCCGTGCCGTGGCGGGGGGCGGGCAGGCCCGCCTCCGCGAGGACCCGCCCGAAGGCACCGCGGTCCTCGGCGAGGTTGATGGCCTCCGGCGAGGTGCCGACGATCGGGACGCCCTCGTCCTTGAGCGCCTGGGCGAGCCCGAGGGGAGTCTGCCCGCCGAGCTGGACGACGACGCCCGCGACGGGGCCGGCCTCGCGCTCGGCGTGGTAGACCTCGAGGACGTCCTCGAGGGTGAGCGGCTCGAAGTAGAGGCGGCTGCTCGTGTCGTAGTCGGTCGAGACCGTCTCGGGGTTGCAGTTGACCATGACCGTGTCGTAGCCCGCGTCGCGCAGCGCGAAGCTGGCGTGAACGCACGAGTAGTCGAACTCGACCCCCTGGCCGATGCGGTTGGGTCCCGACCCGAGGATGAGCACCGCCGGCCGCTCCCGGGGCTCGACCTCGGTCTCCTCGTCGTATGCCGAGTAGTAGTAGGGCGTCTGGGCGGCGAACTCGGCCGCGCAGGTGTCGACGGTCTTGAACACCGGCCGCACCCCGAGAGCCTGGCGGACCCCGCGGACGACGGCCTCCGGCATACCGGTCAGCTCGGCGAGCTGCCCGTCGGAGAAGCCGTGCCGCTTGGCCAGCCGGAGCACCTCCGGGCTCAGCCGATCGGTCCCCGCCACGACGTCGGCGACCTCGTTGACGAGGGCGATCTGGTCGAGGAACCACGGGTCGATCCCGGTGGCCTCGTGGACCTCCTCGACGGACAGCCCGCCGCGCAGGGCCTGCTGGACCTGGACGATCCGGCCGTCGGTGGGGGTCCGGGCCGCGTCGAGCAGCGCGCGGGCCGTCTCGGTGTCGGGGGTCTCCCCCGCCCAGTGGAATCCGGATCCCCGCCGCTCGACGGACCGCAGCGCCTTCTGCAGGGCCTCGGTGAAGGAGCGGCCGATCGACATCGCCTCGCCGACCGACTTCATCGTCGTCGTCAGCGTCGGGTCGGCCGCCGGGAACTTCTCGAAGGCGAAGCGCGGCACCTTGACGACGACGTAGTCGAGGGTCGGCTCGAAGCTCGCCGGCGTCTCGCGGGTGATGTCGTTCGGCACCTCGTCGAGGGTGTAGCCGATCGCCATCTTCGCGGCGATCTTGGCGATGGGGAAGCCGGTCGCCTTCGACGCCAGGGCGCTGGAGCGGGAGACGCGCGGGTTCATCTCGATGACGATGATCCGCCCGTCGTCAGGGTTGACCGCGAACTGGATGTTGCAGCCCCCGGTGTCGACGCCGACCTCGCGGATGATGGCGATGCCGATGTCGCGCAGCCGTTGGTACTCGCGGTCGGTGAGGGTGAGGGCGGGCGCGACGGTGATCGAGTCGCCGGTGTGCACGCCCATGGGGTCGAGGTTCTCGATGGAGCACACGACGACGACGTTGTCCGCGTGGTCGCGCATGACCTCCAGCTCGTACTCCTTCCACCCCTGGATGGACTCCTCGAGGAGCACCTCGGTCGTCGGGCTGGCCTGGAGCCCGGCGCCCGCGATGCGTCGCAGATCGCGCTCGTCATAGGCGAATCCGGAGCCGAGCCCGCCCATCGTGAAGGAGGGGCGGACGACGACAGGGTAGCCGAGGTCGTCGGCCGCGGCGAGGACCTCGTCCATCGTGTGGCAGATCCGGGAGGCGGCCGACTCGGCGCCGCAGCGCTCGACGACGCCCTTGAACCGCTCCCGGTCCTCGCCGAGCTCGATGGCCTCGACGTTCGCGCCGATGAGCGGGCAGGCATACCGCTCCAGGACGCCGCGCTCGTGGAGGGCGATGGCCGTGTTGAGGGCGGTCTGGCCGCCGAGCGTCGCGAGGACGGCGTCGGGGCGCTCGCGGGCGATGATCTGCTCGACGATCTCCGGGGTGATCGGCTCGACGTACGTCGCGTCGGCGAACTCGGGGTCGGTCATGATCGTCGCCGGGTTGCTGTTGACGAGGACGACGCGTACGCCCTCCTCGCGCAGCACCCGGCAGGCCTGGGTGCCGGAGTAGTCGAACTCACAGGCCTGGCCGATGACGATCGGTCCGGAGCCGATGACGAGGACGCTGGAGATGTCGTCCCGCCTGGGCATCAGGGACGTCCACCGGGACGTGGGGCGCGCATGGCGATGTCAGGACCCATCGGTCCGGGCCTCCTTCCCTGCCTCACGGGACAGGTCGTTAAAGGATGTCGGGTGCCCTCGATTCTACCGGCCGACGGACCCGGACGCGGCAACGCCCCCTCCCGGCCCGCCGGGCCGGGCTCAGTCCTCGGCGGGGGGCAGGATGGTGCCGGCGACGTCGGGGACCAGCTGGGTCTGGTCCAGCGGCGGCCGCTCGTAGCCGCCCGACGGCGGCCGGGCCGGGATGTCGACCTCGGGCCGGTCGACCTTCGTCCAGGGGACCTGCGAGAGCAGGTGGGCGATCATGTTGATCCGCCCCCGGCGCTTGTCCTCGTTGTCCACCCCGAACCACGGCGCCTCGGGGATGTCGGTGTGGACGAACATGGTGTCCTTGGCCCGGGAGTAGTCCTCCCACTTGGTGATGGACAGCACGTCGTTGGGGCTGAGCTTCCACCGCCGCATCGGGTCGTCGTTGCGGGAGCGGAAGCGGTTCTCCTGCTCCACGTCGGAGACGCTGAACCAGTACTTCAGCAGGATGATCCCGTCCTCGACGAGCATCCGCTCGAAGATGGGGGCCTGGTGCAGGAAGCGGTGGTACTGCGCGTTGGTGCAGTAGCCCATGACGTGCTCGACGCCGGCCCGGTTGTACCACGAGCGGTCGAACAGGACGATCTCGCCGGCCGCCGGCAGGTGCGGCACGTAGCGCTGGAAGTACCACTGGGTGCGCTCGCGGTCGCTCGGCGACGGCAACGCGACGGTCCGGGTGACCCGCGGGTTGAGGTACTCGGTGATCCGCTTGATCGTCGACCCCTTACCCGCCGCGTCCCGTCCCTCGAAGATCACGAGGACCCGGGCGCCCGTGGCGTGCACCCACGCCTGCAGGTCGACCAGATCCTCCTGCAGTCGCTGCAGCTCCGCCTCGTACCTGCGCTTCGGCATCCGCTTCCCCATGGGCGGATCCTTCCATCCGCGCTCCCAGGAGGGCAACCCGACGGACGACACGGGCTGGTCGACCGGTCCCCTGCCTGGAGCCGGCCGACCGGCCGCGCTGCATGAGACTGTCCAATTGGACAGTCTCATGCAGGAGCCGGACTCATCCGGGGAGCGGCAGGACCCTCATCCAGACAGCGGCACCGGATCCGTCAGGTCAGTCGTCTGCATGAGACTGTCCAATTGGGGTCCTCCTCACCTTTCCGTGGGTAGTTGGATGGTGAGTCCGCCGCAGCAGAGGTAGATCATGGCGATGAGGGCGGC
>JBDIAL010000220.1:0-6281 GCA_039812405.1 Nostocoides sp.
ATCGCCGTCGCCGGGCTCCTCTCCCTCGCCGCCGCCGTGCTCGGGGGCGTCGGCGGGGCCTGGCTCGCCAACAGCGGGCGCCTGCACCTCGGGAGCTCGGACTACGTCGCGCCGACACCCGAGCCGGGGTCGACCTCGCGCCCGGCCGGGTCGATCGCCTCGATCGCCGCCACGGCCCTGCCGAGCGTCGTGACCCTCCAGGTCACCGGCTCCAGCGGCAGCGACACCGGCTCGGGGTGGGTGTTCGACGACCAGGGACACATCGTGACGAACAACCATGTCGTCGAGGCCGCCGCCTCCGGGGGCAAGGTCGTCGCCGTCCTGTCCAACGGCAGGCACGTGAAGGCGACGATCGTCGGCCGGGACGAGTCCTACGACCTCGCCGTCGTCAAGGTCTCCGGTGCCGGTCTGAAGCGCCTGCCCATCGGCAACTCCGACGACGTCGTCGTCGGCGACGAGGTCATCGCCGTCGGCGCCCCGCTCGGCCTCGACAGCACGGTCACCTCCGGCATCGTCAGCGCCCTCAACCGCCCGGTGAGCGCGGGCGGCAGCGGCTCCTCGCAGTCCTTCATCAACGCGATCCAGACCGACGCGGCGATCAACCCCGGCAACAGCGGCGGCCCGCTGCTCAACATGCAGGGCCAGGTCATCGGCGTCAACTCCGCCATCGCCTCGCTGCCCTCCGGCTCGGGCAGCTCGACGGGCAGCATCGGCCTCGGCTTCTCCATCCCGAGCAACCAGGTCGCCAAGACTGCCGAGCAGCTCATCACGACGGGCCGGGCCGAGCACCCGGTCATCGGCGTCTACCTCGACCAGGACTACGACGGCGAGGGGGTGCGGATCGCCGACCACGGTCCGGGCAACGCCCCGGCCGTCACGGCGGGCGGGCCCGCGGCGAAGGCGGGCCTGCGGGCCGGCGACGTCATCCTCGCCTTCGACGGGCGACCCATCTCGGGCAACGACGAGCTCGTCGTCGCGATCCGGGCCAAGAACGTCGGCGACGAGGTCACCCTCGCGGTGCGCCGGGACGGCAAGGAGTTCGATGTCAGAATGACGTTGCAGGCGGGGACGTAGCGCACGCGCGGCGGGCGCGCGCCGCCGCCGGATCGGAAGGAGCGGGGGCCGGGTGGATTTCTTCGGCATCAACGGCTGGGAGTTCATCGTCCTGGCCATCCTCGCCGTGCTGCTCCTCGGCGACCGGATGCCGGAGTATGCCGCGAAGCTGGCCCGGTTCATCCGCTCGGCCCGGACGATGGCCGAGGGCGCCAAGGACCAGCTGCGCGAGCAGCTCGGGCCGGAGTACGACGACATCGACTGGCGCCAGTACGACCCGCGCCAGTACGACCCGCGCCGGATCGTCCGGGAGGCGTTCCTCGAGCCCATGGAGGAGGTCTCGCGGGACGTCACCGACGTGTTCACGGGCTCCACGTCGTCCGACGTCATCGATCCCGGGCCCGCCGACGCCATGGGTGCCGCGACGCCCGCGCCCGACGTCTACGACCCGAGCCGGCCCACGCCCTACGACGTCGACGCGACCTGACGGGCACGGGCCGGCGCGTCGCCGGCGGTGCCGGTGCCTCGGGTCAGCGTCCCGCCGGGGTGAGGCCGAGGGAGCGGCCGGCCAGGCCGCGGGCCCGGGTCGTCAGCCCACGGGCGACCCCGCGGAGGGCGACGGCCGCCGGGCTGTCGGGGTGGGCGAGGACGAAGGGGTCGCCGACGTCGGCCCCCTCGCGCAGGGCGGTGTCGAGGGGGACCTGACCGAGGAGGGGGACCTCGGCGCCGATGGTGCGGGTGAGGGAGGCCGCGACGTCGGCGCCCCCGCCGGAGCCGAAGATCTCCTGGCGGGTGCCGTCGGGCAGCTCGAGCCACGACATGTTCTCGATGACGCCGACGATCCGCTGGTGGGTCTGGACGGCGATGGAGCCGGCCCGCTCGGCGACCTCGGCGGCGGCCTGCTGGGGCGTCGTGACGACGAGGATCTCCGCGTTGGGGACGAGCTGGGCCACCGAGATGGCCACGTCACCGGTGCCCGGGGGCAGGTCGAGGAGGAGGACGTCGAGGTCGCCCCAGAAGACGTCGGCGAGGAACTGCTGGAGCGCGCGGTGGAGCATCGGGCCGCGCCAGACGACGGGCTGGTTGCCCGGCACGAACATGCCGATCGAGATGACCTTCACGTCGCGCGCGAGGGGCGGCAGGATCATGTCGTCGACCTGCGTCGGCCTCGTCGTGACCCCGAGCATCCGCGGGATGGAGAAGCCGTAGATGTCGGCGTCGACGACGCCGACCCGCAGTCCCGAGGCGGCCATCGCCGCGGCGAGGTTGGCCGTGACCGAGGACTTGCCGACGCCGCCCTTGCCGGAGGCCACGGCATACACGCGGGTCAGGCTGCCCGGCCGGGCGAAGGGGATCTCGCGCTCGGCCTGGCCGCCGCGCAGCTGGGTGCGCAGGGCCGCGCGCTGCTCGTCGCTCATGACGTTGAGGCGCACGTCGACGGCGGTCACACCGGGGACCTCGAGGAGGGCGGCCGTCGTGTCGCGGGTGAGGGTGTCCTTGAGCGGGCACCCGGCCACCGTGAGCAGGATCGAGACGGCGGCCCGGCCGGCGTCGTCGACCGAGACCGACTCGACCATCCCGAGGTCGGTGATGGGGCGGCGAATCTCGGGGTCGTCGACGGTCGCGAGCGCAGCGCGCAGCGCCTCGTCGGACACGGTGGGGGCCATGCCCCCCATGCTAGGTCGACCCCGTGTCGCTCCCGGAGCCGGCATCGGGGTCGGGCCGGGCGGCGACCATGCCGCGGTCCTCCAGCTCCTCGAGCAGCTCGCGCAGCTCGCCGCGCACGAAGTCGCGGGTGGCGGTGTCGCGCAAGGCGATCCGCAGGGCTGCGACCTCCCGGGTGAGGAACTCGGTGTCGGCGAGGTTGCGCTCGTCGCGGGTGCGGTCCTGCTCGATCGCCACCCGGTCCCGGTCGTCCTGCCGGTTCTGGGCGAGGAGGATGAGCGGAGCGGCATACGAGGCCTGGGTGGAGAAGAAGAGGTTGAGGAGGATGAAGGGGTAGGGGTCCCAGTGCAGGTGTGCCAACCCGATGACGTTGAGCGTCACCCAGACGATGATGAAGCCGGTCATGTAGACGAGGAACCGGGCCGTCCCCATGAAGCGCGCGAACTTCTCCGCGAGGATGCCGAAGCCCTCCTCGCTGAAGCTCTCGGGCCGGTTGATCCGGGCCCGCCGGCTCGTCTCCAGGGGCTGGTCCACCCGCGCCCCCCGGGCGCGACGGTCAGCCATGGCTCACCTCCCGGCGGTCCTCGCGCCAGTCGGCGGGCAGCAGGTGGTCGAGGACGTCGTCGACGGTGACCGCTCCGACGAGCAGCCCGGCGTCGTCGACGACGGGGAGGGCGACCAGGTCGTAGGTCGCGAGTCGACGGGTCACCTCGTCGAGCGGCGCATCCGGCAGGAGGGGGTCGACGGTCCGGTCGAGGATGCCGCCGATCGGGTTGTGCGGGGGCTCGCGCAGGAGCCGCTGGATGTGGACCATGCCGAGGTAGCGGCCGGTCGGCGTCTCCAGCGGCGCCCGGCAGACGAAGACGGTCGTCGCGAGGGTCGTGGCCAGCTCGGCCTTGCGGACGACGGCCAGGGCCTCGGCGATGCTGGCCTCCGGACCGAGGATGACGGGCTCGGTCGTCATGAGGCCGCCCGCGGTGTTCTCGTCGTAGGTGAGCAGGCGGCGCAGGTCGGCGGCGTCGTCGGGCTCCATGAGCTGGAGCAGCTCCTCGGCGCGCTCGGGCGGCAGCTCGTTGAGCAGGTCGGCGGCGTCGTCGGGCTCCATCGCCTCCAGGACCTTGACCGCCCGTTCGGTCGGCACCCCGGCGAGGATCTCGACCTGCTCCTCCTCGGGGAGCTCCTCGAGCACGTCGGCGAGCTTGTCGTCGTCGAGGGCCGCGGCGACCTCGGCGCGACGCTTGGGGGTGAGGTCGTGGATCACCTCGGCGAGGTCGGCCGGCTTGAGGTCGGAGTATGCCTCGAGGAGACGCTGGGCGGCCTGGGCACCGGTGTCCGTGCGCAGGTCCCTCACGTCCTCGATCGGGACGATGAACATCTCGCCCCGGCGCCGGCCGAGGGGGGCGATGCCGCGCCTCGGGGTCAGCTTGCGGACGTAGGCCTTGGCGACCGACCAGGTGCGGGTCTGCTCGCGCTCGAGGCCGATGTCCTCGATCGTCGCCTCGACGATCTCGCCCGCGTCGGTGCGCACCCGGACGCGGCGCTCGAAGAGCTCGGCCCGCACGAGGGTCTCGTTGGTCCGCTGCTCGAAGCGGCGCATGTTGACCAGCCCGGTCGTGATGACCTGCCCGCCCTCGACCGAGGTCACCCGGGTCATCGGGACGAAGACGCGCCGACGCCCGCCGACCTCGACGACGAGGCCGATCGCCCGGGGCCGGGTGCGGGTCGCGCTGAAGGTGACGACGACGTCGCGGACCCGGCCGACCCGGTCCCCCAGCGGGTCGAAGACGTTCAGCTCGGCCAGGCGGCCGACGAAGACGCGCGTCGGGGAGCTCACCGGGCAAGGCTATCCGGGGTCGGCGGTCCGGGCCCGGCTGCGCCGCCTGCGCCCGATCTGGCGAGGAGCCCCGCAGCCGGTGACCCCGCCGGTCGAGGTATGCCAGGACCACCGCAGGGACACCGGATACCTCGACCCAGCCGGTGACCCCGCCGGTCGAGGTATGCCACCGGGAATGACTCCTCTACGCGGGGCCCTGTCGGCGGCGGCGCTGCGGACGGCCGTGGCGGTGCCAGGGAAGGCGCCCCACGGTCGTCGGGCCCTGCGGACGCACGAGGATCCGCCCCGACTCGTCGGGGAAGGCGCCCGGCGCCTCGAGGGCGGCGCCGTACGGGGTGACGGCCCGGACGGTCGCGTCCCGGGCCCAGCGCTCGGCGGTGCCCGGCGGCGCGTTGAGCCGGAGCGGCGCGAGGACGTCGACGGCCTCCTGCCACCCGCTGGTGCCGGGCTCGAGGACCTCGACCTCTCCGTTGACGACGAGGAGCCGCCCCCAGGTGTCCTTGGACCGCAGGACGAGGTGGACGTGGTCGGGCAGGTCGGGGAGGTGCTGCTCGCCCGGCCCCGACACGAGGAGGACCCGGCCGTCGTGCATGCCGTGCCACACGGCATACGACGCGCCCGTCTCGGGGATCCGCACCCAGAGCAGGCCGGACTTGGCGGCCCCCTCGGCGAACAGGGCCGTGACGTTGACCGGCCGCGGCCCCGACGACTCCGACGGCCCTGACGGTCCCGACGACGTCGCCGCGGACGGCTGCGGCGCCGTCTGCGCAGCCGGGTCGGTCGAGGGCTCGGTCACAGCGTGAACTGTCTCATAACGATGTGTCGGACGCCGCTGCTAGCGTCGCGCCCGACCTGCCGAACCGGCTCCGAATCCTCCGACCCCGAGGTGGACCATGCGCAGCCCGAAGGACTTCTTCGCCCCTCTCGCGGTGGGCGCCCCCACGCCGGTCCGCGAGGTGCCCGCCCGGCCGAGCCGGATGATCCACTTCTTCGACCCGAGCAACGAGCGGATGGCGGCCAAGGTGCCCCAGCTCGTCGGGACCGTCGACGTGCTCCTCGGCAACCTCGAGGACGCCGTCCGGGCCGACCGCAAGGAGGCCGCCCGGGAGGGCCTCGTCCGGATCGCGCAGGCGACCGACTTCGGGGAGAGCACGCAGCTGTGGACGCGGGTCAACAGCCTCGACAGCCCATGGGTCCTCGACGACCTCGTCACGCTCGTCACCGAGATCGGCGACCGGCTCGACGTCGTCATGGTCCCGAAGGTGACCGGGGCCGAGGACATCCACTACGTCGACCGGCTGCTCGCCCAGCTCGAGGCGCGCGCCCGGCTGACCCGACCGATCCTCGTCCACGCGATCCTCGAGACCGCGAGCGGCGTGGCGAACGTCGAGGAGATCGCCGCCGCGAGCCCCCGGATGCAGGGCATCTCGCTCGGCCCGGCCGACCTCGCCGCGGACCGCCGGATGAAGACGACGCGGGTCGGCGGCGGCCACCCCGGCTACCTCGTCCGGCAGGACCCGGTCGACGGCGACCTCCTGGGGGAGCGGTCGCCGCGCGCGGTGTTCCAGCAGGACCTGTGGCACTACACCATCTCCCGGATGGTCGACGCCTGCGCGATGAACCGGATCCTGCCGTACTACGGGCCGTTCGGGGACATCGCCGACACCGTCGCGTGCGAGGACCAGTTCCGCAACGCCTTCCTCCTCGGCTGCGTCGGCGCCTGGTCGCT
>JBDIAL010000221.1:0-6265 GCA_039812405.1 Nostocoides sp.
CTCCCCGTCCTCATCGCCGGCTTCGCCGCCCAAGACAAACTCGTCCAAGGCCTATCCATGGGAGCCGTCCGGTGACGAACTCGACGACCACTTCGAGGGCGGTCAAGCTCCGCCACGAAAAGCCGAGGCCCCGAGGGTGAGGAGCGGTGATATCACCGAGGCGGACAGGGCCGTTCAGGCCTTCAGGGAGAATCTGCGCCGCGACATCCGTGTAGGACCCGCGAGGGTGCTGGACGACGGCTCGACTGTCGTCCCCATTCAGTACACCGTGGGAACTCGGCTGTGGACCCATGATGCGCAGGTGTGGCCTCGGGGCGTGGGGGGAGATATCGAGCCCGAGACCTCCGGGATAATCGCCGCAGTGCAGGCGGACCGGATCGTCACTGTTCATCAGGAGTCCGGTTCCTACGACAGTGAGCAGGTCGCGCCGTCAGTGACCGACCCGCGCGGGGATTAGAGGTAATAGGACACTCTCTCCCGTGCCCTTCTCACCTCGAACGGCCAGACACCCCGGCGGTTCGAGGTAAGAACACGCCGTGTCGCGGACCGCGCATACCTCGACTCGTGACGGTGAGTCCCGGCTCGACGCCCTCGTCCAGGACCGCGACCTTGACGATCACCGGGGCCCGACGCAGTCACCGAACCCAGCACTTGCCACCCGGGAAGCACCCTGCCGTCGTCAGATGTCGCGGAAGACCTCGATCGTCGCGCCGAGCGCGTTGAGGCGGTCGGCGAGGTCCTCGTAGCCGCGGTTGATGACGTAGATGTTGCGCAGGATCGAGGTGCCGGGTGCGGCGAGCATGGCCAGGAGGGTGACGACCGCGGGCCGCAGCGCCGGCGGGCACATGACCTCGGCGGCCCGCCACTTGGGCGTCGGCCCCTCGACGATGACCCGGTGCGGGTCGAGGAGCTGGACCTTGGCGCCGAGCTTGGTGAGGTCGGTGAGGTAGATCGCGCGGTTCTCGTAGACCCAGTCGTGGATCATCGTCGTGCCCTCGGCCTTGGCGGCGATGAGCGCGAAGAACGGCAGGTTGTCGATGTTGAGGCCCGGGAACGGCATCGGGTGGATCTTGTCGATCGGCGCGACGAGCGGGCCGGGGATGGTCCGCAGGTCGACGAGGCGGGTCCGGCCGTTCGTCGAGGGGTACTCCTCGGTGATCTCGTACTTCATCCCCATCCCCTCGAGCGTCGCGAGCTCGATCTCGAGGAACTCGATGGGCACCCGCTGGATCGTGATGGCGGAGTCGGTGACGACCGCGGCGGCGAGCAGGCTCATCGCCTCGATCGGGTCCTCCGACGGGGAGTAGGTCACGTCGACGTCGATGGTCCGGCGGCCCTGGACGGTGAGTGTCGTCGTGCCGATGCCCTCGATCCCGACGCCGAGCTCCTGGAGGAAGAAGCACAGGTCCTGCACCATGTAGTTGGGGGAGGCGTTGCGGATGACCGTGCGTCCCTCGTGGCGGGCCGCGGCGAGCAGGACGTTCTCGGTGACGGTGTCGCCACGCTCGGTGAGGATGATCGGCTTGGTGGGGTGGATGCCGGGGGAGACGGTGGACTCGTAGAAGCCGTGCGTGGCGTGCACCCCGAGGCCGAAGGCCTTGAGGGCC
Organism: Nostocoides sp.; assembly: GCA_039812405.1. Lineage (GTDB taxonomy): Bacteria > Actinomycetota > Actinomycetes > Actinomycetales > Dermatophilaceae > Nostocoides. The sequence continues at coordinate 1,608 of JBDIAL010000221.1, forward strand.
GACAGGTGCGGCTCGACGGTGCGCGACCCGAGGTCGCAGCCCCCGGCATACGGCAGCTCGAACTCGTCGAACTCGTGCAGCAGCGGACCGAGGAACATGATGACGGTCCGGGTGCGCCGGGCCGCCTCCTCGTCCATCGCTGCGAGGTCGAGGGTGGCGGGCGGGATGATCTCCAGGTCGTTGCTGTCGGGCAGCCAGCGGGTGCGCACGCCGATCGAGGTGAGGACCTCGAGGATCCGGTTGACCTCCTCGATCCGGGCGAGGTTGCGCAGCGTCGTGCGCCCCTTGTTGAGCAGCGAGGCGCACAGGAGGGCGACGGCGGCGTTCTTGCTCGTCTTGACCGGGATCGCGCCGGACAGCTGCTTGCCGCCCTCGATCCGCAGGTTCTGCGGGCGGCTGCTGCCGACCTGGACGAACTCGCTGTCGAGCGCCTCGCCGATGCGTGCGAGCATCTCCAGGCTGAGGTTCTGCTTGCCCTGCTCGATGCGGCCGATGGCTCCCTGACTGGTGCCGAGGAGCTCCGCCAGGTCGTTCTGCGTCATGTCCTTGTGGCGACGGGCGTCGCGGATGAGGGTGCCGATCCGGGTGAGGTAGGTGTCAGCAGTCACGCGCTCGACAATAACTCATATATGAGTTATTGCCACATCGCGACACGCGGTGGGGGGTGGTAAGGGTATGCTCTGCGTCCGGTTTGTCCTGGTTGCTGCACCATGCATCACCGGCGCCATGGCATACCTCGACCGGACGCATCTCCGTCAGCCGACCGTCGGGACGCTCGCCACACCGGGCGGCAGGAACCGGCCGCCGAAGGCCGCCCGCGAGGCGCCCTCGCGGTCGAGCAGCGGGGTGATCCCGCCGTTCCAGAACTGGAACCCGGCCCCGGTGATCATCGCGAGGTCGAGGTCCATCGGCGTGGCCACGACACCCTCCTCGAGCATCCGGTGCGCCTCGTCGGCGATCGCCTCGAGCACCCGGCGCCGCACCTCGGCGGCCTCGAGCACCACCGGGTCCGACGGCACGGCGAGCAGCGCGGCGACCTCGGGGTCGAGGACCGGCCGGCCGCCCGTCATGACGTAGTAGCCGGGCCGGCCGGCGGCGACGACCCGGCGCAGGTCCTCCGAGACGTGGAAGCGGTCCCCGAAGGCCGCGCGGAGCGTCTCGCTGTTGTGCAGCGCGATGGCCGGCCCGACGAGCCCGAGGAGGACGAAGGGCGGCATCGGCGCGAGACCGGCCACCCCGGCGTCGGCGACCTCGATCGGCGTGCCGCCCTCGACGATCCGCCCGAACTCGCCCATGAACCGCCCGAGCAGCCGGTTGACGACGAACGAGGGGGAGTCCGTGACGCGGATCGTCGTCTTGCGCACCGCCCGGCCCACGGCGAACGCCGTCGCGAGCGTCGCCTCGTCGGTCCGCTCGCCGGCGACGACCTCGAGCAGGGGCATGACGGCGACCGGGTTGAAGAAGTGCAGCCCGACGACCCGCTCGGGGTGCTCGAGGTCGGCGGCCATCGCGGTGATGGACAGGGAGGAGGTGTTGCTCGCGAGGACGCACGTGTCCGACACGACGGCCTCGACCTCGGCCCACACCTGCTTCTTGACCCCCAGCTCCTCGAAGACGGCCTCGATGACCAGGTCGGCGTCGGCGAAGCCGTCCTTGCTCGTCGACCCGGTGACCAGGCCCTTGAGGAACCTCGCCGTGTCGGGCGAGATGCGCCGCCTGTCGAGCAGCGTGTCGACCTCGGCGTGGACGGACCCGACGCCCTTGGCGACGCGTCCCTCGTCGAGGTCGGTCATGACGACGGGGACGCCGAGCCGCCGGGCGACCAGGAGCGCGAGCTGGCTCGCCATGAGGCCGGCGCCGACGACGCCGACCTTCGTGACCGGGCGGGCCAGCTCCCTCGGCGGGGCGCCGGCCGGCCGCTTGGCGCGCCGGTTGACCAGGTCGAAGGCATAGAGCCCGGCCCGCAGCTCGTCGCCCATGACGAGGTCGCCGAGCGCCTCGTCCTCGGCCGCGAACGCCTCCTCGCGGCTCGCGGTCCGTGCGGCGTCCACGAGTGCGATGGCGCGGTATGCCGCGGGGGACCTCCCGGCCGTCTTGAGGTTCGCGGTGCGGGTGGCGGCCTTCGTCGCCGCGGCCCAGGCCTCCGCCTCGCCCGTGTGGTCGACGCGCTCGACGGTGACCCGCCCGCTCACGACGGCGGCCGCCCACGCGATGGACGCCTCGAGGAAGTCGACGGGCGGGAACATCACGTCGGCGATGCCGAGCCGGAGGGCCTTGGGGCCGTTGAGCATCGTGTTGTTGGCGAGCGCGTTGTCGACGATGACGCCGTATGCCGCCTCCGGGCCGACGAGGCGCGGCAGGAGGTAGCAGCCGCCCCAGCCCGGGACGAGCCCGAGGAACACCTCGGGGAAGGCGAGCGCGGTCACCCCGGCCGAGATGGTCCGGTAGTCGCAGGCGAGGGCGAGCTCGAGGCCGCCTCCCATCACCGCGCCGTTGACGAAGGCGAAGGTCGGCACCGGGAGGTCGGCGACCGCGGCGAAGGCGGCATGCCCCGCCCGGGCGGCCGCGACGGCCTGGTCGCGGCTGGTCACCTGTGCAGCGCCGGACAGGTCGGCGCCGACGGCGAAGACGAAGGGCTTGCCGGTGAGGGCCACGGCGGCGATCTCGCCGGCCTCGGCCCGGGCCCGCAGCCCGTCGACGGCAGCCTGCAGCTCGGCGACGGACTGCGGGCCGAAGGTGCTCGGCCTCGTGTGGTCGCGTCCGTTGTCGAGGGTGAGGAGGGCGAGGGTGCCCGCATCGCCCGGCATCCGGACGTCCCGGACGAGAGCGTGGGTGACGACCTCCCCGGCGGGAGGGGCGGGAGGGGTGGCGCCGGTGGCCGGCGTCGCGGTCTCGGTGGGGGCGGTCATGCGCGGGCCTCGCTGTCCTCGTCGCTCGTCTCGACGTCCGGGTCGTCGCGGTGTGCGTCGGGGGTCGGGGGACCCTCGTGGTGCGGGTTCTCCCAGACGACACAGCCGCCCATCCCCATCCCGATGCACATCGCGGTGAGCCCGTAGCGCACCTCGGGATGCGCCTCGAACTGGCGGGCCAGCTGGGTCATGAGCCGCACGCCGGAGGAGGCGAGCGGGTGACCGGTCGCGATGGCCCCGCCGTACTCGTTGACCCGCGGGTCGTCGTCGGCGATGCCGAAGTGGTCGAGGAAGGCGAGGACCTGGACGGCGAAGGCCTCGTTGAGCTCGAAGAGCCCGATGTCCTCGATCGTGAGGCCCGCCTTGGCGAGCGCCTTCTCCGTGGCGGGCACCGGCCCGATCCCCATGAGCTCCGGCTCCACGCCGACGAACCCGAAGGACACCAGACGCATCCGGATCGGCAGGCCGAGCTCCTCCGCGGCGCTCCGCGAGGCGAGCAGGCATGCGGTGGCGCCGTCGTTGAGGCCCGCGGCGTTCCCGGCCGTCACGTGCCCGTGCGGTCGGAACGGCGTCTTGAGCACGGCGAGGTCCGCCATCGTCGTGCCGGGTCGCGGCGGCTCGTCCTCGGTGGCGAGCCCCCAGCCCTGCTCGACGCTGCGGACCGCCACCGGCGCGAGGTCGGGCTGGATCCGGTCGGACGCGTATGCCGCGGCCAGCTTGGCCTGGCTCGCGACGGCATACGCGTCGCAGCGCTCCCTGGTGATCGCGGGGAACCGGTCGTGGAGGTTCTCCGCCGTCCGTCCCATCACGAGGGCCGACTCGTCGACGAGGCGCTCGGCGACGATCCGCGGGTTGGGGTCGACGCCCTCGCCCATGGGGTGGTGACCCATGTGCTCGACCCCGCCGGCGACGGCCACGTCGTAGGCGCCGAAGGCGATGCCCGTCGCCGTCGTCGTCACGGCGGTCATCGCGCCTGCGCACATCCGGTCGATGGAGTAGCCGGGGGTGGACGTCGGGAGCCCGGACAGGAGGGCCGCCATCCGGCCGAGGGTCAGGCCCTGGTCGCCGATCTGCGTCGTCGCGGCGATCGCCACCTCCTCGACACGCCCGGGCGGCAGCTGCGGGTTGCGGTGCAGCAGCTCGCGGATGCAGCGGATGACGAGGTCGTCGGCGCGGGTCTGGGCGTACATGCCCTTCTCGCCGGCCTTGCCGAACGGCGTGCGGACGCCGTCGACGAAGACGACCTCCTCGAGGGTGCGGGACAACGGGACTCCTTCATCGGCGTTCATTGCGTGCGACTTCGTCGGCGTTCATTGCGTGCGACGTCGTCGGCGTTCATTGCGTGCGACGGCGTTCAACGCGGCCATCGCGGGCTCGCCCCGGTGACGGGCACTGACCGACAGCTATGTTACCCGTGGGTAAGTGCCCCGCGCACCCGCCGTGGCCCGGACCCGTCACCCGACGTGGTCGGCGAAGGCGGCGACGAGCAGGGGGGCGACGATGTCGCACTGCCAGGGCCGGCAGCCCTCGACGGCCAGCGCCGCGGTGAAGGACGGCACGTCGGGCACGGCCGGCGGGCTCCACACGACCCGGCGCAGCGGCTCGGGGGAGCAGACGTTCTCGATCGGCACGTCATGCTCCGCGGCGAACTCCCCGAGCGCGGTGCGGGTCGCCGTCAGCCGGGCGGCAGCGGCGGGGTCCTTGTCGGCCCAGGCCCGCACGGGGGGCGGCCCGCCCGAGCGCAGCGTC
>JBDIAL010000222.1:0-6137 GCA_039812405.1 Nostocoides sp.
CGACGGTGATGAAGGCGTTGCCGAAGAGCTGGTACATCCCGCAGATCATGAGCATCGGCACCCCGTCGGCGGCGAGCTCGCGCAGCCGGTCGGCGATGCGTTCGAGGTCCTCCTCGACCCGCAGCTGGCCGGAGTCCTGGCCCCCGCCGCCGACGAGCAGGTGCGGCGCCTCGGGGAACCGGTCGCCCGGGTGGTGCCCGACGACCTCGGCGTCGTAGCCGTGCCGTCGGATCCGCGCGGCGAGCGCCCGGGTGTTGCCGAGGTCGCCGTAGATGCTCATCTCGCGCGGGTAGAGGTGGACGACGCGGATCGTGCCCTTGTCCATCGGCTCAGCCCTCCTCGCCGAAGTCCGGCAGGTCGTAGCGCGCGGCGAGGGTCCGTCGCAGCGCCATCATCGCCGTGTAGGTGCAGAAGATCCGCTTCGGCTCGTCGGGGTGGGCCGCCGTGAACGCGTCGAGCGCCGTCGTGAGGTCCGGCTCGACGTGGGCGACGCAGACGTCGTCGTAGTCGAGCCGGAGGGCGATGTCGTATGCCCTCACGCCGCTCGTCCACGACACCCCCCTCTCCCGGAGGGACTCGAAGGACACGTCGTAGAGCCATGACACGTCGCGCCCGTCGGCGTCGTTGTCGTTGACGGCGATCATCGTCGCGACGGGCGTCGTGCCGTAGGTGCCGAGGGCGACGGTGAAGCCGGCGGGGTTCTTGACGAGGACGAGCTCGAGGGGCTGGCCGTCGACCATGACGACCTCGCCGCGGCCGAACGGCGGGCGCACCTCGGCGAGCGCCGCGGCCGCCGTGGGCCCGGAGAAGGCGTCCCCGAGCAGCAGCCGGGCCGTCGTCGTCGCGGCCGTCGCGTTGATCATCGCGGCGAGGCCCCGCTGCTGGAGGGTCACCGGGCCGACGACCTCGTCGCCGAAGACGACGTCGAAGGCCCGCTCGTCGCGGGGCCGCAGGAGCCCGTCGTCCGGCCCGGGCGACGGCGCGGTGAACGCGTCGCCGAAGCGGACGTCCTGCTCACGCAGCTCGGGCAGCCGGTCGGCGATCGAGGCGTGCACCCCGAAGTAGCGCACGGTGACCCGCTCGCCCTCGTCGGCGGCGATGCGCGCCACGAAGTCGTCGTCGAGGTTGAGGACGACCCCCTCGGTCACCCGCTCGGCCAGGCTGGCCAGCAGCCGGGCGGTGTGGTCGATCTCGGCGAACCGGTCGAGCTGGTCCCGGGCGACGTTGAGCAGCAGCGCGTGGGTCGGCCGGACCGTCGCTGCGAACCGCAGCGCGTGGGCCTCGTCGAGCTCGAGGACGGCGAGGTCGGCGTCGAGCCGCCCCGAGGGGCCCACCTCGGCGAGCATCGCGGAGATGACCCCCCGGGTGAAGTTGGAGCCCGTCGGGTTGGTGAAGACCCGCCGCCCGTGCGCCCGCAGGACCGCCACCGTCATCCGGGTCGTCGTCGTCTTGCCGTTCGTGCCGCTCACGACGACGATCCCGCCGGACACCTCACCGAGGGCATGGGCGAGGAAGCCGGGGTCGACCGTCTCCGCGACGAGCCCGGGCAGTGCCGACCCGCCCCCCCGCATCCGGCTCGCGATGCGCGCGGTCTTGCCGGCGAGGACGGCGGCCGAGGTTCGCAGGGGCACCCGCAAAGCCTAGGTGACCGGCCCGCCGGCCGAGGCGGTCACTCCCACTCGATGGTCCCCGGCGGCTTGCTCGTCACGTCGAGGACGACGCGGTTGACCTCGCGGACCTCGTTGGTGATCCGGGTGGAGATGCGGGCCAGGACGTCGTACGGCAGCCGGGTCCAGTCGGCCGTCATGGCGTCCTCGCTCGAGACGGGCCGCAGCACGACGGGGTGGCCGTAGGTCCGCCCGTCCCCCTGGACCCCGACCGAGCGGACGTCGGCGAGCAGGACGACGGGACACTGCCAGATCTCGCGGTCCAGGGCGGCTGCCGTGAGCTCCTCGCGGGCGATGCGGTCGGCCGCGCGGAGCACCTCTAGCCGCTCGGCCGTCACCTCGCCGATGATCCGGATCCCGAGCCCCGGCCCGGGGAACGGCTGGCGCCACACGATGACCTCGGGCACCCCGAGCTCGAGGCCGACCTGCCGGACCTCGTCCTTGAAGAGCGCGCGCAGCGGCTCGACGAGACCGAACTGGAGGTCGTCGGGCAGGCCGCCGACGTTGTGGTGGGACTTGATGTTCGCCGTGCCGGCTCCCCCGCCCGACTCGACGACGTCGGGGTAGAGGGTGCCCTGGACGAGCCACTTGACGGGGTGCTCGTCGTCGCCGCGGTCGGTCACGACGTCGCGGGCCGCCTGCTCGAAGACGCGGATGAACTCCCGCCCGATCGTCTTGCGCTTCTCCTCCGGGTCGGTCAGCCCGGCCAGCGCGGTGAGGAACCGCTCGCGGGCGTCGACGACGACGAGGTCGACCCCCGTCGCGGTGACGAAGTCCTTCTCGACCTGCTCGGCCTCACCGGACCGCAGCAGCCCGTGGTCGACGAACACGCAGGTGAGCTGGTCGCCGACGGCCCGCTGGACGAGGGCGGCCGCCACCGAGGAGTCGACGCCGCCGGACAGGGCTGCCAGGACCCGGTCGCCCCCGACCTGCGCGCGGACCTGCTCGACGAGGGAGTCGACGACGTTCGCGGGCGTCCAGGTCGGGGCGATGCCGGCGCCGTGGCGGAGGAAGTTCTCCAGGACCTGCTGGCCGAACGTCGAGTGGACGACCTCCGGGTGCCACTGGACGCCGTAGAGGCGCCGCGCGTCGTCCTCGAAGGCGGCGATCTCCGCCCCGCCGGAGGAGGCCGTGACCCGCATACCCGCAGGAGCCCGGGACACCGAGTCGCCGTGGCTCATCCAGACCGACTGCTCCTCCGGCTGGCCGGCGAAGAGCGTCGACCCCGCCCCGGACACGCGCGCCGGGGTGCTCCCGAACTCCGACAGGCCCGTCCGGGTCACCGTGCCGCCGAGCGCCTGGGCCATCGCCTGGAAGCCGTAGCACATCCCGAAGACGGGGACGCCCGCCGTGAGCAGGTCCGGGTCGAGAGCGGGCGCCCCCTCCTCGTAGACCGACGACGGTCCGCCGGACAGGATGATCGCGGCGGGGTCCCGCGCGAGCAGCTCGGCGGCGGTCGCCGAGTGCGGCACGACCTCGCTGTAGACGCTCGCCTCGCGGACCCGGCGGGCGATGAGCTGGGCATACTGCGCCCCGAAGTCGACGACGAGGACGGGCCGGTCGGCCAGCGCCCCGGGGGCGGTCTCGGGGTCGGTCAGCGGGATCTGGGCGCCGGTCGCGGCCTCGGACGTCACGGCCCCAGGCTACAAGGGTCGGTATGCGGGGTCAGTCGGCCGCCGCGAGCTCGGCCTCGGAGGCGGCCAGCTGGGCCTCGACCGAGCGGGCCATCCGGTGCTCGATGTAGAAGGACAGGAACGGCACGCAGCCGGCGAGCATGACGAGCACCATCCGGACGAGGGACCAGCCGGCCTTGAAGCCGAGGTTGGCCGTCGCCGCGAGGTAGATGATGAAGATGAAGCCGTGCGGCTGCGGCCACCAGTCGAGGATGTGGTTGTCGAAGCCGTAGCGGAGGATGACCTCCGTCGTGATGAGCAGCAGACCGATGCCGACGATGATGGCCATGACCCGGAAGAAGACCAGCGCCTTGCGGATCGTCGCGGGGGCGGCGGTCGTGCGGTGCGGCTGGGTCGTCGTCGGGTGGGTCACGATGGGTCGTCCTTCGTCGGTGCCGGCTCGGCGGGGACCGCGGCGAGCGGACCCTCCTCCTTATTGTCCGTCAGGTCGTCGACGGCCTGACGGGCGGCCTCGCCGGTGAGCCAGTCGTCGCGCACCATCTTGACCCACATCCAGCCGGCGAAGAGCGCGAAGATCCACCACTGGAAGGCGTAGGCCGCGTTGCGCCAGGCCAGGCCGCCCCCTCCGGTCGGGTTCGGCGGCGGTATGCGACGCAGCGCGCTCCCGAGTTCCACCGCCGTGCCGTGGTCCGTGCGCTCGGCGGTGGCGAAGACGAAGGCGTCGTACAGCTGGCCCGGCCACTGGTTGACGAGGACGGACAGGTCGAGGGTGCCGAGCTGCCCCGCCGGCAGGGGCGTCGTCGACGTCGAGGGCGACTCCCCCGGGGCCAGCGACCCGGTCACGGTCACCCGGCCGGTGGGCGGCACCGGCGCGTCCGCCGCGTCGGTGACGAACCCGCGGACGACGGCGAGGACGCGGGCGGACGAGCTGCTCCCCGACCCGTCGGTGAACAGGGGCGTGACGACCCAGAAGCCGTGGGCGCCGTCGAGCCGCCGGTCGGCGATGAGGACCTGCCGGTCCGCGGCATACGAGCCGGTCATCGTCACGAGGCGGCCGCTCAGCTCGCCGGGGAAGTCCTCGTGCGGCTGGAGGAGGGAGTCGATGGGGACCGCCGGCCGGCCGGGGTTGGCGGCGACGACCGACTCGCCCGAGCCCTTGTCCTGGGCGACGTGCAGCTGCCACAGCCCGAGCCGCCAGAACAGCGCGGCGAGCGCCAGGACCAGCAGGAGCAGCCCCAGCCACTTGGGTCGCAGAGCCGTCCGCAGCACCGGTCCAGGGTACGCGAGGACCGAAAACGGTTTGTCCGGGCGGGTGTCCGCGGCCTAGCGTGGAAGGGCCATGGACCTGCTCTCCGTGCCCGAGCCGGGCACCCCGGACACCCGCTCGGCCGGCCTCTTCCTCTGGTCGCTCGCGCGGCGTCAGTGGCGCACCCTCGCGCTCGGGATGCTCCTCGGGATCGTCTGGATGGTCGCCCTCGCGCTGCTGCCGTGGGCCATCGGACAGGGCGTCAACGCCGTGACCGCCCACGACGCGGCGGGGCTGCTCCGGTGGTCGCTCGTCCTGCTCGCCCTCGGCGCCCTCTCCTCGGCCTGCGGCGCGCTGCGCCACCTCATGGCGGTGAAGAACTGGCTCATCGCGGCCTACCGGTCGGCCGGGCAGGTCCACGAGCAGGCCCTCGACGCCGGGCCGGCCGTGACCCGGGCCATGCCGAGCGGCGACGTCGTCGCGGTGTTCACCAACGACGTCATGCGGATCGGCGGCCTCTACGACGTGTGGGCGCGGTTCGCCGGAGCGATCGTCAGCTATGCCGTCGTCGCCGCGATCCTCGTCCGCGCGAACGTCGAGATCGGCCTCCTCGTCCTCGTCGGCGGCCCGCTCCTGCTCGGCTCGCTGGCCCTCGTCGTCCGGCCGCTCCAGCGCCGCCAGGCCGCCCAGCGGGAGGAGGCGGGGCAGCTGACGACGCTCGGCGCCGACACCGTCGCGGGCCTGCGGGTGCTGCGCGGCATCGGCGGCGAGGAGGCGTTCCTGCGCCGGTACGAGACCCAGTCGCGGACGGTCCGCCAGGTCGGCTGGCGGGTTGCCGGGCTCCAGGCGGCGCTCGACTCCTCCCAGGTCCTGCTGCCGGGCATCTTCGTCGTCCTCGTCACGTGGACGGGAGCGCGCGCGGTCGTCGCGGGGCACCTCACCGCGGGTCAGCTCGTCAGCTTCTACGGGTATGCCGCCTTCCTCACCATGCCCTTCTGGACCGTCATCGAGTTCGTCGACCGGGCGATCCGGGCGACGATCGGGGCCCGGAAGGTGCTGGCCGTCCTCGCCGTCGAGCCCGACCACGCCGATGCCCGTCGGCCCGGCGGAGATCCCATCGGGGCCACCGACCCGCTGCTCACCGGCGACCTCGTCGACCCGCTCTCCGGCGTCGTCGCCCGCGCCGGCCTGCTCACCGCCGTCGTGAGCGCCGTCCCCGAGGCCAGCGCCCGCATCCTGGACCGGATGGGCCGGCTCCTGCCCGACCGCGAGCTGGCCGACGACCCGCCGACGGTCGGCGAGGTGCCCGTCGTCGGGCCCCCGCTCGACGCTGTCCGCCGCTCGGTCGTGGTGAGCGAGCCCGACGCCCGCCTGTTCACCGGCTCACTGCGCGAGGAGCTGCTCGCCGCGGCCGACCCGGCGGCGCCGCATCCCGACGCCGAGCTCCTCGAGGCCCTCCACGTCGCGAGCGCGCTCGACGTGCTCGACGCCGTGCCCGACGGCCTCGACGGCCTGGTCGAGGAGCGGGGCCGCACCTTCTCCGGCGGTCAGCGCCAGCGGCTGGCGCTCGCCCGGGCGCTCCTCGCCGAC
>JBDIAL010000223.1:0-6080 GCA_039812405.1 Nostocoides sp.
CCTCGCCGAGCACCTCCGCGACCTCCGGGGCACCGGGATCGGCGGGGTCCGCCCACACCGGACCGACCGGGTCGGCGCCGAGGTTGCCGCCGGCGGCCAGCGGGACGCCCGCCGCGGCGGCGAGCTCGACGAGCGCCCGGGCGGCCGCCACCGGCTCCCCGGGCGCCTCGAGGACGACCGGCGCGAGGTCGAGGTGCACCCCCGCGAGCGCGGAGCCGAGGTCGGCCACCGCGAGCCGTCCGGCCCCCAGCTGCAGCCAGAGGGACGTCGCGCCGTTCTCCAGGTCGGTGAGCAGGTGCCGGGCGGTCCGGGTCGCGTCGGGGCCGGCGGCGAGCACCCGGATGTCCCAGCCGAGGTCGGGACGCCCCGCCTCGGTGCCGCGGACGAACGGCGGCTCCCCCGGCATACCGGCATCGGGCAGGGCCTCGACGTCGGCCGGCGTGCCGAGCGGGGTGACGGGGATCCCGTCGAGGGTCCGGCGGGTCAGCCGCTCCCGGACGAGGGAGTCCGGCTCGTCCGCGCCGAGCCGGCCGCTCCTGCGCAGCACCGCCGCTGCCGCACGCTCCCACTCCCTCGCGACGTCGTCCGCCATGGCTCCGACCCTAGTGCGCCCGCCGCCCGTGGGACCGGCTCTGGTGCCCCACCTCACGACCCCGCGCGTCGCGACCCCGCGCGTCGGTCAGGGGCGCCCGCGGCGGCCGCGGACTCCACGGCGGCCCAGCGGTCGGCGATGCCCCGCAGCTCCTCGGTCATGAAGTCGAGGAACCGCACCGAGGTCTCGATGCGGCGCCCGGCCGGCGAGTCGGCCCCCCCGACGGCGGACACCCCGTCGGCGAAGGCGACCTTGAGGCGGCCGTAGGTCCGGTCGGCGCCGAGGAGCGTGAAGTGCCACTGGTCCTGGGCGACGACGTAGACGTCGCGGCGGGTCCCCGGCTCGCGCTCGCGGTGGATCATCCGCATCTCCGACAGGTAGCGCACGGCACCCGACACCGACGACGCGCTGAGCCGCAGCTCCCGCATCAGGTCGGCCGAGGTCATCCGCCCGTCGTCGTCGGCCATCAGCGCGGCGAAGACCCGGGCCGGGACGCGCTGCATGCCCAGGGACGTGAGCGTCGTCCCGAGCCGCTCGACGAACCGAGCGACGTCCTCGTTCTGGGCCATGACCAGCACTTTACTCGATTCGGAAAATTCTGAAACCTGCGTATGCTGGTCGCCATGACCGACGTCATCGAGGCCCGTGGCCTCCGCAAGACCTTCGGCGCCACCGTCGCCCTCGACGGGCTCGACCTCACGGTCGGGGAGGGCGAGGTGCACGGCTTCCTCGGCCCCAACGGCGCCGGCAAGTCGACGACCATCCGCGTGCTGCTCGGCCTGCTGCGCGCCGACGCGGGCACCGTCCGCCTCCTCGGCCAGGACCCGTGGTCGGACGCCACCGCCGTCCATCGCCGGCTGGCCTACGTGCCCGGTGACGTGAGCCTCTGGCCGAACCTCACCGGCGGCGAGGTCATCGACCTGCTCGGCCGGCTCCGCGGCGGGGTCGACCCGACGCGTCGGGACAAGCTCCTCGAGCTGTTCGACCTCGACCCGACCAAGCGGGGCCGCTCCTACTCCAAGGGCAACCGGCAGAAGGTCGCCCTCGTCGCCGCGCTCGCCTCCGACGTGCCGCTGCTCCTCCTCGACGAGCCGACGTCCGGGCTCGACCCGCTCATGGAGCGGGTGTTCCAGGACGCCGTCCGCGAGATCCGCGCCGAGGGCCGGACGATCCTGCTCTCCAGCCACATCCTGTCCGAGGTGGAGACGCTCGCCGACCGGGTGAGCATCGTCCGCCGGGGCCGGGTCGTCGACACCGGCAGCCTCGCCGACCTGCGCACCCTCACCCGGACGAGCGTCACCGTGACGTTGGCCCAGCCGCTCGTCGCGACCGAGGCGCGGGCCTGGCCCGGCGTCGAGTCCCTCGACATCGACGAGTCCAGCGTCCACCGGGCCACGCTCGTCGTCGACACCCACCGGGTTGGCGAGGTCCTGCAGCGCCTCGGGACGCTCGGCATCCAGGCCATCACGTGCCAGCCCCCGACGCTCGAGGAGCTCTTCCTCGCGCAGTACCGCGAGGAGGTGGTCGCCGGATGACCGAGCTCGCCGGCACCGGCCCCCTCCTGCGGCTCGCGTGGCGTCGCGACCGGTGGATCCTCCTCGCCACGATCCTCGTCCTCGCCCTGCTGCCCTACAGCTCGATGGCGGCGACCCTCGGGCTCTACCCCTCCGCGGCCGAGGCGGCGAGCGCGGCCCGGCTCATGGAGGACACCCCGTCGGTCATCGCCCTCTACGGACCCGTCCCCGCGCTCACCGCCGAGGGGATCGGGATCATCAAGGCCATCCTCATGGGCAGCCTCGGGGCCGCCCTCCTCGCCTTCGCCGTCGTCCGCCGCCACACCCGCACCGAGGAGGAGGAAGGGCGGCTCGAACTCGTCGCGGCCGGCGTCGTCGGCCGGCGCGCCCCGCTCGCCGCGGGCGTCCTGCTGGCCGTCCTCGCGGTCGCGGCGACGGCGGTGCTGTCCACCGTCCTGCTCCTCGCGACGGGTGCGGGCGGGGGCGGTGCCGTCGCCTTCGCCGTGACCGTCCTCACCGCCGGCCTCGTCATGGCCGGTGTGACCGCCATCGCCTGCCAGCTCGCCTCGACGACCCGCGGCGCGGGGGCCGTCGCCCTCGGAGTCCTCGGCGTGGCATACCTCCTGCGCGTCGTCGGGGACACCGCCCACGGGGCGGGCTGGCTGACCTGGCTGTCCTTCCTCGGCTGGGCGCAGAAGGTCTCCCCCTACGGCGCGAACCGGGTGTGGATCCTCGGCCCCGCCCTCGTCGCCCTGCTGCTCCTCCTCGGCATCGCCGACCTCCTGCTCCACCGGCGCGACCTCGGCGCCGGCCTGTGGGTGGCCCGGCCCGGTCCCGCGCGCGCCGGACGCACCCTGTCGACCCCGCTCGGGCTGGCCTGGCGGCTCCAGCGTGGTCCGGTCGTCGCCTGGACCGTCGGGTATGCCGTCCTCGGCGCCGTCGTCGGGTCGCTCGCCTCGGCGGCGGGAGACATGGCGAGCGACCCGGGCATCCAGGACATGCTGCGGAAGATGAGCGGTGGGCAGGGGACGGTGACCGACCTGTTCCTCGGGACCGAGCTGCGGTTCATGGCGATCGGGGCCGCGGCGTTCGGCATCTCCGCGGCGCTGCGGCTGCGCTCGGAGGAGACCGCCGGGCACGCCGAGATCGTCCTCGCCGGGGCCGTCGGCCGCTGGCGCTGGCTGCTCGGCCACGTCCTCGTCGCGTTCGCCGGTGCCGCCTGGCTCCAACTCGTCGTGGGGGTCGTCGGGGGCGTCATCGCCCATGCGTCCGCGGGCTACCCCGTCGGCGCCCTCGTGACCGCCGCCCTCTCCACCGTCCCCGCGGCCTGGGTCGCCGCCGGACTGGCCGTCGTCCTCTTCGGCGTCGTGCCGCGGGGCTCGGCCCTCGCGTGGGGCCTGCTCGTCGTGTTCCTGCTCCTCGGGGAGTTCGGCGAGCTCCTCACGCTGCCGGCCTGGGTCATCGGGCTCTCCCCCTTCGACCACCTCGGGAGCCTGCCGGGCGGATCGGCGTCGTCCGGGGGCCTGCTCGGCCTGCTCACCGTGGCCGCCCTGACCGTCGCGCTGGGTGGCGCCGCCTTCCGCCGCCGGGACCTGACGACCTGACCTCCATCCCGGCCCGACCTGCTGCCCACCCCGGCCCGACCTGGCATCCCTGCATGAATCTGACCCAATTGGACAGTCTCATGCAGCCGGACGCTCCCGGACCAGGACATCGCCCACGTCTCCGGATGCATGAATCCGACCCAATTGGACAGTCTCATGCAGCCGGCCGGAGGTCGCTCGCCTCAACGCTCGTCCACGGGAGGCGTGGGACCCTGCCTGCATGGGTCTCTACGGACGATTCTTCGCCGCCGTCTACGACCGGTCGGTCGCCGGGGCCGAGGAGCACGGTATGCGGGACCGGCGCCGCTCGGTCCTCGACACCCTGAGCGGCCGGGTGCTCGAGATCGGTGCCGGGACCGGGCTCAACCTGCCGCTCTATCCCGCAACGGTCGACCGGCTGGTCGTCACCGAGCCCGAGGAGCACATGCTGCGCCGGCTCCGGGAGCGAGCAGGCCACGCAGGCGGAAGAGCCTCGAGCCTCGAGATCACGCAGGCGCCCGCCGAGCGGCTGCCCTTCCCGGACGCCTCGTTCGACGCGGTCGTCAGCACGCTCGCCCTGTGCACGGTCGACGACCTCCCCGCCGCGCTCGCCGAGGTGCGGCGGGTGCTCGACCCGGCGGGCCGGCTCGTCCTCGTCGAGCACGTCCGATCCGCCGACCCGGCGATAGCCCGCTGGCAGGACCGGCTCCACGGTCCGTGGAAGCTGTTCGCCGCCGGCTGCCACTGCAACCTCGACACCGCGGCGGCGCTGCGGACCGCGGGCTTCGACGGCGCCGGGCTGCGGACCGAGGACTGGACCGACGGCCCGCTCCTCATCCGGTCCCTCCTCGTCGGCGCCGCCACGCCGGTCCCGTCCTCGAGCTGACCCACCGCCTCGGACGACCCGCCCGCTCCCTCGATGCGTCGCTCCCGGACAGATGGCCCAGCCGGGGACGCGCCAGGTGTCCGGGAGCGACGCACTCGGCCACGTTGACGGCACGAGAGCGGGGCGGGGCTCCAATGGGTCGAGCGCGGGCTACAGGAGGATGGGCTACAGGAGGTCGGTGCGGCCGGACGTCTTGAGGGAGTCGACGACCATCTTGACGTCCTGGGCCCGCTCGCGGGTCGTCACGAGGACGGCATCGCCCGTGTCGACGACGACGACGTCCTCGAGCCCGACGACGGCGACGGTCCGCCCGCCCACCGGCATGACGAGCCCGGTGCTGTCGACCGCCTCGACGAGCTCCCGGTCCCCGACGACGGTGAGCGCGCCACCGCAGCCCCCGCCCGCACCCGCGGCGGACACGAGCCCGGCCAGCGAGGCGAAGTCGCCCACGTCGTCCCACGGGAACGTGCCCGGGACGACGGCGACCCTCCCCGCAGCGGCCGCCGGCTCGGCGACGGCGTGGTCGATGGCGATCCGCTCCAGGCCCGGCCACACCTCGTCCAGTCGGGACGGGTCGGCCGCCAGGGCGCGCAGACCGGTCGCGAGCTCCGGGTGCCACTGGGCGAGCAGGTCGAGCAGGGTGGCGGCCCGGACGACGAAGATCCCCGCGTTCCAGCGGAACTCGCCCGATGCGAGGTAGTCCGCAGCCCGCTGGGCGTCCGGCTTCTCGACGAACTCGACGACCGCACGCGCCGTCGGGAACCCGTCCACGGCTGCACCCGAGCGGATGTACCCGAACCCCGTCGCCGGATACGTCGGCTCGATCCCGATCGTCACGAGGGCACCCGTCCGCGCGACGGAGACGGCCTCGCGCACACACGCCCCGAAGGCAGGCAGCTCCCCGATGACGTGGTCCGCGGCGAACGAGCCGAGCACGGCATCCGGATCGCGCCGCTCGAGGACGGCCGCCGCCCAGCCGATCGCCGCCATCGAGTCGCGGGGGGAGGGCTCGGCCATCACCTCGACCGACGCCCCGAGCTGGGCCTCGACGCGGTCCCGATGCCGCGCCCCCGTCACGACGAGGACCCGGTCGCCGGCGAGCGGCGTGAGCCGGTCGACCGTGGCCTGCAGCAGGGTCCGCCCGGACCCGGTGAGGTCGAGGAGGAACTTGGGGGCGCCCGCCCGCGACACGGGCCACAGCCGGGTCCCGGCGCCGCCGGCGGGAATGACGGCCCAGAAGCCCTCCATCGTCGTCATGGACCACGAGGGTAGACGACGATGGGCGGTATGCCCTGTTGGCGCGGGTCCACGACGCCGGCGGTATGCCAGGCCGGCACGGCCGCGTCCCCCCGCCTCCCCGAGGCGGCCGGCCCGTGTCCGGCCCGACACGCCGCTCCCGCGGGTGGCCGAGCGGCTGGTCGGCGGCGACGCCGGACCCAGACTCATGGCATACCGTGTGGCGGAGCCCGCCGCGCCCCTGCCCCCGCGCCCCTGCCGTCCGCCGT
>JBDIAL010000224.1:0-6048 GCA_039812405.1 Nostocoides sp.
GGCGTCGAGCTCGGCCGGGGTGAGCCGGCGCCGGGCGGCCCGGACGAGGGCGGCCAGGGCGGTCGCATCGGCCGGGCGCTCGTCGGGGTCCTTGGCCGTCGCGCGGGCCACGACCTCGTCGAGCACCGGGGGGAGCCCGGCGACCCGGGAGGAGGGCAGGGGCACGCCGGCGTGGACGTGCTGGTATGCCACGTGGACCGGGTGGTCCCCCGACACGGCCTTGCTGCCGGTGAGCATCTCGAACAGGAGCAGGCCCGCGGCATACACGTCGCTGCGGGCGTCGGCGATGCCCCGCTCCACCTGCTCGGGGGAAAGGTAGGCCGCCGTGCCGAGGAGGACCCCGCTCGTCGTCGAGGTCTGGGTCGTCACGGCGCGGGCCAGCCCGAAGTCGGCGACCTTGATGACGCCGTCCTCGCGGATGATGACGTTCTCCGGCTTGACGTCGCGGTGGATGAGGCCGGCCTGGTGGGCCGCTCCGAGGGCGGCGAGGACGGGCAGCAGGATGTCGATGGCGGCGCGGGGGGTGAGGGCGCCCTCGGCGGTGAGGACCTGCCGCAGCGTCTGGCCGGGGACGTACTCCATGGCGAGGAACATCTGCCCGTGGTCCTCGCCCTGGTCGAAGACGCCGACGACGTTGGGGTGGGACAGCCGGGCCGCGGCCCGGGCCTCACGGTGGAAGCGGGCGACGAAGTTGGGGTCCTGGGCGAGGTCGGGTCGCATGACCTTGAGGGCGACCTCCCGCTCGAGGCGGGTGTCGACGGCGAGGTAGACGGTGGCCATCCCGCCGTCGGCAAGACGCTCGAGGACGCGGTAGCGACCGTCGAGCTCGGTGCCGATCAAGGGGTCGGCGACGGCGGAGGACACCCGGCGATTCTAGGTCGAGACGCAGTGAACTTCGGTCAGGTAAGGGTGTGGCGAGTGATGCTCATGTGCTGGATGTGACGAAAATCCACCGGTGGGACGGGTCTGTCGGTCGTCGGTCGCCTACCAGGCGGTCTCCATGGCGAGGCGGCGGACCTCGGCCCGGCGGCCGGCCCGCAGCGCCGCGATGGGAGTGCCGTCGGTCACGTCGGCGGGGGAGAAGAGCCAGCGGAGGGTCTCCGCGTCGTCCATCCCCCCGTCGGCGAGGACGGTGAAGGTCCCGGGCAGCGCGGCGAGCGGGCCCTCCTCCCCGAGGAAGGCCTCCGGCACGGCGACGACCGACCGCTCCCCGATCCGGGCGGCGAGGAGGACACGGTCCTCGATGAGCCGCCGGACGTCGGCGAGCCGCAGTCCGAGACGCTCGGCGAGGTCGGGAACGGTCAGCCACGGCCCGGCGAGGGCCTCCAGCTCGGCATCGGCTCGGTCGGTCACGGGCGCCAGCCTGTCACAGCCGGGCCGCGGGGGCCGGCCACGGTCGCGGGGGACCCGGCCCCCGCCGCGCGGGACCCGGCCACGGTCGTACGGGACCCGGCCACGGTCGCAGGGACCGGCCACGGTCGCGCGGCAGGACCCCGGGCCGGGGTGGGTGGGTCGGGGGTTCGCTCAGGCGGTGCGGTCGGTCGTCACGCCGACGAGGTCGGCGAGGATCTCCACCGCCTCGGTGTCGAGCCCGATCGCCTCGGCGAGGGCCTCGCGCGCACGGTCGGCGAGGACGCTGATCTCCTTCTCCACCGCGTCGACGGCACCGGAGGCGGCGATGACACCGCGCAGCTCCTCGATCTGGGTCGCGTCGAGGCGGGGATCGCCGAGCTGGTCGGTGAGCAGCGCCCGGCCCGGACCGTCGGCACCGGCGAGGGCATGGGCGACGAGGACGGTCCGCTTGCCCTCGCGCAGGTCGTCGCCGGCGGGCTTGCCCGTCGTTGTGGGGTCGCCGAAGACCCCGAGGAGGTCGTCGCGCAGCTGGAAGGCGTGGCCGAGGTCGAGGCCGTACCGGGACAGGGCCGCGAGGGCCGCACCGTCCACCCCGGCGGCCATCGCCCCGATGAGGAGCGGCTGCTCGACGGAGTACTTCGCGCTCTTGTAGCGGATGACCCGCTGGGCCCGGGTGACCCGCTCGGCCTCGGGCAGGCCGTCCCACGGGCGGGCGGACTCCACCACGTCGAGGAACTGGCCGGCCATGAGCTGGGTGCGCATCGTGTCGAACACGGGCCGGGCGCGGACCAGCCCGGCGGCGGGGAGCCCGCACGTGGCATACAGCTCCTCGGTCCAGTTGAGGCACAGGTTGCCGGCGAGGATGGCGCCGGACAGCCCGAACCGCTCCGCGCTGCCGTCCCAGCCCCGCTCCCGGTGCCGCGTGGCGAAGGTGCGGTGGGCGGCGGGCAGGCCGCGCCGGACGTCGCTGTCGTCCATGACGTCGTCGTGGATGAGGGCGGCGGCCTGGAAGACCTCCATCGCGGCGGCGAGCCGGACGAGCGCGTCGCTGTCGGGACCGCCCCCCGCGCGGTGACCCCAGTAGAGGAAGGCCGCCCGGATCCGCTTGCCACCGCTCGCGAGGGTGGCGACGGCGGCCACGAGGTCGTCGACGTCGGGACCCAGCTCGGCGAGGACCGCGCGCTGGTGGTCGAGGAAGGCATCGAGCGCCGCCTGCACGCGAACGCGCAGGTCGGCGGCGTCGAGCGGGCTCCCCATGGACGCAGAGCCTACGCACTGGCCGTCTGGACTACCCTCCCGGCCATGACGTGTCCCCCTGCGGTCGCCTCCGGCCCGGCCCGCCGGTCGGTCGTCGGCAGGCACCTCGTGGGGGAGCGTCCGGATGCCCATCCCTCGATCCCCGATCTGCTGCGGGCCGGGGGTCCGGCCGTGAGCTTCGAGTTCTTCCCCCCGAAGGACGACGACGGCGAGGCCGCCCTGTGGGAGTCGGTCCGGGTCCTGGAGCGGCTGCGGCCGGCGTTCGTGTCGGTGACGTACGGCGCGGGCGGGACGACGCAGGACCGGACGGTGCGGGTCACCGAGCGGATCGCCCGCGACACGACCCTCACGCCGCTCGCCCACCTCACCTGCGTCGGGGCGTCCCGGTCCGCGCTGCGCCACGTCGTCGGGCAGTATGCCGCGGCCGGCATCCGCAACGTCCTCGCCCTGCGTGGCGACCCGCCGGGCGACGCGCGGGCCACGTGGGTGCCCCACCCCGAGGGTCTCGACCACGCCGATGCGCTGGTGCGGATGCTGCGCTCGCTCGGGGACTTCACGGTGGGGGTCGCGGCCTTCCCCGACGTCCACCCCGAGTCCCGCGATCTCGAGGAGGACGTCGAGACGCTCGTCCGCAAGGCCGACGCGGGGGCGGGCTTCGCCGTGACCCAGATGGTCTTCGACGCGACGACCTACCTGCGCCTGCGCGACCGGGTGGCGGCCCGCCGGGACCTGCCGATCACCCCCGGACTCATGCCGGTGACGAACGTCCGACAGATCGCACGGATGTCCCACCTCATGGGCACCCCCTTGCCGCCTCGTATGGTCGAGCGGCTCGACGTGGTCGCCGACGACCCGGTGGCGGTCCGCGAGGTCGGCGTCACCATCGCGACCGAGCTGGGGGAGCGGATGCTCGCCGAGGGCGCGCCGGGCCTGCACTTCATCACGATGAACCGCTCGACGGCCACCCTCGAGGTCCACGCCAACCTCGGCCTCGAGCCTGCTGCCGTCGCCTGAGCCGTCCCGGATCAGTGGCCCGGGACGGCTCAGCCCTGCATGAAACCGACCTGCATGAAACCGACCCATTTGGACAGTCTCATGCAGGGCCGGGCGGTCTCATGCGGGGCCGGGCTGCCTGTTCCGGGGCTCGAGTCCGTCGCTGTCGCCTGAGCCGTCCCAGGCCCGCCCTGTCCTGCATGAAACCGACCCATTTGGACAGTCTGATGCAGGGCCGGGCTGACCGGTTGGCCGGCCGGTCCGTCTCGCCGCCCGATCCGGCATACCTCCCGTCTCGCCGGGTCGTCGGGAGGTATGCGGTCAGGCGACTTCCATGGGCTGCCCGCCGGTGATGCGCAGCAGCTCGTCGTAGGTCGTGGCGAAGACGGCATGGCTATGTCCGGCCGCGGCCCAGACGACGTCGTAACGGCCGAGGGAGATGTCGACGATGGTCCGGATCGGGTGGGTATGGCCGACGGGGGCGACCCCGCCGATCGTGAAGCCGGTCGCCTCCCGGACGAAGTCGGCGTCGGCTCGGCCCACCTGGGCGAGGTCGGCGAGGGCAGCGACCCGCTCCTGGTCGACGCGGTGACCCCCCGATGCGAGGATGAGGAGCGGCTCGACCCGGCCGTCGAGGGTCGTCGCGGCGAAGACGAGAGAGTTGGCGATCTCGGCCGGGGTCACGCCGACCGCCTCCGCGGCTGCCGCGGCCGTGCGGACGGCGTCGGGGAGGTAGACGACCCGCGGTGTCACGTGATGGGCGGCCAGAACCCCGAGCACCCGGGCCACGCCGGGGTGCTCGCGCAGGTCGCGGGCGGCCCGGGCTCTGGGGTCGGACGCGGTGTCGGCGGCCTCGGGGATCGTCATGGACGCAGGGTAGTGATCCGTGGTCGCGCCGCGGGGGAGTTTCCCCTTCCACCCCGCCGGTCTTGTCCTCTGGCTCGTCATGGCGGGTCCTTGTCCCCTCTGGGTCCCCTCTGGCCCTCCTCGCCCGTTCCCCTGGCTCTCCTCGCCCGTTCCTCTGGCTCTCCCTGCCCGTTTCGCTCGCCCCTCCGCCGTTCCTGGCCCTCGCCCGTTCACTTGGCCCTCCCCGCCCGTTCCTTATGGCTCCCCTCGCCCGTTCGGGGTCGGAGCGACAGCCGGACCGGCAATGGGCGGGCGGCGGCAGTTCGGGATGGGGATTCTGAGCACGGGCCGCGGGGTGGTGGACCTCTGCCTCGCTCCATTGCCGGTCCGGCTGCTGCAGGCACCTGCGGACCCTTCACCTGCGGATCCATCCGGACGTGCACCCGTCGTAGGGCGGCTCTTGACGGGATGCCGGTGGACAGTTGTACTATTGAGGTGTTCGAACAACTGTCTATGATCCATTTGGCAGGCGTTCGAGACCGTCACGGCCGGGACGACCCTCGACCCGTCGTCATCGGCTCGTGACGGTCATCCGTCGACACGGCTCCGGCTCGCTCGGGCGCCTCGACCCCGCCCTGTGGGCTGGAGCCGTCTCGCATTGACGAACACCGACAAGACGACAACACCGACAGACCAGCGGAGCGCTGACCACGAAACGCTGGCCACCGATCAACGAAACGCTGACCGCCAGTCAGCGGAACGCTGACTACGCCGAGACGCCGACACCGCCGAAGTGCTCACCAAGCACGGCGACGACACCGACAACACCCAGTCAACACACCTCAGTCGATCCTGCCCATGTGTGCCTGCGCATCGGCAGGCCGATCCGTCCTGTCCATCCGCCGGCCTGTCCATCCGCCGGGCACGCGCCCCGGCCGATCCGCGAGGAGCCCACCATGACCTGCCGTCACGCCGAACCCATCGAGGTCACCAGCGCCCTCGCCGACCCGGACCGGGCCGAGCCGGAGGCGTTCATCTGGCAGGGTCGGCTCTTCGTCGTCCGGGCCGTCCTCGACCGGTGGCGTGAGCGGCGGTCCTGGTGGCGCGAGGCGGTCCCCGAGCGGCAGCGGGCCGACCGAGGCCAGGTCGACCCGGAGTGGGCTGACCGGGGCCAAGTCGACCGGGGCCAGGTCGACTGGGGCCAGGTCGACTGGGGCCAGGTCGACCGGGAGTGGGCTGACCGGGGCCAAGCTGACCGGGGGCAGGTCGACTGGGAGCAGGCCCCTCGTGAGCGACAGGTGTGGCGGGTCGAGGCGAGTCCCGGTCGGGCGGCGGGGACGGGCGTCTACGACCTAGGGTCGGACGGCATCGGTCCCGACGGGTCGCCGCGATGGCTCCTCCTGCGAGCCCACGACTGAGAACTGAGAGGAGACCCGTCATGACCGACCTCGACCTGCTGACCCGGTCCGGCACCTCACTCGCCGAGGCGTGCCACGCGACGGCGAGTCGCGAGCGCTACCTCAAGGCCCACCTCGCGGCGCTACGGGCGGCTGCCGCCTACCTCGCCGCGGCTCCTGCCGGCCCCACCGGCTACGGGCC
>JBDIAL010000225.1:0-6018 GCA_039812405.1 Nostocoides sp.
CCCGCACCCGGTGCGGGACCCGGGTCCGAGGGGTCCGCCGAGGTCGGGACGGGGGTGCCGCAGGCCTCGCAGAACCGGGCCCCGGCGGCCAGGGCCTCCCCGCACGCCGGGCACGCCCCGGACCCCGGCCGGGGGCCCGGGCCGCCCGGTGGGTCGGTGGGCCACGACGAGTAGACGGTCATGTCGTCGTCCACGGCCGGACGTCGTTGGCGCGGTCGACGAGGGCGATGCGCTCCTCCCGGGTGCGCGCCTCGCGGGCCAGCGACCGGTAGGACAGCTCGAGGCCGGCGCGCAGGGTGTCCGGCTGCGCGGCATACGGACCGACGTGCGCCGGCTGCGGGCCGAGCTCGTCGACGACGGCGACGGCTCGCTCGAGGATCCGCGCGGTGAGGGTCTCCCGCTCGGCGACGTCGAGGCGGACCCCGTCGATGCTGCGCAGGGCCGCGTCGAGGACGCCGAGGTCGCGGCCGGCGCCGGCGAGGAGGACGTCGGCCCGCAGCCGCCGGGACTCGCCGAACCCCCGGCTCGTCGAGGGGACGAGGTCGAGGGCCGTCACCGCTCCCTTCGTGTCGCCGGCTGCCGCCCGGAGCCGGGCGAGACCGAAGGCCGCGGGCGCGACGTACGCCGCGTCGGTCTGGGCACAGGTGCGGTAGAGGCCCTCGGCCACGTCGCGCCGGCCGGCCGCCTCGCAGGCGACGGCGAGGGCCAGCTTCGGGGCGAGCTCGCCCGGCACCTGCTGGTAGACGGCGCTGAACGAGGCCTGGGCGTCCGACCAGTCCCCCGCCCGCAGCGAGGCGAGGCCCTGGAGCCACAGCGCCCGCCAGTCCCACGGGTCGAGGGTGAGGATGCGGTGCGCCTCCTCGACGGCGGCGGCGGGGCGGCCGGCGCGCAGCTGCTCGTGACCGCGGGCGAGGAGCACCTCGGCGGTGACGGCCGGGGCCTGCGCGAGGTCCCGCAGCCGCTCCTCCGGGTCGCCGACCGGCACGCCGACGAGCCAGGAGTAGAGGGCGTCCGCCGGGTCGGGGCGCAGGCCGGGCAGCTGGTCCCAGGCGATGCGGTCCGTCGAGACGGCCGGCGTCGTGAAGCTCGCGGACGCCGTCGAGGTGAGCGAGGTGCCGACGGTGCGCCCGGCGACGACCTCGCGGAGCACCCCGAGCGCCTGGACGCGCAGCTCCTCGGCCGAGGCGAACCGGTCCTCGGGGTCGGGCGCGCAGCACTTCGCGACGAGCCAGTGGAACGAGTCGTGGTCGCGGAAGACCGGCGTCGTCGCGGGGTCGGGCAGGGAGTGCAGGTAGGTGGACTGGTAGCCGCGGAACTCCATCGTGAGGACGACGAGCGTCCGGCCGATGGTGTAGAGGTCGGACGCGACGGAGGTCCCCTCCTCGGCGACCTCGGGCGCCTGGTAGCCGACCGTGCCGTAGATCGCCGACTCCTCGTCGTCGATGCGCCG
The DNA here is from genome assembly GCA_039812405.1 of Nostocoides sp. GTDB lineage: Bacteria > Actinomycetota > Actinomycetes > Actinomycetales > Dermatophilaceae > Nostocoides. Next base: position 1,451 of record JBDIAL010000225.1, read on the forward strand.
CACGCCGCCGAGGTCGATGAGCTTGACGGCGTCGCCGACCTGGATGAGGTTGTCCGGCTTGAAGTCGCAGTAGACGAGCCCGAGGTCGTGGAGGTACTGGAACGCGGGGAGGATCTCGATGACGTAGGCGAGCGCCTGGTCGACGGGGAGCGGGTCGTAGGCGCCGTCGTGGGCCCGCATCCGCTGTTTGAGGATCTCCTTGAGGGACAGCCCTCCGACGTACTCCATGACGATGTAGCCGGCGTCGTCGTGGGTCACGAAGTTGTAGATCTCGACGATGGAGGGGTGCTCGACCTGGGCGAGGAAGCGCTGCTCGGCGATGGCCGCCGCGAGCGCGTCCTGGTCGCCGGAGTTGAGCAGGCCCTTGAGGACGACCCACCGGTCGGACACGTTGCGGTCCCGGGCCAGGTAGATCCAGCCGAGGCCGCCGTGGGCGAGGGCGCCGGCGACGAGGTACTGCCCCGCGACGAGGTCGCCCGCCGCGAGCTTCGGGGTGAAGCTGTATGCCGCGCCGCACCGCGGGCAGAACCCCTCCGGCCGGCCGGGCCGGTCCCCCGACCCACGCCCGACGGGGGTGCCGCACGACGCGCAGAACCGCTTGGCCTCCGGCACCTCCGGGTGGGTCTGGATGACGTGGACGGGGTCGACCGGCGGCGTCGGCGGGACCGTCGTGAGACCGGCCCCGAGCCGGGCGGCCCGGGTGCGCGTGGAGCCGACCCGGCGGGTCCGCACCGAGCCGGACGCGGCGCGCCGCGAGCCGATCGGCGCCGACCGGATGCTCGCCGACGTCGTCGCGGACGACCCGGTGGCGGCTACCCCGGCGGGCTCGGTCGCCGCGGTCCGGGCGCCCGCCACCGCCGCCGGGACGGCGGGGACACCGCAGACGTCGCAGTAGCCGTCGACGATCGTCCCCCGGCATCCGGGCTCGGCGCAGCGGGTCCCGTCGGCCCGGGTGCGGGGCGACGATATGTCGTTGCGGGGAGAGGCTGTGCCGGCGCCCGGCGCAGACACGCCGCGGCGGGGTGCGGATGCGCCGGCTGGCGGCGGCATCCCGCACACGTCGCAGTATCCGTCGACGACCGTCCCGGTGCAGCCGGGCTCCTGGCACCTCACGATCGTGCCCCTCCCGGTCCGACGACTCCGACGGGTCCGGCCGGTCCGGCGGCGCCGACGGGCCCGGCGCCGTCCGGGACGAGCTCGACCCACGCGCGGTAGGCGGCGACGAGGTGCTCGGCGACCGCGACGGGGGCGGGGCGGCGGTCGAGGACGGCCCGCGCCTGGGCCCGGGCCGTCGCGCAGTCCGGGTCGTCGGCCCGCCCGAGCGCCTCCGCCTTGACGTCGATGGCGGCCACCTGGTCGACGAGGGCCGAGCGCTCGGCGAGCGCGGCGGCATACCGCTGCTCGGCGACGTCCATGGCCTGGCTCACCCGGCGCAGCCTCTCGCCGTATGCCGTGAGCGCGGCGGCGTCGACCGGGACCGGCCCGAGGAGGGAGACGTCGGGGACGGCGTTGCGCGGGGCGGGGGTGACCGCGGCGACGGCCTCGTCGGCGAGCGCGCCGATCGTCGCCTCGCGCGCCTCGAGGCCGGCGCGCATCGTCGCGAGGGCGGCCCGCTGGTCGCGGGCCTCGCGTCGCCGGACGCCGCCGACGATGAGGTCGCGCTCGGTGCGGGCCGCGTCGTTCTCGACCGGGCCGAGCAGGCCCTCGCCGTCGCCGCCACGGTCGTGCTTGGCGGCGATGAGGTCGACACGGGCCACGAGCTCCTCGAGCCGGTGCTGGGCGGCCGGGCGGGTCTCGGGGGGCTCGAGACCGACCTGGTCGCGCAGCCGCTCGAGCTGGGCCCGCAGCTCGCGGATCCGGGCCGTCGCCTGCTCGACGCCGGGCCCGAGGCCGAGCCGGGCCCGCAGCTGGGACGCGAGGGCGTCGGAGAGGCGGCAGGCCTCCGGGACGGACACCGCGACCGCGGCCCCGCCCACGCCCCGGGCCCCTGGTGCCTCGAGCCGGCCCCAGATGACGACGGCGATCCGGTCGAGGGCCGTCGCGTCGACCCGGCCGCCGTCCCACCGGGTCCGCAGCTCGTCACGGCGGTCGGCGACCGTCTTCCAGAGGGCCATCGAGAGGACGACGTCGGCGCCGACCTCGTCCCGGCGCGGCGAGGTGAGCGCGGCGGCGTCGATGGCGTCCAGCTCGGCTCGGCGCCCGGCGACCCACGCGTCGAGCTCGCCGAGGTAGCCGAGCACCTGGGCCGGCTGCGGCCGCTCGCCGAGCCCGCCCGGGGCCGCCGGCGCGACGACGCCGGTCACGACGACCGACCGTACTGGGGCGTCGGCTGCTCGGCCCCGCCGCCGAGGGTGGGGGCGAGCCACCGGTCGTAGCTCCTCGTCCACGCGCCGTCCTTGCCCATCCGGGCGAGGACGGCGTTGACGAACCGCACCATGTCCACGTGGTCCTTCGGGATGCCGACGCCGTAGGGCTCGCTCGTGAAGGGCTTCTCGTCGAGGACGACGGCATACGGGTCCTGGGCGGCGAGACCGGCGAGGACGGTGTCGTCGCCGGAGATGGCCTCGACCGTGCCCTGCTGGAGGTCCACGAGGCAGCCGGTGTGCGTCGTGGCGGTGACGACGACGGCCTTGGGCGCGAGGTGCCTGATCGTCGTCTCGCTCGACGTGCCGGCGGGGACGCACACCCGGCGGCCGGCGAGCGAGGACAGGCCGGTGATCGCGCTGCCCTTGCGGATGAGGATCGTCTGGCCGGCGTGGTAGTACTCGGCCGAGAAGGCGACGTCCTTCCACCGGTCGCAGGTCATCGAGTAGGCCCGGACGACGACGTCGACGGAGTGGTCCTGGAGGACCTGCTGGCGCTGGGCCGCGGTGATGACGCGCAGCTCGACCCGAGGGTTCTTGCCGAGGATGGCCGCGGCGATGGCGTCGACGATGTCGATGTCGAACCCCTCGATCCGGCCGGTCAGCGGGTTGCGCGCGCTGAGGAGGTAGGTGTCCGCCGAGACGCCCGCGATGAGCCGGCCGCGCTTCCTGATCGCCGCCATCGTCGACCCGGCCTGGAGGTCGTCGGGGGCGGGCAGCGTGGCAGGCGGGGTGTAGGACTGCAGGGCGTTGCCGCACGTCGTCGTCGCGCTGCTCGCCGGGCTGGGGGTGGCGCTCGCCGACGCCTCGGACGGCAGCGGGGTCGGCGTCGTCCCCGAGCAGGACGTCGTGACGAGGGCGGCGACGGCGACGAGGGCACCGACGAGGGCCGGCCGGGCCCTCACGCGTACTCCTCGAGCCGGGCCGAGACCCCACGCCACGCGGCACCGGCGGCGATCAGGCCGAGCAGGCCCGCGAGCACGGCCGTGACGAGGAAGAAGGGCAGCCGCTGCCGGAGGCTGTGGACGGTCGACGCGGCCGCCTGGTCCACCCCGCTCGCGAGGTAGTCGTCGAACGCGGTGAACGCCGCACCGGGGGCATCCGCGGCGCTGCTCGTGGCGAGCTTCACCGCGTCGTCCCAGCGCCCGGCGTTGTCGAGCGCGACGATCCGGGCGTGCCCCTCGGCATACCTCGTCCAGTAGGTCCGCGTCTCGGCGATGGGCGCGCGGTAGGTGCCGCCCGTGATGATCCGCGCGTTGGCGGCGAAGGCCTGCTCGTTGGCCGCGCCGTTGCCACGGTTGATGAGGCGCAGGCTCTCCTGGGCCTTGGCGTCGTTGCCGGCGCTGCGGGCCGTCGAGCCGGCGACGACCGTCGCGTAGTCGCCGGTGGCGAGCCGGCCGTTCGCCGACGCCTGGGCCTGGGTGACGGCGACCGCGACGATGCCGCCGAGGAGGACCGCGACGCCGGCGAGGCCGATGCCCACGTTGACCCGGCGGCGGAAGCGGCGGGCGAGCCACCGGTTGGCGAGGATGAGGACAACGAGCCCGAGGACCGCCGGGAGCACGACGAGCCAGGACCTCGGCTCGTGCATGTCGCTCGTCGTGCGCTGCTGGCTCGCCGTCACGAGGTTGTCGACGATGGGCAGCGCCGTGTCGCGCAGGCCGGTGCCGGCGACGGTGAGGTAGGCCTGCCCGACCGGGAAGCCCTGCCGGTTGTTGGCCCGGGCCAGCTCCATGTTCTGGGCGTACTGGAGGACGGCCGCGTTGAGTGCGGCGAGGGCCGTGCGGTCGGCCGGCTGGGCCTGGGCGGCGTCGGCGATGGCGTGCTGGGTGTCGACGAGCGCCTGCTGGTATGCCGCGTGCTGGCTCTGCGGCTCCAGCCCGCCGACGAGGAAGGCGTTGGTCGCGAGGGCGTCGGCCCGCAGCAGGTTGACCTTGATGCCCTGGACGCGGACGAGCTGCTCGGTGTTCGCGGCGGCCGACCGCGTCGCCGCCCACGAGAGGACGAGGTCTGCCGTCGTGAGGGCCATGACGAGCAGGCAGGCGACGGTGACCGCGAGGCGCCAGCGGGCCAGGAGTGTCGGGGTGCTGCGCCGGGCGGCCGGCGCGGCCGGTGTTGCCGGCGCGGCCGGACGCGGAAGGGTCTCGGCGACCGGCCCGACCGGGGCGGGGGCCGCTGCACCGGGTGCCTGCGGTCCGGGACCGG
>JBDIAL010000226.1:0-6012 GCA_039812405.1 Nostocoides sp.
CCGCCGGCTCGGGCTCGGCGGGAGCGGCAGCGGGAGCAGCGGCCGGGGCGGCGGGGGCCGGGGCGGCTGCCGGCGGGTCGAGCGCGACGTGCTCGTTGACGATGGCCACGACCTGGTCCTCGCTCGTGGCCCCCTCGAGCTGGGCACGGAAGCCCTTGTTCATCAGCGCCTTGGCGAGCTTGGGGAGCATCTGCATGTGGGCGTCGCCCCCGGCCTCCGGGGCGGCGATGAGGAAGACGAGCCGGGCCGGGCCGTCCGGGGCGCCCCAGTCGATCCCCTCGCTCGACCGGCCGAAGACGAGCGACGGCTCGGTGATCGCCGCGCTCCGGGCGTGCGGGATGCCGATGCCGCCCGGCAGGCCGGTCGCCATCTTCTCCTCACGGGCACGGACGTCGGCGAGGAACCCCTCGACGTCGGTGCACCGTCCGGTGGTGACGAGCGTCTCGGCGAGCCGTCGGGTCGCCGCGTGGCGGTCAGGATCGTTCAGGTCGAGGATGACCTGCTCGGTGGTGATGAGGGCCATGGACGGAGTCCTTCTCTTCTCGGGGTTTCTCAGCGGGCGAGGGTGAGGGATCGATCGGGGGTGAGGGTCGTCTCGACCGGTATGCCGTCGAGATCGGCCGGCGCGGGGACCCGGCTTCCCGGGAGCATGACGGCGGCGGACCCCCACAGCGCACCCGTGGCGAGCGCCCGCTCGGGCGCCTGCCCGGCCGTGAGGCCGGCGAGCAGGCCCGCGAGGGTGCAGTCCCCCGCCCCGACCGTCGACTGGACGTGCGGGACGCGGGTGCGGACGTGGGCGACGGTGCCGCCGTCGACGAGGAGCGCCCCGTCGCCGCCGAGACTCACGACGACGCGCTCGACGCCGGCGGACACGATGTCCGCGGCAGCGTCGAGCACGTCGCCGAGGGTCGGCAGGGGGTGGTCGACGAGCTCGGCGAGCTCCTCGTGGTTGGGCTTGATGAGGCTGGGCCCGGCGGCGACGGCGAGGCGCATGGCCGCGCCCGAGCCGTCGATGGCCACGCGGCACCCCGCCGCGAGCGCCCGGTGGACGAGCGTGGCATACAGGTCGTCGGGTGCACCGGGAGGGAGGCTCCCCGACGCGACGAGCCAGTCGGCTCCGGCGGCGGCCTCCAGGGCGCACGCCACGACGGCGTCGACCTCGACCGGGGAGAGCGTCGGGCCGGGCTCGTTGATCTTCGTCGTCGTGCCGTCGGGCTCGACGACCGCGACGTTGGAGCGGACCGTGCCGGTCACCGGGACGGGTCGGTGCGACACCCCGGCCGCCTCGAGCAGCGAGGCGATGACGCCTCCCTCCGGGCCGCCGAGAGGCAGGACCGCGAGGGTGTCTACACCCTGCGCGGCGAGGGCTCGGGAGACGTTGATCCCCTTGCCGCCCGGGTCGATCCGGCTCGAGGTGGCCCGGTTGACCTCGCCGTGGCGCACCGTGTCGACGGCGACGGTGCGGTCGATGCTCGGGTTGGGCGTCAGCGTGACGATCATGCGCGCACCACCTCGGTGCCGGCGCCGGCGAGGACGACGGCCGCCTCCGGGTCGAGCGTGTCGTCGGTGATGACGAGGTCGACGTCCTCGACGGCGGCGAACCGGTGGAGGTGGTCGTCGCCGACCTTCGTCGCGTCGGTGACGCAGACGACGCGGCGGGCGCAGCGGACCATCGCCGCCTTGGCGCTCGCCTCGGCCTGGTCGGGCGTCGTCAGGCCGCGGTCGGCGGACAGCCCGTTCGTGCCGACGAAGGCGACGTCGACGCCGATGGTGTCGAGGGCCGCGGTGAGCCAGGCGCCGACCGTCGCGCCGGTCCGGCCGCGGACCCGCCCCCCGAGGACGTAGAGGCTGACGCCCGGGTGGGTCGCCAGGGTCGCGGCGGCCGAGACGGAGTTGGTCACGACGGTGAGGTCGAGGTCCGGCGGGAGGAGCTCGGCGATGGCCTGGGTCGTCGACCCGGAGTCGAGCAGGACGGTCCCCTCGTGAGGCAGCTCCTCGAGGGCTCGGGCGGCGATGCGGCGCTTGACCTCGCTGAGCCGCCCGATGCGGGTCGTGTAGGTCGGCTCGAGCTCGAGGCGCTCGACGGGGATCGCGCCGCCGTGGACCCGGCGGAGGGTGCCGCGGTGCTCGAGGACCGACAGGTCGCGCCGGATCGTCTCCGCGGCGACGCCGAACACCCCTGCGAGGGACCCCACCTCGACCCGGCCCACGCGTCGGGCCTCGTCGAGAATGCGCTGCTGCCGCTCTTCCGCGTACACGTCGCTCCTTCGCGTCGACGGGCCTCCGTTGCCCGATGTCGAGAATCAAACCACACAACCAGACTTATAGCAACAGATACGGGCGCCCGTTTGTGTGGTTTTCTCGGGAGCCTCCGACGACGGCCGAGTGCGCTCAGAGGAGGACCGTGCTGAACACCCCCATGTCGCGCATCCCGATGTGGTGGTAGGTCGCCCGGGCCGCGGTGTTGAAGTCGTTGACGTAGAGGGTCACCCACGGGGCGAGGTCGTTCATGACGAGCTCGACGACGGCGGCCATCGCGGGCACGGCGAGCCCCCTCCCCCGCAGGTCCGGGGCGAGCCACACCCCCTGGACCTGGGCGCAGCCGAGGGCGACCGACCCGACGTCGGCCTTGAAGACCACCCGCCCGTCCTCGACGACGACGTAGGTGTGCCCGTGCTCGATGAGCGCGAGGAGCGCGGCGCGGTAGCCACGGGAGCTCCCGGTGTAGGGCGGGTAGCCGATCTCCCGGGTGAACATGTGGGCGGCGGCCGGCAGCACGAGGTCCGCCTCGTCCGGCCGGGCGAGACGGACCCGGGGGTCGAGCGGTATGCCGAGGGCCGACGGCGGTGTCGTCGTCCCCATGAGCGGCTGGTCGGCCCGGATCGCCCGGGCCGGGCCCCAGCTCGGCTCGAGCGCGGCCCACAGCGTCGTGACGAGCTCCTTCGGGCCGAGGATCGAGGCGCAGCGTCCACGCCACCTGCGGATCTTCTCGGCGAAGGCGACCGCCCGCTCGGCGTCCGTCCCGACGGGGACGACGTTGGCGCTGGCCCAGCACAGCGCGTCGAGCACGCCGTCCCGCCGGTGGCCGAGCAGCGTGCCGTACCGCGTGTCGAGGGCACCCTCGATGACCCGCGCGGCGACGAACACGTTGGCCGCCACGTCCCGGGCACACAGCGCCAGCGCCTCGTCGCGCTCGTCGCGACTCACGGGCCGGACGGCCGATCGGGTGCGGAGCACGGCTACAGCCTGCCGTCAAACGCGCCCGATGTCATTCCCCGACGCACGAGTCGCCCACCTATCCGGTCCGGTGGCTCGTCCCGGACGCGGATCACCCCGCTGCTCGACGGTCGGATGGCCCCGGGCCGACCGGATCGGCTTGGTAGGCTCCGGCAATGCCCTCACGCTCGGTCGACGGTTCGGGACCGGCACCGCTCGAGTGGCTGGGCATGCTGTCCAACAGCGGAGCCGGCAGTACCGGTGGGGCGTCCCGCGCGGAGCAGGTCGCGGCACAGCTCGAGGCGGGCATCGCCTTGGGACTCCTCGAGGAGGGCACCTGGCTCCCTCCGGAGGCCCAGCTCGCGACGGCCCTCAGCACGTCGCAGATGACTCTCCGGGTCGCGCTCGCCACGCTGCGGGGCCAGGGCCTCATCGAGACGGTGCGTGGCCGGCGCGGCGGCAGCCTGATCCGGGACAGCCACGCGTCCGACGAGGCGCAGTTCGAGCGTCGCCTGCTCCAGACGGGTACCGAGCACCTTCGGGACGTGGGCGACCTCTACGGCGCCGTTGCCTCGGGCGCTGCCAGGCTCGCGGCGGACCGCGCCGACGACCGGGAGATCGAGCACCTCGCGGAGCTCGCCGCGGCCCTGCCGACGGTGTCGTCGCTCTCCGATCACTGGCGGACGGCGAGCCGCTTCCAGATCGCCGTCGGCGTCGCCGCCCAGTCCAGCAGGATGACGGCCACCCTGCTCCAGGTCCAGGTCGAGATCGCCACCCTCCGTGCGCCACGGCTGACGAGCCCGGAGCAGGTCGAGGACACCGTCGCCGGGATCCAGGCCGTCGCCGACGCCGTCCGCGAGCACGACACGACGGCGGCCGCCGCGACGGCCGGGCGCAACTGCCAGCTCGAGATCGACACGCTGATCGAGCAGCGCCTGCGGCTGCTCATAGAGACAGAGGGCCAGTCATGAGGGATGAGAGCAACGGGTCGTCCATCCCGGCGCGGGCTGCCGCGGTGGCGGCCCGGGAGGCGTGCCTCACTCCACTGCACGCCCTGGTTCGCCTGCGGAACGAGATCGAGGAGGCCAGGACCACCGACATCGAGTCGGCCACCCGACGAGGCTTCTGGCTCGCCGGAATGTTCCTGCAGTTCCTCGAGACCCAGGGCTCGCTCGTCGACGGCGCCGGGTTCGCCCTCGCTCCCGAGACCTTCGACGACGGGTCCCACGGCATCGGCTGGTGGCGACGGGGCGAGGGTGGCCACGTGACCAACGTCGCCTACGACTTCAACCCCGGATCGATCAACTACTACGACTACGCAGCGCGTCCTTGGTTCCGGATCGCCCAGAGCAAGGACCGGCCGGTCCTCATCGGACCCTACGTCGACGCCGGCGGTCTCGACACGAGCACCGTGACGCTCGCCGCGCCGGTGCACGGCACGACGGTTCACGTGATCGGCTGTGATATCTCGTTGGCGGCGCTCGAGGCGGTCTTCGTCCGCGCGATCGGGGACGTCCGACCACCGCTCATGATGGTCGGCTCGAACCGACGGGTGCTGGCATCCAACACCGCCCGGTACAGCATCGGCGCGCTCGCGCCGCGCTCGACCGATCCGGGCCTTCGGGTGTTCCGGCCCGAGGACGACATCGACGCCGACTGGGAGGTGCGGCCCGCCGACTGCGCCGGGGGGTGACCCGGCTACGTCGAGGCGCCCGCGGCACCGGCCCCGTTGTGCAGTCGGGTCGCGATCCTCTTCTGGACGGCCGCGACCTCCCGCACGCAGTCGGTCAACAGCCGCCTGTCGATCGAGCCGAGATCGGCCAGGGCGATGACGTCGGTCGGCGCCCGACCGGCGTCGATCTGGTCGACCTGCACCTGCATCCGGACGCGCTGGAGCTGCAGGAACACCTCCTCCAGGCTTCGGCTGTCCGGTGCGGTCATCAGGTCGTTGTCCATCGCCGCGACGAGACGGGCGGACGTCGAGGACGGCCCGACCCCGACGCTCAGCCCGCCCCACCGGGCGAGGTTGACGATCGGGGTGAGCAGCTGGCCCTTCAGGTCGATCGTCTCCCGACGCGGTGACAGCAGGGTCCGGAGGGAGCGCTGCCACACCTTGGTGGACAGCGCATTCAGGAGCTGCAGTCGCAGGGCCTCCGGATGGTCCAGTCGCATCCGCCGGATGCCGGCCGGCACCGTATGCAGGGCGGGGTCGCCCCACACGACGCGACCGTCCACGAGGAGCGAGGACATGATCAGTCCCTCGTCGACCAGCGGCTCACGCATCCACCGCTGGCAGGCGCTGAGCCACTGGGCGCTCGATCGGGCGAACCGCCTGGAGCTCGCCAGCGCGCCGTTCGTGTCGGCCGGCAGCGCGCAGGCGTCCAGGATCTGGTGGACCCGCTTCGCGAGCCGGAGGTACTCCGCCGCCGCCGCGCCGTCGTCGGCCCAGGACACCGCGGAGTCGATGTCGGAGGACGGCATCGCCTCGCGACGGGCGACGCTGCCCAGCGAGATCCACGCGAACCTCGTGTGCGGCGGCGCCGGCGACTCCGCCAGGGCCAGCTCGAGCGCACGACGTGCCAGGCAGTCGATGACGACCGAGAGGATCCCGCTGGTCGTCACGGCGTCCGTGCCGCCGTGGACGAGGTCCACGACGAGCGGTCGCACACCGGCCGATGCCTCGACCAGGGCGGCCGCGGAGGGGGACCGGGCGATCGTTCGCCGCAGCTCGAAGGTCCGTCGGGTCGAGGCCGCCATCATCTCGATGTCGTCGATGACCCCGAGCAGCCGCCCTCG
>JBDIAL010000227.1:0-6002 GCA_039812405.1 Nostocoides sp.
CTGGGCCTACGGCCGCACCGAGCAGGTGTTCCAGGCGGAGAAGCGCCAGCCGATCGGCCAGATCTTCGAGGACTGACGGGGACTGACGAGGACTGGCTCCGGGGGCTCGCCGGGAGGATCGGCCGTCAGTCCCGGGTCGCCGTCGTGACCGCACCGGCGGCGACGATGGCGCAGATCCCGAGGATCGTCGTCACCGCGAGGTGCTGGGACAGCACGAGGGCCCCGACGATCGTGCCGATGACCGGGTCGAGGGCGAACAGCGTCGCGACGAGGCGGGTGCCGGCGAGGCGCAGCGCGGTGAAGTCGCAGGCGTAGGCGAGGGCGACGCCGATCGCCCCGGCCGCCGTGAGGAGCGGCCAGCCACGAGGCGGCATGGCGGGTGCGGAGGCGACGGCGAAGGGGCCGAGCAGCAGCGCGGAGACCGTGGTGGCCAGGGCGAGGCGGTCCAGGCCGCCGACGCGGCGCGCGGTGGCCGGCTGGGCGTGAGCCATCGTGCCGAGCCGCCGTGAGGCGAGGGTGTAGACGACGAGGGCGGAGGCCGCGACGAGGGAGAGCCCGATCCCGACCCACGCGCCCGAGCCGTGAGCGCCTCCGGAGGTGCCAGGGCTCCCGTGGTCGAGGCCGACGAGGACGACGCCACCGAGCGCGAGAGCGGGCAGGGCTCGCGTCCAGCCCCGCGGGGTGTGGGCCATCGCGACGAGGCAGGGCCCGAGGTAGATGAGGGTGGCGGCGACGCCGAGCGGCACATGCTGGATCGCCGCGTAGTACGTCGTGTTCATGATGGCGACCGCGACGCCGAGCAGGAGGATCCCGACCCACTCGCCGCGGCGCCGACCGGTCAGCCGGGGCCGGAGGACGGCGAGCAGCACCGTCGCCCCGATGGCCTGGCGCCAGGCCGCCGCGCCGGCGGGCCCGATGGCGTCGAACAGCGTCGAGGACGCCGCGGCCGAGCCCTGGACCGCGCTGCAGGACAGCACCACGAGGCCGGTGCCGGCGAGGGCCCGGCCGCTGGGACGCTGCACGGGCAGAACGCTAGCGCCGCCGACCGACGGTGCCCGCGCGGCATACCCTCCCCGACGGGCGGGGGTGCCCCGAGGAGGGGCCGCGGAAGCGCGGGCCGAACCCGAAGAACTTCCGAAGGACATGGGGACGGCGCCGCAGTAGCGTGCGATCCGTCATGGATGTCGACCCCGGGCCCTCGTCGGACGCGGAGCAGACGGTGAGCCTGCCCGCCGACCGCTCGTTCGTGCTGCAGTTCCGCGCCGGCTCGGGGACCGACCCGGGCGGGTCGTGGGCGGGCCGCGTCGAGCACGTCGTGAGCGGGTCGGCCGCGCGCTTCGAGGACTGCGCGGCCCTGTGCCGGTTCATCGCGAGGACGCTGGATGAGCGGACAGACTGACGTCGCGGCGACAGGGGACGCGGCGAGGTCACGGTGGACGACCCGGGCAGCAGGGGTCGTCACGGCGCTCGGTCCGGCGTCCGGACTTCCCGACGTCGCGCGGCTGACCCGCGGCTGGGCGCTGTCGGTCACCGCCGGGTTCGTCTGCCGGGTCGCGATGCTCGTGTGGGCCTTCGAGACGGGGGGCACCGGCCTCGTCGCGGCCTACGGTGTCGTGACGACCGTCCCCGGGGCGGTCGTCACGCCGGTGGCGACCGGCCTGGTCCGCACGGTGCGCGCGGACCGGCTGCTGCGCGGGCTCGTCTGGGGGCGCGCCCTCCCTCTCGGCGCGGCGGCGGCCGGGATGGCCCTCGCCTGGTCTCCGGCGCTCGTGCTGGCCCTCGTGGTGGTCGCCTCGTCGCTGTCCGGGTGCTACCGGCCGATCCAGGCCGCGAGCCTCCCGTGGCTCGTGCACACGCCGGCGCAGCTCAGCGCGGCGAACGTGCGGGCGACGGTCATGGAGAACTCGGCCGGTCTCGTCGGCCCGCTCGTCGGCGGGGCGGTGCTCGCCGTGTCCGACCCGGCAGCGACTCTCGCGGTCTCCGCGGCGACGATGGCGCTGGCCGCCGTCACCCTGCGTCGCCTGCGCACCCCCGAGGAGCTCGCGCCGTCCACCCGCGGCCTGCGCGAGGCCGGCGCCCACATCGTGGTGGGCGCGCGATCGCTCGGCCGGGTCGTCCCGCGGGGCGGGATCGTGGTCATGGGGCTCGCCCAGACCGTGACCCGCGGCCTGCTCCTGGTCCTCACCGTCGTCGTCGCCCTCGACGTGCTCGCGCTGCAGCGGGACTCGGTCGGCTGGCTCACCGCGATGACGGGGTTGGGCGGCCTCGTCGGCGGCGCGCTGGCCGGCCGGGTCCTGCGGGTGACCCGCCTCGCGCGGTGCTTCGTCCTCGGGATCGCGCTGTGGGGGCTCCCGCTCGTCGTCCTCGCGGTGTGGCCCACGACGGTCACCGCGTTCGGTGCCCTGTTCGTCGTCGGCGTCGGCAACGCCCTCGAGGACGGCGCGCTGTTCACCCTCGTCCCCCGCGTCGTCGGCGTCCGGCACGCACCGGCGGCGCTGGGCGCCCTCGAGATCGTGGCGTTCGGCGGCGCCGGTCTCGGGTCGCTCGCCGCACCGGCCCTCTCGCGCGCCATCGGTGCGATGCCGGTGCTCCTCGTGGCGGGCTCCCTGCTCGTCCTGCTCGCCGCCGGCTACGCGTCCCGTTGCCTGCGGATCGACGCCGCGATGCCCGAGCCGGGCCCGGATCTCGCGCTGCTGCACGGGTTCCCGGTGTTCCAGCCGCTTCCGCTCGTCACCGTCGAGCAGCTGCTCGCCGCCACGGTGCGGCACCGGTACGTCGAGGGCGAGCCGGTCGTCGTCGAGGGCGATCCCGGCGACGCCTTCCATCTCATCGCGTCCGGTGAGGCGTCCGTCACCGTCGGGGGCGCACCCCGGCCGATGCTGCACCGCGGCGACGGGTTCGGCGAGATCGCCCTCCTGCGCGACGTGCCCCGCACCGCCACGGTCGTCGCCGCGGGTCGCCTGGAGACGCTCGCCGTGGACCGGGCCGACTTCCTCGCCGCCGTCGGCGGCAACTCCAGCAGCGCCGAGTATGCCGAGCTGCTCGCCACGACCCGACTCTCCCGCGACGAGGAGAGGGGACGATCATGAGAGGTAGGACTATGAGGTGCGAGTCATGACAGATCACGCCATGATGGGCCGGGTGAGGGACCTCCGGCGGCTCGGCATCGGGGCCGCGCTCGTCGCGGCGGCACTGCTCCTCCTCGGCAGCCCGGCGGCGCTCGCGTCGTCCTGCCACCGGACGCTGACCATCGTCACCCAGCCCACGACGACCCAGCGCGCGACCGCCATGACACCGCCGGTCGTCGTGACGGTGGGGGACGGCCGCGGCGGGGTGGACACGACCTACAGCGGGTCCGTGACCCTCTCGTATGCCGCCGGCTCAGGCGGCCTGCCGCTCCCGGCGAACAACTCGGTCCGGGCGGTGCGGGGCGTCGCGACCTTCCCGGCGCTGACCTTCGCCTCGGCCGGGTTCGGCCTCGAGCTCGTCGCCTCGATCCCCGGTGCGACGAGCGGGCCGTCCCGGGCGTTCGACATCGTCGACCAGCTCGTCCAGTGCCAGGCCGGGCAGTCGTGCAGCACGGGCACCGTCCAGTCCGCCGGGACCTCCGGCTCCGCGGTCGCCGCGGCCACGGCGGCGAGCGGGACCGTGGAGGCGACCGGCGGCGGCTTCCCGGCGCTGTCCTGCACGACCCGAGGCGGGGTGCTCACCTTCACCTCCGACCGCGCCCTGACGATCACCATCAGCATCGCCGACGCCGGCCAGAGCCGGACCGGCCCGGTCGACGTGTGCTGGGGGGACACCGAGCCGTTCGTCACCGCCTCCGGGGCCACCTCGGCGTTCAACCCCGCCAACGGCGACTACGAGGGGCTGCTGCCCGACTGCCGCCGCTGCCCGAGCCGGCCCTGCGTGCTGAGCCGGGACCACGGGCGGACGACGGACACGGCCCGCGTCTACGCACCCGCGGGAGATCCCCACATCACCTTCTGACCCCGACCCGCCCGACCCTTCCCCCGACCATCGACCGGCCGTCAATGCAGTACCGAGAGGAGCACGCGATGAACCATCCGCACCGTGGACGCAGTGGACCAGGAGCGACCCGTCGATGGAGGGCCGGGCGGGCGTGGCTGACCCGGTTCACCGGTCTCCTCGCGCTCGTCGGCCTCGTCGCCGCGGTCTCCACGGCGCCCGCGTCGGCGAGCACCACCAGGGCGCGAACGGCGCAGACCACCTCCTACTACCTGTCGCTCGGCGACTCCCTCGCCTTCGGGTACCAGCCCAACCTCGTGGCCCGCGGTGACACCAACCCCGCCGACTACCGGAGCTACGCCGAGGACTACGCGGCCCTCACGCCGCGCCTGCGCCTCGTCAACTACGGCTGCCCCGGCGAGACGACGTCGAGCTTCCGCGACGGTGGGTGCCCCTGGCCCGCGGCGCTGCACGACTCCTACGGCTCGGCCTCCTCCCAGCTGGCCGCGACGACGGCCTTCCTCGCGGCCCACCCCGGTCAGGTCTCCCTCGTCAGCCTCGACGTCGGCTCCAACGACCTGCTCGCGCTCGTGTCCAGCTGCGAGGCCAGCGCGCCGGACGACCTGCAGTCCTGCCTGACCACGGGCCTGCCCGCCGTCCTGGGGACGATGGCGACGAACATCACCGTCATCCTGCGGACCGTCCACCAGCTGGCACCGAACGCCCGGGTCGTGCTGTTCAACCTCTACAACCCGCTGGCCCTCCAGCTGTCGACGAGCGACACCCTCATCGCCGTCGTCAACCAGCAGCTGACCCAGGTGGCGTCGGCGAACGGAGCCCAGCTCGCCGACGCGTTCGGCGCGATCAACATCAAGGCGGGATCGACGGCCGAGAAGGTGTCGATCTGCCTGCTCACCTGGGAGTGCTCGAGCTACCAGAACATCCACCCGAACACGCTCGGCTATCTCGCCCTGACCGCGGCGTTCGCCCGCGCCGCCCGCTGACGGCAGGACGGGAGACCGCTCACCCGCCGCCCCCCGAGGACCTCAGGAGGTCAGCGGGAGGGCGGGCACGGTGACGACGCCGAGCCCCGCGCGCAGCCGGTCCCGGACGGTGACGTCGTCCGGGGCCGGCGCCCGGCCCCTCCCGGCGTCGAGCCGGACCAGGGCGTCGAGGGCGAGCAGCTCCTCGTAGCGCGCACCCCGGTCCCGGGCCGCGTCGCGGCTGGCCCGCACGGCGGACCTGGCCTGCTCCGGCATACCCCGCTGGGCCAGGGCGTGTCCCCGGAGCAGCTCGGTCGCGGGTCCCGCCACGGCGTCCGGGGGTGTGGTGAGGCGGTCCACGAGGGCTGTCGCCTCGGCCCAGCGTCCCTCGGCGAGGAGGCACTCGGCGAGGCGGAGGTCGGTCGCGGCGACCTCGCCGTGCTCCCCGGCCCGCACGTAGCCGTCCCGGGCGGACTCCAGGAGCGCCCGGGCCTCGGTCACCCGGCCGTCCCGCAGCGCCGTGCGCCCGAGGATGCTGAGGGCGAAGGCCGACTCGGAGAGGGCGCCCGAGGCCCGCAGCACCTCGGCGGCCGGCCGGGTCGTCGCGTCCGCCTCGGCACAGCGCCCCTGGTCGGCGAGGATCTCGCCGACGTTGCACGAGGCGATGGCGGCGTTCCACCGGTCCCCGACCCGCTCGAAGGCGGTCACGGCGCCGCGGTAGTGGTCGAGCGCGTCGTCCCAGCGGCCCGTGAAGTAGGCGCGGATCCCGAGCTGGTTCTCGGCGCGCGCCTCCCAGGCGAGGTTGCCCCGCTCCCGCCAGACGTCGAGGGCGCGCTGGGCCCACGGCTCGGCCGTGAGCCGGCCCCGCGCGACGTCCGCCGCGTCGAGCAGCTGCATGGCCTGGGCCAGCACGTCGTGGGCGCCGGCCCGGGTCGCGACGGCGATCGCATCCCGGCACACCCGCTCGGTGTCGTCGAAGCGGCCCTGCATCTGCCGCATGAGCGCGGCCTGGACGAGCAGGCGCGCGTCCTGCCGGGGCGCATCCGGGTC
>JBDIAL010000228.1:0-5973 GCA_039812405.1 Nostocoides sp.
CCGGCTGGCCGGCTGGCCGGCTGGCCGGCTGGCCACCATCGCCGGCCGGCGGCCCACCGTCGACGCTCTCGACGGTGGGCCGCCGGCGGCTGGCTGGCCACCACGAGGGCTGATCGCCCGCCCGGCCACCGTGGACTGCCACTCCACCCTGCCGGAATCCTGACATTCTGCATTAATCCCCCGGCCGACCCATCCGACCCGTCACCGTGGGGGTTACTCACCTGCCACATGCGCCGGCGTCAAGTGCGAGCCCTCCCTCGAGGGCCTGGCCCCGTCACCGTGGAGGTTACTCAGGAGTATTCGTTGTGATCCCAACGAATACTCCTGGGTAACCTCCACGGTGGCCCTGTGGGGTTGCAATGCCCGCCGTCGGGCCTCGCGGTGCTCGCCACATGGGCTCCCCCGGTGGCCGGGAGGCTTCCTCGATCGGTGACGGCTTCGCTTCGAATGCGTGGTGTCGAGCGCGGCGCGAGGCTCTGCACTCTTGTCGGGTGACCCGATAAAGAGGCATCTCACCCGAGAACGCTTATCGGGTGAGATGACCACTTCCCACGCAAGGTCCACGCCCGTCCACCCTCGTCCAGCCCACTCCGAAGCGACCCCCACAAAGAGTCACCTCACCCGAGAACGTTTGCCGGGTGAGGTGACTCCTTGTCGGGTCACCCGATAAAGGGTCGGGAGGCACCGGGGACAGGGCGACGGGAGCTGGGAGCGGGAGCCGAGGCTGGCGACTCAGCGGGCGGTGCCTGGGGGCGTCTCCCGCGCCGCCGGGGAGCGACCGGACGAGCCGGGGTCGTCGGGCGGGATGCGACACATCCGCTGGGCCCAGAGACCGGCGACGACGAGCAGCGCGGCGGCGAGGACCGCCGCGACGAGGTGCTCCGCCGCGGCGCGGACGACGGTGAGGCCGAGGTCGGGGACCGCGATGAGCAGCTGGCCGAGGTACCAGCCGAACGCGGCGCTCCCGGTCAGCGCGCCCGCCTGCGAGAGGGTGAGCGCCCGGGCCGCGCGCAGCATGTCGACCTCCCGGCGCCGGCCCCGCAGATAGGAGCGCACCGGCCAGGCCGCCGACACGACGAGGAGGGCGAGGACCAGGAGGAGCGCCACGGTCACCCACGGCACCGGCGGCACGAGCCCTCCGCGCCGGCGGTGGACGACCCAGACGACGAGGCTCACCGCCGTGAACACCAGCCCGACGAGCGTGAGGTGCCGCCAGGCGACACCCCGACCGTCCCTCACGAGGCCTCCCCCGGCCGCCTGCCGGACCCGCCTCTGAGGCGGTCACCCGACCCCGCCTCGAGATGGTCCCCTGTCCCGGCCCCGGGGTGGTCACCCGACCCGGCCCGGGGGTTGTCCCCCGACCCGACCCCGGGCTCGGCATCCGGGTGGGGGGCGGGACGGATCCCGGAGCTGCCGACCACGCCGAGCCGGTCCCGGACGGACACGACCGACGGTCCCATGCGCAGCCTCGCCCCGGGGTCGACGTCGGCCCACGGGAGGAGGACGAAGGCCCGTTCGTGCGCTCGCGGGTGCGGCAGGAGCAGGGCCGGGTCGGCGCTGACCACCTCGGTGTCGTCGCCGGGTCGGCCGTACTGCACGAGGTCGAGGTCGAGGGTTCGCGCCCCCCACCGAACCTCGCGCACCCGGCCGTGGCGGGCCTCGATCCCGTGCAGCCGCCGGAGCAGGTGGGCCGGGGCGAGCCGGGTCGAGCCGACGAGGACGGCGTTGAGGTATGCCGGCTGCTCGGGGCCGCCGACCGGCTCGGTCTCCACGGGCCGGGAGACCCGCGCGGCCTCGACGAGCCCGTCGGCGACGATCTCCCGGACGGCGGCCTCGATCGTCGCCGCGCGGTCACCGAGGTTGGCGCCGAGGGCGACGACGACGGGGACGGCGGGCCGGTGCCGGACGACCCGGATGGCGACGTCGCCGAAAGGCACCCCGACCGGGGCCTGGGGCTTGTGGACGGTCACGGTGACGCGCTCGACGAGCGGCCGGAGGAGGCAGTCGGCGGCGATCTCCTCGGCGAGGGTCTCGATGAGGTCGTGCGAGCCGGTCGTGATCCGGGTGACGACGTCGGCGGCCACCTCCGCATAGCTCACCGTGTGGGCCAGGTCGTCGCTCGTCCCGGCCCGGGCGAGGTCGACCGAGAGCTCGACGTCGACGACGAACTCCTGCCCGACGCGCTTCTCCTCGGCGAGCACCCCGTGGAAGCCGGTCGCCCGGACGCCGGCGAGCCGGATGAGGTCGGGGTGGGCCGAGCCGCTCACGGCGCCGCCTCGAGGGCGCCGGCGACGTCGAGCGCGTCGAGGGTGCTCGACACGTCGTGGACCCGGACGCCCCACACCCCGTGGAGGGCGGCATACGCGTTCGTCACGGCCGTGCCGACGTCGCGCTGGAGCGGGAGGCGCTCCTCGCCGGGCGCGCGGCCGACCCGGCCGAGGAAGGCCTTGCGCGAGGTGCCGACGAGGACGCGATGGCCGAGGTCGGTGATGCGGTCGAGGTGCTTCAGGAGCGTCCAGTTGTGCTCGGCCGTCTTGGCGAACCCGAACCCGGGGTCGAGGATGATCCGCCGGCGGGCGACCCCCGCGGCGACGAGCCCGGCGACCCGGTCGACGAGCTCGGCGCGGACGTCCTCGACGACGTCGTCGTAGACGGCCCGGCTCTGCATGTCGACGGAGTGGCCGCGCCAGTGCATCGCGACGAGGTCCACCTGACGCTCGGCGACGAGGGCGGCCATGTCCGGGTCGGCGAGCCCGCCGCTCACGTCGTTGACGATCGTCGCGCCGGCGTCGAGCGCGGCAGCGGCCACCGTCGCGCGCATCGTGTCGATGGAGACGACGGCCCCGGCCGCGGCGAGCGCCGCGACGACCGGCCGGGTCCGCGCCAGCTCCTCCTCGACCGACGGGCGGTGAGCCCCCGGCCGAGTGGACTCGCCGCCGATGTCGAGGATCTGTGCCCCCTGGACGATGAGATCGCGGCCTCGGGCGATGGCCGCGGCCGGCTCGAACCACACCCCGCCGTCGCTGAAGGAGTCCGGCGTCACGTTGACGACGCCCATGACAATCGGCCTCATGCCTGACCTCCGAACCAGCGCAGCCGGGGGAAGACGATGAACGCCTCGGCCTCGCCCATCGCAAGGCCGACGCGGACGAGCGAGCGGGTCGTCGGGTAGACGATGAACCGCGGCTGCCACTCGGGGTGGAACTTGTCGTTGAACTTGTAGAGGCTCTCGATCTGGAACCACCGGGAGAGGAAGACGAGGATGTCCCGGCTCCACGTGACGATGGGCCCGGCCCCGAGCTGCTCGCCCCGGGCGAGGACCGACCGGAACATCGCGAAGTTGAGCGACACCGTCGTGATGCCGAGCTCGGGCGCCCGGGCCAGCGCGTCGACGATGAGCAGGTCGTTGACCCCGGGATCGGACTCCCGGTCGCGACGCATCGTGTCGAGCGACATCCCGTGCTCGCCCCAGGGCGCGAACTGGAGGAACCCGCGGACGACGCCGTCCTTCGTCGCGGTGACGACGACGGCGTCCCCGTCGGCCGGGTCGAGCACCCGCCCCGAGGCCATCGAGAAGCCGCGCTCGGTGCCGCTGCCGCGCCAGGCCGCGGCATCGGCCTGCGCCTGCTCCCGCTGGCCGGGCAGCGCATCGCGCACCCGGTACACGTGGGTCTCGTAGCCCTGGCGGCGGATCCGGTTCACCATCTGCCGGACGTTGCGCATCGGCCGCCCGGCGAGGGAGAAGTCGGCCGTGTCGATGATCGCCTCGTCACCGAGCTCGAGGACCTGGAACCCGGTCTCCCGGGCCCACGTCTCCCCGCCCCGGAGGGAGCAGGCGAGGACCGCGGGGGTCCAGCCGTGGAGATCCGCCTCGCGCAGGAAGGCGCGGATGGCGCCCGGCCACGCCTCGGGGTCGCCGAGGGGGTCGGCCGCGGCGAGCATGACGCCGTTGACGACGCGGTAGCCGATCCCCGCCTTGCCCGACTCCGACCAGATGATCTGCTTGTCGCGCCGGGTCGCGAAGTAGCCGAGCGAGTCCGGGTGCCGGGTGAGGATCTCCCGGACCCGCCGGTCGTCCTCGTCCGAGAGCGTCGCCCGCCGCTGCGGGGACCGGAGGGCGAGGTATGCCGTGACGAGGAAGGTCATGAGGCCGAGTGCGAGGAGCACGGCGTTGAGGAAGTCCTGGGCCCGGTCCCGCGTCCCCCACGGCACGAGGTCGCCCTGGATGCCGACGAAGCCCTGCAGGACGTACCACAACGCCGGGCCGAGACCGGGCCACCCGCCGACGAAGTGGTGCCGCTCCATGAACAGCAGGGTGAGCCCGACGATGACGGACAGCAGGAGGAGGACGAGGAAGGTCCACACGGCCCGCCACCGGGTCGTCGGGTCGCCCTGGGCGTAGAACTCCTTGCGGTATGCGATGAGCAGGCAGAGTCCGAGGACGGAGACGAGGATGGCGATCGGCTCCCGCCACGGCCCGTGGAGCACGTGACCGGCGACGGACAGGGCCATGAGGATCGTCGCGACCCACCAGGCCCGCTGCTTGCGGCGCTTGAGGGAGTGGGCGAGCAGGATGAGCAGGATGCCGGCGACGACGGTCGCGGCGGCCGCGGCGTCGCCGAGGGCGCCGGGCACCCAGCTCGCGACGTCGTGGAGCCGGTCGCGCCAGGAGTGGGCGAGCCCCCCGAGGACGTTCATGAAGCCGATGAGGTAGGTCAGGTTGCCGATCCGGCGCGGGGCCCGGCTCGGGCTGCGGAACCGCTCCGCGAGGACCTGGACCGCGGACCCCGCGGTCTGGTGGTGCGCCGTGGCCGGCTCGTCGGTGGCGACGGGTCGTCTCACGCGCTCACCGTTTGCCGCCGAGGAGGAGCGACATCGCCTCGGACCGGGTCGCCGGGTCGCGCAGCTGGCCCCGGACCGCGGAGGTGATGGTGCGCGACCCGGGCCGGTGGACCCCCCGCATCGACATGCACAGGTGCTCGGCCTCGACGACGACGATGACGCCGCGAGCCTGGAGGTGCTCGACGAGGGCGTCGGCGACCTGGGTCGTGATGCGCTCCTGGACCTGGGGGCGCCGGGCGTAGAGGTCGACGAGACGGGCCAGCTTGGACAGCCCGGTGACCCGGCCGTCCGTCGCCGGGATGTAGCCGACGTGGGCGACGCCGTGGAAGGGCAGCAGGTGGTGCTCGCAGGTGCTGTAGACCTCGATGTCCCGCACGATGATCATCTCGTCGTGGTCGATCTGGAACATCGTCGAGAGGATCGCCTCGGGGCCCTGGCCCAGACCCGCATACAGCTCGGCCGCGGCCCGGGCGACCCGGGCGGGAGTGTCCCGCAGGCCCTCCCGGTCGGGGTCCTCCCCGATCGCCGCGAGGAACTCCCGGACCGCCGCCTCGGCACGCGGGAGGTCGACCCGGTGGGGAGACCCCGAGGGCGACGCGGCCGCCGGGTCAGTGGAGTCCGGGGTCGACATGTCCGCCTTCGGGCACCTCGATGACCTGGGTGGGAGGGTGCTCCTCCGGGTAGGGGGTGGCGCCGTTGCGGGCCGCCTCGTCGATGGCGTCCTGGGTGGCGCTCTCGCCGTCGGCGCCCGGGCCGTGGTAGCTCTGGCCGTTCTGCCCGGTGCCGTTGAGGGCGGCCTGCTCGGCCGGGGTGAGGACCGGCGGGCGGTCCGAGAGGAGCCGGGTCTCGCTCGACAGCCAGGTCGGCCGCTCGGGGCGCTTGACGACCGGGGCGAAGATCTCCGCGAGCTCCTTGGCGTTGAGCGTCTCCTTCTCCAGCAGCTGGAGGACGAGGTTGTCCAGAACGTCGCGGTTGTCGTTGATGACGTGCCACGCCTCGTCGTGCGCCGCGTCGATGAGCCGGCGCACCTCCTCGTCGACGACCGCGGCGACCTCCTCGGAGTAGTCGCGCTGGTGGCCCATGTCGCGGCCGAGGAAGACCTCGCCCTGGCTCTGCCCGAGCTTGATGGCG
>JBDIAL010000229.1:0-5939 GCA_039812405.1 Nostocoides sp.
GCTGGTCGGTCGGCTCCGGCGCCGGGAACCACCGGTCCGGCACGGGCGGGTCGCCCTCGACGCTCGGGCTGAGCAGGACGCGGACGATCTCCATCGACGTCACCCCGTCGACCATCGCATGGTGCATCCGCACAACGACGAGCCAGCGGTCCTCCGGCAGCCCCGGATAGCGGTGGATCTGCCACAGCGGCAGGGTGAGGTCGAGCGGCCCCGACATGACCTCGGACACCGCGGCGCCGACCGGGTCCGGCCCCTCGGGGACCGCGGGATGGTCGACGACGTGACGCTCCATGGTGAAGCCCGGGTCGTCGATCCAGACCGGCAGCGCGGCGGCGAACGGCAGATGGCGCAGCCTCTGGCGGAAGCGCGGCACGAGCGCGATGCGCCGGGCGACCGCCGCCACGAGGCCGGCGTGGTCGAGGGCCGGCCCGTCGAGGACGAGGACCATGCCGATGTCGTTGTGGCTCGCTCCGTCCTCGCTGTAGAGGAAGGAGGCGTCGAGCGGCGAGAGTCGCTGCACGCTCACTCGCCCCGCACGTAGGTGCCCGGCGCGGGGGCGATCGGAGGGTACTGGCTCGTGCCGGGCTCGACCGGGGCCGGGCGCGTCCCGTCGCTGCGCCGGCGGATCCAGTCGACCCAGTGACCCCACCAGGAGTCCTCGGTCCGCTTCGCGCGGGCGAACCACGCCTCGGGGTCCTTGGCCAGCCGGGGGTTGGTGTAGAACGCCGCCCGCGGCTTGCCCATCGGGTAGATGATCGACTGGACGTGGCCCGTGGGGGTGAGGACGAAGGTGTTCCGCCCGCCGAGGGAGGTGGCCGCGGCGTAGCAGGCCTTCCACGGGGAGATGTGGTCGGTCACGCCGGCGACGTGGTAGGTGTCGATCTGCACGGCGCCGAGGTCGACCGGCGCCCCGAGCGCCGTGAGCCCGCCCGGCCGGATGAGGCTGTTGGCCAGGCTCATCTCGGTCATCTCGAGCGCGAGGCGCGACGGCAGGCCCTGGCCGTCGGAGTTCCAGTACATGATGTCGAACGCCGGCGGCTTGTGGCCGAGCAGCCACTCGTCGACGACGTAGCGCCACACGAGGTCGTTGGGTCGCATCCAGACGAAGGTGTCCGCGATGCTTCCCGCGCTGATCACCTCGCCCCGGTCGGCCCGCTTGCGCAGGCCCTTGAGGGAGGTCTCCGACGCGGTGATCCCGATCCCGCCGGGCTCGCCGAAATCGACGACGGTCACCCCGAAGGTGCCGGTCTCGATGGTGCGCTCCCCCCGGGCCGCCTCGTAGCCGAGCAGCATGGCGAGGAACATCCCGCCGGAGCAGTCGCCGAAGACATGGGCGGTCGACGTGCCCGCGATCGACCGGGCGACGTCGATCCCCGTGAGCGCCGAGGAGAGGTAGCGGTCGATGCCCCACGTGCCGTCCGTCGGCCGGGGGTCGCGCCAGACGATGGTGAAGACGTCGACGCCGCGCGACACGGCATACTCGATGAGGCTCCGGCCCGGGGCCAGGTCCCAGAAGTAGTACTTGTTGACCGCGGGCGGCAGGAGCACGAGAGGGATCCGGCCGACCTCGGGCTGGGTGGGCGTGTAGTGGATCAGCTCGAACATGTCCGTGCGGTGGACGACCCACCCCGGCGTGACGGCGAGGTCCACGCCGACGGTGAACGCCGAGGTGTCGACCTGGGCGGGCAGCCCCCGGTTGCCCGTGACGTCCTTGACGAGGTTGCTCAGCCCGGCGACGACGGAGCGGCCGCCCGTCGTGAAGGCCTCCTTGAGCGCCCCCGGGTTGCCGAGGAGGAGGTTCGACGGTGCGGCCGCGGTCGTCAGGGCGGTGAGGAGCAGCCGGCTGCGCTCCCGGGTGCGCCAGTCGACGTCGTCGTTCTCGACGAGCGTCATGAGCTCGCGCTCCCATACGAGGTAGGCCTGGGCCCAGCCCCGGTAGAGCGGGTTGCTCCGGAACGCCTCGTCCTTGAAGCGCGAGTCCTTGGGCGGTATGCCGCCCGTGTCCGTCGTCAGGGCCGCCGGGGTCT
The DNA here is from genome assembly GCA_039812405.1 of Nostocoides sp. Lineage (GTDB taxonomy): Bacteria > Actinomycetota > Actinomycetes > Actinomycetales > Dermatophilaceae > Nostocoides. Next base: position 2,028 of record JBDIAL010000229.1, read on the forward strand.
GCGCGGCGATCCGGCCGAGGGCCTGCAGCACCGCGCCCGGGGTGACGGTCCGGGCGAGCGAGCTGAGCAGGAGCATCGGGTCGAGCGAGGCGATGAGCTCCCCGCCGAGGGCCCCCTCCGCCCCGTCGTCGGGGTCGATGGTGTCGTGGCCCGTCGTCATGCAGCCGAGGCCTCACGCTGCTTGCGCAGGAACGCGGTCACGATCGGCCCGACCTCCTGCGCGCGGTCGAAGGGGAAGAGGTGACCGCCGTCCTCGATGACGCGCAGCTCGGCCCCCGGGACCATCGAGGCGATGAGCCGCGAGTTGGCGACCGGGGCCATCGGGTCCTCCCCGCCGCCGAGGACGAGGGTGGGGACGGTCACCGAGGACAGCCAGCCGAGACTGGACCAGGACGCATACGCGGCCACCTGGTAGAAGACGCCCATGAGCGAGGCGCGGTGCGCCCCCCACCCGCTCAGCTCGGTCTGGAACAGCAGCGGGTTGCGCCCGACCTGGCCCCGGTAGATGAGCGGGGCCGACCACGTGCGCACCGCCTCGAACTGGTAGCGCATCGGGTTGGAGGCGATCATCAGCGTCCACGGGTCGGCGGGGAAGCCGCCCCACCCGCAGGCGGTCGCCGCGAGGACGATCGAGCGGACACGGTCCGGGTGGTCGATGGCGAGCTGCTGGGTCAGGGTGCCCCCGAAGGAGAACCCGAGGACGTCGAAGGTCTCGATCTCGAGCTGGTCCATCACGTCGAGGTAGAGCGCGGCGAGCTCGGGGACCGACATGAGCCGGTCGGGCACCTGCGAGCAGCCGGTGCCCGGATGGTCCACCGCGACGAACCGCCGCCCGGGCAGCTGGTCGGCCAGGGTCTGCCAGCCCTCGAGGCAGCCGCCGAGCCCGTTGACGAGCAGGAGCGGCGGCCCGTCCCCGCTGACCCGGACCCGCAGGGTCAGCCCGTGGGTGCGGATGAAGCCGTCCTTGGAACGGCCGAACAGCGGGGTGACCGCCATGAGGGGCTCCTCTCAGCCTCGGTGTCAGTCGAAGACGACGACGCTGCGTGCGACGGAGCCGTGCTCCATCTCGGTGAAGGCGGACTGGACGTCGTCGAGCGGGATGGTGCGGGAGACGAGCTCGTCGAGCTTGATCCGCCCCTGGAGGTACAGCTCGGCATACCGGGGCATGTCGGTGCGGAAGTTGTTGGAGCCCATGAGCGACCCGAGCACCTTCTTCTCGAACATGAAGTCGACGCCCGGGAGCTCGATGCTCTGGCCGAGCGGGATCATGCCGACGATGACGAGGCTGCCGCCGGGGCGCAGCATGGCGAACGCCTGCTCGGTCGTCGGCTTCAGGCCGATCGCCTCGAAGGCGTAGTCGACGCCCCCGCCGCTCAGGTCCCGGACGGCCTCGGCGGCGTCGACGCTGCTCGAGTTGACGACGTCGGTCGCGCCGAACTGCGTGGCCAGCTCGAGCTTGGAGTCGAACACGTCGACGGCGATGACCCGCTTGGCGCCCGCCAGCGCGGCCCCCTGGATGACGTTGAGGCCGACGCCCCCGCAGCCGACGACGGCAACCGTCTGGCCGGCGCGGACCTTGGCCGTCCGGATGACGGCGCCGAGGCCCGTCGTCACGGCGCAGCCGAGCAGCGCGGCCCGGTCGAAGGGCAGGCTCGGGTCGATCGTGGCGACGGCGTTCTCGTGGACGAGCATCTCCTCGGCGAAGGCCGAGACGTCGAGGAACTGGTTGACGTTCTCCCCGCCGCGCTGGAGGCGCTGCGGCTCCCCGCGGCCCCGGCGGGTCCCCCGCTTGCTGCACAGGACGAGCTGACCGGACAGGCAGTACTCGCAGGTCCCGCAGAAGACGGACAGGCAGGTGACGACGTGGTCGCCCGGCTTGACGTATGCGACGTCGCGGCCGACCTCGACGACGGTCCCCGCTGCCTCGTGCCCGACGACCGTGGGGAGCCGGGTGCGGTACTTGCCCTGCATGTAGTGCAGGTCGCTGTGGCAGACCCCGGCGGCGCCGGTGCGGATGCGCACCTCGCGGGGTCCGACGGCATCGAGCTCGACGTCGTCGACGATCGTCAGCTCGCCGGGGGCCGTCTCGAGCAACGCTGCTTTCATGGGGGCTCCTTCGAAGGATCGGCTTCCGCGACGGGCCGGCACGGGGACCGGCCACCGCCGCGGTCGTGGGGGGATGCGGGGTGCTGGTCAGCTCGTGAGGTCCTCGACCACGGGGTCGTCGAGAATGGCCATCGTCGCCAGGTCGAGCCCCCCGATGTCGGCGAGGTTGCGTCCGGCCGCCGCCCACTCCGGGCTCGCGAGCCCGGAGGTCATCGCCTCGCGGTCGGCGAAGGTCATGACGGCGAGCAGGTGCAGAGCGGGTGCGCCGTACACCGTCCGGCGCACCCTCGAAGCCTCGATCCGGACCAGTCCAGGGGTCTTCCTGACGAGCGGCAGGTGAGTCGCCTCGTAGTCCCGGTCGAACCTCTCGAGCACCGCGGGATCCTCGGGAAGTCGGTACAACGCGACGAAGCGGCTCACCGGCGAGGCCTCCAATGGCGTCAACTCAAGCAGACTGACTAAACGTTCGGGAATCATACACTCCGGCCCGCCGGGGCCGACGCGGACAGCCCGATCTCGTCAGGTCCTCGCAGGGGGGCGGCTCAGGACGCGGCGAACGAGCCGGCCGGGCCCTTCACCGACACGGCCTGGGCGCACTCGAGCAGGCCCTCGCGGCCGAACTCGACGCCGTAGCCGGACGCCTTGGCCCCGCCGAACGGCACCCGGGGGTCGATGGCGCCGTGCTCGTTGACCCAGACCGTCCCGGCGTCCAGCCGGAGCGCCACCTCGCGGGCCCGCTGCGGGGAGGAGGACCAGACCGAGGCGCCCAGCCCGACGTCGAGCCCGTTGGCCCACTCGACGGCCTCCTCGAGGGAGGAGTAGCGGACGATCGGCAGGGCCGGGCCGAACTGCTCCTGCGCCACGAGCGGGTTGTCGTTGGCGATGTCCGCGACGAGGGTCGTCGGGTAGAAGTTGCCGACCGCGTCCGGGTCGGGGTCGCCGCCGAGCAAGACCCGCGCGCCGGAGGCGCGGGCGTCCTCGACGAGCCCGGCCACGATGTCGTACTGCTTGCGGTTCTGCAGCGGGCCGAGCACGTTGCCCTCGTCGAGCCCCACGCCCATCGGCATGGCGGACGCCACGGCGGTGAGGGCCGCGCACACCTCGTCGTAGAGCGCGTCCGGCACATAGAGCCGCTTGAGCGCCGCGCAGGTCTGGCCGGTGTTGATGAACGCCCCCCAGAACAGGCCCTCGGCGATCGCCGCGGGGTCGGCGTCGTCGAGGACGATGCCGGCGTCGTTGCCCCCGAGCTCCATCGTGACCCGCTTGACGGTGTCGGCGGACGACCGGATGATCGCCCGGCCGGTGGGCGTGGACCCGGTGAACATCAGCTTGTCCACGCCGGGGTGGGCCGCGAGCGCCTCCCCGACGTCGCGCCCGCCGGGCACCACGGCGAGCGCGCCCTCCGGCAGCACCGCGCCGATGACGTGGGCCAGGGCGAGCACCGACAGCGGGGTGTACTCGCTCGGCTTGAGGACGACGGTGTTGCCCATCCGCAGGCTCGGGGCGAGCTGCCAGACGGAGATCATCATCGGCCAGTTCCACGGGCCGATGGCGCCGACGACGCCGAGGGGCCGGTAGTGGATCTCCGCGCGGACCGCGCCGTCGTCGACGACGACCTCCGGGGAGACGTCCGGCGCGGTCGTGGCGCGCAGCCAGGCCACGCAGGCGCCGACCTCGAACCGGGCATTGGGCCCGTTGAGCGGCTTGCCCTGCTCGCGGGACAGGATGACGGCGAGCTCCTCCGCCGCGGCCTCCACGGCGTCGGCGGCCCGGCCGAGCGCCTCGCAGCGGGCGGCGTCGGTGAGG
>JBDIAL010000230.1:0-5923 GCA_039812405.1 Nostocoides sp.
GACGACCACACGACGGTCGCCGAGCTGTCCATCGAGCGCGCCAAGCGGCTCGTCGAGATGGGCCACGACGTCGTCGTCCTCCTCGACTCCATCACCAAGCTGGGCCGGGCATACAACCTCTCGGCGCCGGCGAGCGGCCGGATCCTCTCCGGCGGCGTCGACTCGGCCGCGCTCTACCCGCCGAAGAAGTTCTTCGGCGCGGCCCGCAACATCGAGCACGGCGGCTCCCTCACCATCCTCGCGACGGCCCTCGTCGAGACGGGGTCGCGGATGGACGAGGTGATCTTCGAGGAGTTCAAGGGCACGGGCAACATGGAGCTGCGGCTCTCCCGCGACCTCGCCAACCGCCGCATCTTCCCGGCGGTCGACGTCAACAACTCCGGCACCCGACGCGAGGAGATCCTCCTCGCGCCCGAGGAGCTGAAGATCATGTGGAAGCTGCGCCGTGTCCTCGCCGCCCTCGACAGCCAGCAGGGCATCGAGCTGCTGCTCGACCGGCTCCGCAAGACGCGCAGCAACTACGAGTTCCTCGTCCAGGTCCAGCAGACCTCCAACATCCGCCTCGACGACGAGGACGCCAGCTGAGGAACACCCCGCCGGGCCCTGCATGAATCCGACCCAATTGGACAGTCTCATGCAGGTCGCCGGCCGGGCCCGTATGCCGACGGCCGGGTAAAGCAGGCCGGCCCCAGGTGACCGGGCGGGTGGCTGCATGAATCCGACCCATTTGGACAGTCTCATGCAGGTCTGCACCCGCGAGATGACAGGTCCCGCCGGGCCGCTCGGCCGGGGCCGCTCGGCGGGGCGGCTTGGCCGGGCCCTGCATGAATCCGACCCAATTGGACAGTCTCATGCAGGTCTGTAGGCGGGATCACGCCACCGACCGGTGTCGGGCGAAGTAGCGGCGCCAGCCGTCCGAGAAGTGCGGGGGCACCACGATGTCACGCTCCTGCATGGCCGACCGGATGCGCAGGAGCGTGGACTCGGGGGTCTGGTAGAGGTCCTCGGCCGTCACGACCTCGAACCGCCAGCCCTCGTCGGTCAGCTCCGTCCGCCGCGCGGCGTCCGCGAGCTGCTGCGCCGGATCCAGGTGCCACCGCCCGTCGTACTCGATGGCCAGCCGGTTCTCCTCGAACCCCAGGTCGAGTCGGTATCGCAGAGTGCCGTCGGGGTGGTACAGGCGAACGTCGACCGTCGGCTCAGGCAGCCCGGCGAGGACGGTGAGCAGTCGGAGATGCGTCTCGGTGACCGAGTCCACCCTCGTCCGCACCAGGCGCGCGGCCCGGAGCGCGTTGGTGCGCCCCTGCCCGTCGTACAGCTCGGCGAAGGCGTGGAGCCCGTCGATGGTCGTGACGCTCATCTCCTCACGTTTGACCAGACGGTCCCCGAGGCCGACGAGGTCGAGGAGATCGGTCCGCACCGCGCAGTGCACGAAGGTCTGCTCCGGTGTCGTGACCGGGAGCCCGTGCCGCCGGGCGGACGCGAAGGGCTGCCGGAACCGGTGGGTGACGATGCCGTCGGCCCTCGCGCGCACATCTCGGCTCAGCGAGATGTGGATGCGCGGGTCGTCGAGGTGGGCGGCACCCCACAGCCGAGCCGCCGTCGCGTGGCTGAGGACTGCCCTGCTCGGAGCGATGAGGAGTGCTGCCCGCGCGCGCACGACGACGGTGTCCGGCACCTCCGATGCGACGTACACGCCGGGGAACACCCGTCGGTATGCCGGGCTCGTGAGCTCGCGGTCGTACATCCCCGCCGCGAGGGCTTGGGCGTGCGTGAACGGTCGCTGGGTCTCCAGGAGCTCGCGATCGGACTGCCATGTCATGAGGCATACGGTGCCCCAAACCCCGCGAGTGCCCGATCCGTCATCCACAGGCCTGCATGAGACTGTCCAAATGGGTCGGATTCATGCAGGGTGCAGGGCGTGCGATCTCGGCCGGGCGGGTGCATGAGACTGTCCGATTGGGTCGGATTCATGCAGGGTGGGGCGCGCGATCCTGGCCGGGCGGGTGCATGAGACTGTCCAATTGGGTCGGATTCATGCAGGGAGTCGAGTGATGGCAGTGACGGTTTGCCGACCCGGGCACGGTCAGGGAACCGGCCCCAGGTCGACGCGACGGAACAGCTCGGCGACACCCTCCTCACCCGCGGGGACGTCCCACCAGCTCTCGACCCACCAGGTCGCGCCGAGCGCGGCCCACTCCGACGACGGCCCGTGGATGGCGCCGAAGCCACCGTGGCTGTCACCCTCCACGACGACGTCGTAGCCCGGCCAGGGCAGCCCGAGGTCGGACCGGACGCCGCGCAGGTGCTCGACGATCTCCCCGAGTCGCTCCCGTGACAGGCCCGGGCTCCCCTCGGGGCCTCCGGCGACGGCGGGGAGGATGCCCTGCCAGCGGGCGGCGCGGTCGAGCGACGGCTGCCGACGCCGTCCCGGGACGAGCATCCCGACGACCCACACGGGCGGGTGGGGCTGTTGGACGGGTGGCGGCGGCATGATGTCGGTGACCGGGCGGACCGTCCAGAACCGCCCCTCGTGGGCGTAGGGCTGCCCGGCCATCAGCCCGGCATACACCTCGAGGTTCTCATCGAGCCGTGCGGCCCGGACGGCTCGACCCTCGTCCTCCTCGAAGGCGAGCCAGTTGCCGTGCAGGGCTCCGAGTCCCGCGCCGAGGATCGCCCGGCCCTGGGAGAGCCGGTCCACCGTGAGCACGCGGCTCGCGAGGTCCCACGGGCGGTAGCGGGGGACCGGGGTGACGACGGTCCCGAGCCGGATCCGTGACGTGACGGCGGCCGCGGCCCCCAGCTGGACCCAGGCGTCCGGTCCGTAGACGGCCTCCCAGGTGAAGATCGCGTCCCAGCCCCGGGCCTCCCCGAGCCGGGAGAGCTCGACGAACTCGCGCTCGCTGGCGAAGGGGACGACGAAACCGTGGCGCATGGGGACGAGCAAAGCACAGCACCGAGCCCAAGGCCCTGCATGAGACTGTCCGATCGGGTCGGATTCAGGCAAGGGGCGGGCAGGTGCGTACGGAGGCCAGGCGGTGCATGAGACTGTCCAATTGGGTCGGATTCATGCAGGACTGGGCCGAGCCACCCGGCCGAGCCACCCTGTGGGGCCCTGCATGAGACTGTCCAATTGGGTCGGATTCATGCAGGAGGCGGGTGAGTGCAGGGGTCAGGCGCCGGGAGGTCGGCGGCGCCGGTTCGGGTCGGGGACACCGGCCGTGTAGAGCATCTCGTGCTCGTCGCTCGAGCCGACGAGCGGCATGCTGCCGAGGCGGCGGTCGATGACCGGGCCCTGGTCGGCGAGCGCGATGACACACGGCGCGTCGGGCATGACGAGGCACTCCTCGCCGCGGACCCGGACCCCGACGCCCGGGCCGGACACGACAGCGAGGACGAGACGCTCCTGCTCGACCCGGACCCGCAGCCGGCTCCCGCGATAGGCGAGGGAGAACTCGAGGGCGGGCCAGTCGCGGGGCAGCCGAGGGTCGAAGGAGAGGCTGCCGTGGTAGTCCCGCATCCCGGCGAACCCGTAGACCAGGGCGTTCCAGACCCCACCCGTCGAGGCGATGTGGACGCCGTCCGCCGCGTTGCCGTGGAGGTCGGCGAGATCGACGTAGAGACCGGCGCGGAAGTACTCGAGCGCGAGGTCGCGATAGCCCACCTCGGCAGCGATGATCGACTGGACGACGGCCGACAGCGTCGAGTCCCCGGTCGTGATGGGGTCGTAGTACTCGAAGTCGGCCCGCTTGTGCTCGCGCGAGAACTCGTCGCCCTGGAGGAACAGCGCCGCGACGACATCGGCCTGCTTGAGCACCTGGAACCGGTAGATGACCAGCGGGTGGTAGTGCAGCAGGAGGGGCCGCTTCTCCGCGGGCGTCGCCGCGAGGTCCCACACCTCGCGCTCGAGGAAGTGCTGGTCCTGAGGGTGGACCTTGAGCGCCTCGTCGTAGGGGATGTGCATCGCGTCGGCGCAGCGCGCCCACTCGTGCACCTCGTCGGCGTCGAGGCCGAGGACCGCGACGAGCCGGGCGTGCTGCTGCGGCCAGTCCCGCTCGACGCGCTCGCACCAGGCGGCCGCCTGGCGCAGGTTGTGCCGGGCCATGACGTTGGTGAACAGGTTGTTGTTGACGACGGTCGTGTACTCGTCCGGCCCGGTGACCCCGTGGATGTGGAACCGGTCGCCGCCCGGGTGGTGCAGCCAGAAGCCGAGGTCGGCCCACATCCGTGCCGTCTCGACGAGGATCTCGACGCCCTCGCGGACCATGAAGTCCTCGTCGCCCGTCGCGCCGACGTAGCGGGTGAGGGCGAAGGCGATGTCGGCGTTGATGTGGTACTGCGCCGTGCCGGCGGCGTAGTAGGCCGAGGCCTCCTCCCCGGAGATGGTGCGCCACGGGAAGAGCGCCCCGGCCTGCGACATCTCCCGGGCGCGTCGCCGGGCCGCCGGGAGCATGTGATAGCGGAACCGCATGGCTCCCCGTGCCACCTTCGGCGAGGTGTAGGAGAGGAAGGGCAGGACGTAGATCTCGGCGTCCCAGAAGTAGTGGCCCTCGTAGCCCGACCCGGTCACCCCTTTGGCCGCGATGCCGCCCTGCTCGACGCGCAGCGACGCCTGGGCGAGCTGGAAGAGGTTCCACCGGATCGCCTGCTGGAGGTCGGGATGTCCCTCGACGACGACGTCGGAGTCGGCCCAGAAGCGGTCGAGCGCCCGGCGCTGGGCGGCGAAGCACTCCTCGACGCCGTCCTCGCGGACCCGGTCGAGGGTGCGGCGGCAGCGGTCGACGAGCTCGCGCGTGGGAACCCCTCGGGAGGAGTGGTATGCCGCGACCTTGGTGATGCGGATCGGCACGCCCTGGCGGGCCCGCACCCGGTAGATCTTCTTGGCGAGGTCCGCCTCGGCGTGGGTCAGCTCCTCGTAGTCGTTGTCCGTGGCGATCGTGTGGTCGACGCCGACGGCGATCGTCATCCCCGAGTTCGCGCAGCGGTAGGACAGGACCATCCGGCGCTCGCTCGCCCAGTGGCTCTGCGGGAGGAGGACCCGCTCGGCGAAGTCCGGCGACCGCCGGGGGTCGAAGCCGCCCGCGGGGCTCGCGGGCATCTGGTACTCCTCGAGCCGGTCCTGGCGGTTGAGCAGCTGGGAGGAGACCGCGACCGGCGCGTCACCGTCGAGCATCGTGAGGTCGAAGGTCATGACGGCGAGGTGTCGGTGCTCGAGCGAGGTCATCCGGCGCGACTCGACCCGGACCCGCTTGCCGGACGGCGTCCGCCAGATGAGCGAGCGTCGCAGCACGCCGGCGGCGAAGTCGAGGGTCCGCTCGTAGTGCTCGAGGTCGGCGACGGCGAGCAGCAGCGGCTCGTCGTCGACGTAGAGCTTGATCGTCGTGGTGTCCGGCACGTTGACGATCGTCTGGCCCGTGCGGGCGAACCCGAACGCCTCCTCGGCGTGCCGGATCTGCCACGTCTCGTGGAAGCCGTTGACGAACGTCCCGTGAGCGTGGACGAGCCGGCCCTCCTCGGGGTTGCCCCGCATCCCGAGGTAGCCGTTCCCGACGGCGAAGAGGGTCTCGGTGACCCCGAGGTCGTCGGCACCGAACCACGACTCGGTGAGCCCCCACTCCTCGACGGGGAAGCGCGTCCGGTCGAGGGGGTCGCGGTCCACCACCGGGCGGATCATGCGGGCGCTCCGGCCCCGTCGGTCCCCTCGGCTCCGTCCGCCTCGCCGAGCTCGACGAGCTCGGCAAGGTCGCCGACCACGCGGTCCGCCCCGGCGGCCAGCAGCTCCTGCGCCCCCACCCCGCGGTCGACGCCGACGACGAGGCCGAACCCGCCGGCCGCCCCGGCCCGCACGCCGGACAGGGCGTCCTCGAGGACGACGGCCCGCCGCGGCTCGACGCCGAGCTGTCGTGCCGCGCGGAGGAAGGTG
>JBDIAL010000231.1:0-5907 GCA_039812405.1 Nostocoides sp.
CACGCGCCCGCGGCGGCCTGGGACACCGTCGCCGCGAGAGCCTCGGCCTCGCCGCGCGCGACGTCGTCGGCGACACCGGCGGCGCGCGCGACCTCGAGGAGCGCGGCGACGGACTCGGAAAGGGAGGGAGGGCTCGTCGTCATCCGCTCAGGGCTCCAGGTCGAGACTGTTCGTCGACGGGGTCGGCGGGACCGGAGGCGCCGGCGGTCGCGGACCCGGTGCGGGGCGGCTCCCAGAGCCCGGTGACGACCCGCGCGGGGGCCCACCCGGCGCCCCGGCGTCGAGGTCGAGGCCACCGCCCTCCGACCCGTGGAACCGGGCCTCGAGGAAGCGGCCGTGCGCGACGAGGGCCTGGGCGTCCTGGCGGTTCACGGCGTCGAGCACCTTGTCCATCGTCGCGCCGAGCAGCTCGAGCTGGTCGACGAGCACCATGAGGGCGGTGCGCCCCTCGTCGATGGGCCGGGTGTCGGCCCAGTCGCGCGGCAGCCGGAGGTAGCCGGCCACCGCCTCGGGCAGGTAGCTCGTCGCCGTCGCGACGACGGCATACGCATCGGCGGACCCGAGCCCGAGCGAGGCGAGCCGGGGCAGGCAGGACCGCACGAGCCGGTCGACCCGGGCGACCCGGGAGGTGATGAGCGGGGTGGCGTGGGCCTCCCGCAGCGCCGCTGCGACCTCGTCGAGGGAGGCGACGACGTCGGCCTCGGTCGGTGCCGCGGGGACGACGACGGGCGGCGGGTCCGGCGTCCCGCGCAGCCAGTCCCACAGCCCCACGGGTCGTCAGACGGTGTCGAGGTCGAGCGTCTGGGTGCCCCGGGCGTCCTGGGCCTGGACGCGGGCGAGGTACTCCTTCGACTTGTCGACCTCGGTCTCGAGGACGCCGATGGTCTGGGCCATCGTGTCGAGCGCCTTGACCCGGAACTGGTCGATCGAGTCGATCGTCGCGTAGATGTTCTGGAACGCCGCCTGCAGCTCCGGCAGGCCGATCGTCGAGGAGGCCGCCTGCTCCTGGATGGCCGCCGAGTTGTCGCGCAGCATCTGCGAGGTGCGCTGGATCATGGTCGACGTCGTCGTGTTGAGGGCGGTGATCTGCTCGAGGACGAGCTTCTGGTTGCCGAGGGCCTGGGCGACGATGACGGCGGTCCGCAGGGCCGAGATGGTCGTCGTCGAGGCGCGGTCGACGCCCTTGATGAGCTCGACGTTGTTCTTGATGATGATGTCGATCGCGAGGTAGCTCTGGATCGACACGGCGAGCTGGGTCAGCAGGTCCTGGTGCTTCTGCCGGACGTAGAACAGGACGTCCTGGGAGAGCGCCGCCGCGGTGTCGGGGTCGCTGATCTCCAGCTCGGCGATCCGTGCCGACAGCTTGGTGTCGAGCCGCTCGGCGATGTAGACGTACTGGTTGAGCCGGCCCATCGTGGCCCAGAGGTTCGTCTTCTCCAGGTTGAGGGCGACGTTGTCCTTGGTCAGCTCGTCCTGCCCGTTGCGCAGGGCGTGGAGTATGCCGTTGAGCTGGCCCTGGGCGGACTGGTAGCGGCGGAAGTAGTCGACGACCTTGTCCCCGAAGGGGATCACCCCGAGCAGCTTGCGGCCTCCCGACAACCGGCTCGGGTCGAGGTCCTCGACGGTGCGGCGCAGCTCGAGGAGGGTCTTGCCGACCTGGCTGCTCTCGGAGATCCCGCCCTCCTTGAGGGCCTGGACGGGCCGGTCGAGGAGCCGGTTGCTCGTCTCGGCGGCCCGCCTGATGTCGGCGTCGCCCATGGTGCGCACGTTGTCGGCCTGCTTGGCGAACTCCGGGCTGCGCGGCGCGGCCTGCGAGATCGCCGTCATGAAGTCGTCGACCTTCGCGTCGAGCCCCGGCACCGCGTCGGCCTGGACGGCCGGCGCCATCCGCGGCGCCTGCGTCTCCAGGACGTGGGGCGGGGGCGCCGGGGCGGTCAGCGTGAGCGTCGGGTCGGGCGGCTGGAGAGGGGCGACGGCGGCGCCGTCGTCGGTGGCGGACATGGGTTCGTGCTCCTTCGGCAGATTCGGGCGGGCGGCCTCGGGGTCGCGGGTGGGGTCGGCCCTCAGGATCCGGGGGACGACGGGGTCCCGTCGGGTCCCTCGACCTGCCGTGCCGCCTCGGACGGCAGCGGCTGGGCCGAGGGCCGGGGCAGCTCGGTCCCCGTGTAGGACTGCGGGGGCGGGATGCTCGCGGTGGACTGGCCGAAGTCGACCCGGACCGGGTCGCGGCTCTCGCCCTGGGCCTCGAAGTACTCCCGCTTCGTCACGTGCGCGAGGCCCGCGACGATGTTGCTCGGCACCGTCTCGACCTTGGTGTTGAGCTCGCGGACGGTGGCGTTGTAGTAGCGGCGCGCCGAGGCGATCCGGTCCTCGGTGCTCGACAGCTCGTTCTGGAGGGCGAGGAAGCTCTGGTTCGCCTTGAGGTCGGGGTATGCCTCGGCGACGGCGATGAGCCGGCCGAGGGCCTGGGTGAGGGCCCCCTCGGCGACGGCCTGCTGGGCGGGCGACTGGCCGCCGGCCATCGCGGCGCCCCGGGCCCGCACGACGTCCTCCAGCGTCCCCCGCTCGTGCGCGGCATACCCCTTGACCGTCTCGACGAGGTTGCCGATGAGGTCGTGCCGGCGCTGGAGCTCGACGTCGATCTGGTTCCACGCCTCGTCGGCCTTGTTGCGCAGCCGGACCAGGCCGTTGTACATGCCGGCGAAGGCGCCGACGATCGCGACGAGGACGATGAGGACGATGATCAGGACCATCATGGGACTTCCCTCCGGTGGCGGTCTCCACCCGATCCTAGGGTGTCGCGCGCCCCCGACCCACCACGGACGGAGCCCGCGGGACCCGGTCCGCGGCTCAGGCCAGGCCCAGCTCGTGGACGTCGAAGACGAAGCGGTAGTCCAGGCCCGCCTCGGCGAACCGCTCGGCGGCCCCGGTCGCGCGGTCGGCGATGGTCGCGACGGCGACGACCTCGGCCCCCGCCTCGCGGGCGGCCGCCACCGCCTCCAGCGGCGAGCCGCCGGTCGTCGAGGTGTCCTCGACGACGAGGACCCGACGGCCCGCGATCGACGGGCCCTCGATCCGCTGCTGGAGCCCGTGGGCCTTGCCGGCCTTGCGGACGACGAACGCGTCGAGCCGCCCGCCCGCCGCCGCCGTCGCGTGGAGCATCGCGGTGGCGACGGGGTCGGCGCCCAGGGTGAGGCCGCCGACGGCGTCGAAGTCGAGGTCGCGCACCCGGTCGAGCATGACCCGCCCGACGAGCGGCGCCGCCTCGCCGTCGAGGGTGATCCGGCGCAGGTCGACGTAGAAGTCGGCCTCCCGGCCCGAGGAGAGGGTGACCCGGCCGTGGACGATGGCCTTGGCCCGGACGATGTCGAGGAGTCGGGCGCGGTCGGCGGAGACGTCGGTCAGGGTGTCGGTCACGGCATACACCGTATGCGGTGACGCCGGCCCACCCGGACAGGGCCACCGGCGGCCGGCGGCTCAGCTCCCGTGCACCCGGCGGCGGTGACGTCCCCGGACGAGGTCGGAGCGGGCGACCGATCGGGGCAGGAGGCGCAGGGCGGCGACGGCCAGCCGGTAGCGCCGGCTCGGGACGGAGACGACCCGGCCCCTCGCGACGTCGGCGAGGCAGGCCCGCACGACGTCCGGTGCGGTGAGGAAGGCCCACGACGGCAGCCGGTCGGCGGCGAGGTCGGCCCGCTCGTGGAACTCAGTGCGGATGAACCCCGGGCAGAGCGCGGTCACCGTCACCCCGTGGGGCCGCAGCTCGCCGGCGAGCGACTCGGAGAGGACGGTGACGAAGGACTTCTCCGCGCTGTAGCTGCCCGTCGCGAGGAACGAGGCGACCGAGCTGACGTTGACGATGACCCCGTGACCGCGCTCGCGCATGGCCCGGCCGGCGGCGTGGCTGGTGAGGAGGACGGCGCGGACCATGACGTCGAGCGCCTCCTCCTCGGGGGTGACGTCGTCGTCGAGGAAGCGGCGGCGCAGCCCGAAGCCGGCGTTGTTGACGAGCACGTCGACGGGGCGGTCGGGGTCGGCGAGCCGGTCGCATACGACCTGCGTCCGGGCCCGGTCGGACAGGTCGGCCGGGAGCACCTCGCTCTCGACGCCGTATGCCGACGCGAGCTCTCCCGCGACGGCGCGCAGCCGCCGCTCGTCACGCGCCACGAGGACCAGGTCGTGCCCGCGCGCGGCGAGCTGGTGGGCGAACTCGCACCCGAGGCCGGCGGACGCACCGGTCACGAGGGCGACCGGGCGCCGGGTGGCGGGTCCCGCGGTCGTGGAGGCCATGCCGCGACCCTACGCACCTCGGCGGTGTCCGGCCTCGGTTGGGCCTCGCAGGCGCCGGGCGATGGCGGCGACGTCGTCGAGCTCACCGGTGGAGACGGCGATGGCCAGGACGCACACCTCCTCGGTGCCGAACGTGAGCCGCCGGGCGTTGACGCCGAGGAAGGCGAGGAAGGCGATGGGGGCCCCGAGCGCGAGACGCTTGTCGCCGTCGACCAGCGCGTGGTTGCGAGCGATCGGCTGTGTCAGGGCTGCAGCCGGACCGGCAATGGGCGCCGAGGGCCGGGCTCCGGGGCATGATCCGTGCTCGACGGCCTACCCGCAGCCCTGGTCACGTCGCCGATTGCCGGTCCGGCTGTCGACCCCACCCTCCGCCCATCTCTCCTACCCGGCTGGGCCGGGCCGGGTGGAGGTATCTGAACCCGCCTGGTCCTGGGATAGATCGGCTGGGGCCTGGGCCGGGTGGAGGTATGCGGTGTCTCTGCAGTGGTCCTGGGATACCTCGAACGGCTGAGGGCTGCTCTGGGTGGAGGTATGCGGTGCCCTCGCGGTGGTCCTGGGATACCTCGATCGGCCTGGAGGGTGGCTCGGCTGGGAGGGTGGCTCATCTAGGCTGCGGCCGTGCGCATCGCGACGTGGAACGTCAACTCCATCCGGTCCCGGATCGACCGGCTCGAGGCATGGCTGGCCCGGGCCGACGTCGACGTCGTCGCGATCCAGGAGACCAAGGCCCGCGACGACCAGTTCCCCGTCGCCCGGCTCGAGGCCCTCGGCTACGCCACGGCTCACCACGGCTTCAACCACTGGAACGGCGTCGCGATCCTCTCCCGCGTGGGCCTCGACGACGTCGAGCGTGGATTCGCCGGTATGCCGTCCTGGGGCGAGCCGGCCGTCGCCGAGGCCCGTGCGATCGGGGCGCAGTGCGGAGGCGTGCGCGTCTGGTCGGTCTACGTGCCCAACGGGCGGCACCTGGAGGACCCGCACATGACATACAAGCTGGAATGGCTGGCCCGGCTGCGGGACCGCGCGGCGGAATGGGCGGCGGACCCGACGCCGACGGCCATCATGGGCGACTGGAACATCGCGCCCCGCGACGAGGACGTGTGGTCGATGGACTACTACCTCGACAAGAGCCACGTCTCGCCGCCGGAGCGGGCGGCCTTCGAGGCGATCGTCGACGCCGGGTTCGACGACGTCGTCCGGGCGCACACGCCGGGACCGGGGACCTACACCTACTGGGACTACCAGCAGCTGCGCTTCCCCAAGAACCGCGGCATGCGCATCGACTTCGTCCTCGGCAACGCGCCGTTCGCGGCCCGGGTCGAGGGGGCCGTCATCGACCGCGAGGAGCGCAAGGGCAAGGGCGCGAGCGACCACGCGCCCGTCGTCGTCCAGCTCACCGACTGACGGACCCGCCGCGGACACCGGCGGCGAGGGCTGCCACGGCCTCGACGAGGGCGACGTCGGTGCCGCGCGGGCCGACGAGACAGACGCCGACCGGTCCGCCCGGTGTCCGCAGGAGCGGCGCCGAGACGGCCGGGCGGCCGGTGATGCCGGCCAGGCAGGCCAGCCGCATCGTCGCGGCGCGCGCGACGTCGACGTCCTCCGCGCTCGCCGACC
>JBDIAL010000232.1:0-5892 GCA_039812405.1 Nostocoides sp.
GTCGGGCGGGTCGGCGGACCAGCCGGCGGCGAGCGCGTCGGCGCGGGCCTCGTAGGCCAGCGCATCGGTGACGACGCCGTCGATCTTCCGGGGGCTGTTCGGGTACTCCTTGCGCACCAGCCTCAGCGCGCCCTTGTGACGGACGTACGCGTTGCCGTAGTGGTCGAGGATCGCCGGGTCGTTGGACTGGTAGGTGACGCGGTTCTTGATGTCGGCGTGGAGCCGGTCCAACGCGGCGGCCATCGGGGTGTCCCGGCTCGTCGGCCACGCGACGACGATCGCTTTCTGGTCGTCCGGCGGGTTGAACTCGTCTGCGATCGCGTCGATGTCCGAACGCCACTCGTGCGGGTCGCAGTAGGCCCGCGACACCCTGTAGGTGCGCAGCACCTCCCGGAACCGGGCGAGCACCTCCCGGCGGGGCACCTCCCAGCCCACGCCTGCCGCACCCAGCGGCTTCTCCCACAGCCCGAGCGTGAACCGGAAGCCGTCCGACATCCGGCAGCCCCGCAGGACCGTCGAGTCGTCGTTCAGCGAGCCGTCGAAGCCAACGGAGATCGCCTCACCCGGCGCCACGACCTCGTCACGTTGGACGGCCTCCACGAGCGTCTTGGCGATCCACGCGTCCGACCCGGCCATCGACCGGTTCAGGAAGTAGCGGGCCGCCGTCTGCTCGTCCGGGCACACCGTCGGGTCCAGCATGTCGCGATAGACCCGCTCGGGGTCCATCCAGCCCGTCACGGGGTCCATCGCCGGCCCGTAGACGTACTTCAGTTGCGCGATCGTCCGGTCGTGGTCCAGTAGGTCGATACGGCCCTTGGCTTCGCGGTGATGCACCAGCCACTCCGGGCCGAGCTCGCCGCGCTTCCACTGCTTCTCCAGCGTCTCCCACGTCGACAACTCCCCGAGCCGGCATGCCGTCGTCGTCAGCAGCGCCCACGGATCAGCGAGCATCCGCTTGCCGAGGTTCCGCATCGCCGTCGCGTACATCGACCGCAGCTCGGGCAGCACGTAGAGGTGAATTTCGTCCGGGACGAGGAAGGTCTCCTTGCCGCCGTCCTTCGACGCTGCTCCCGCGCTCGACGAGCGGCACTCCCCGCCGCCCGGAAGATAGATGTTCTGCGCCGACCGGTAGTCGCCGATGCCCTTGATGCCGCCGTAGATCTCCGGGTGCGTGTCCTGGCCCCACTCGCCCATGACGAACGCGATGTTCTGGAACGTGTTGCCGGACTGCTTCTCCTCAGTGGCGAGTGCCCGGATGAACGGCGACCGAACAGGGCGTCCCACAGGCTGCCCATCCGCGTCGAACCCGTCGCACCGCACAGGCCCGAGCGCCTCAGCCACGCCCAACAGGCCCGCCGTCTCCGACTTCGCCCGGCCCTTCGGCGCCGAGTAGACCACCTTCGACTTCACCCGGCGACCCGTCTTCGGGTCCAGCTCGTAGGCACCGACGATGAAGTCGAAGGTCTCATCATCAAAGTCCAGCGGGTCGCCCTGCACGTCCCCCGGACCGTGACAGGCATACTCCGTGAGCCAGTCGATGACCTCGTATCCCAGCGAGCACACCTGGCCGTCGAACGCCGGCCGGAACATCAGCCCGACTTACGAGACCGGGCCCGCTCGATCGACGACACCTTGCCCGGCGTCTTCCCGCCCGGCGTTTGCGCGCCATACGCGCCACGAGCCCCACCGCGCTGCTGCGGACGAGCGCCGGACGCATCCGGCAGACGCATCGCCGCGAGCAGCTGCTTGAGCAGGTTCGCCGTCGCGTTCGCCACCGTCAGGATGCTGTCGAACTTGACCTCGATGACAGCCTTGTCCTCGTGCGCGCCCTGCGTCCGGAAGTGCAGCAGGTCCACGAAGTCAGGCCGCCCACGAATCACCGCGTCGAACTCGTCGAGGCGGTCCTTCGCGCGGCACGCTTCCGTCAGCTGCACGAGCTGCTGCGCGTCCAGGAACTCGTGCGCCGACGTGATATCGCGCCACAGAGCACGGCCGCCTGCCGCGAGGCCCTCGGGTGCCTTCGGTGCAGTCATGACAGGTCTCCTTCACGGCCTCGCGCCGATCGGGTCGGACGGCAGCATCGCGCCACTCGTCTGGTGAGTTATTCGGGTACGAACGAGATCAACTTTCAGCACCGCGGACAGCGAGTCACCTCCCCAGCGGTCCGCGGCCTTGGGGGTCTCGGGGTCACCCCCCACCCATCGGGGTGCACCGTCATCTCACATGTGAGTTGCGGCCGGCCGCCGAGAGGTTGCATTGGCGGCCGTGCTCGGGTCCGCGGGTGATGCTGCGGTTGTGGTCGTCGTGGCCGAGGTGGACGTCGTTTGGGTTGGTGATCGGCTCGCCGCATCGCCAGCAGGTCACGAGTTCGCCGCGCGCAACTTCTTGCTTCCATCGCTTGGCTTCGCGTTCGTGCTGTGCGTCGTAGCCGCGCTGCTGTCGTGTGCCGCGGTCGCGGTCATGTCGCCGCTCGTGGTCGGGGCAGCGGGTCGAGGTGGTGAGGATGGGACAACCGGGCTCGATGCACGGCCGTTTCGCCAACACGCTCACCCTCTCGGCGCTACCCTTCGGCCATGGGCAATCCATACAACCCGAGCAATGACCCTCGCCTGGAGGCTGCTGCTCGTCGGAGTGCAGCGGCTCAGGGTCGGGCCGCGAAGTGGGGGTACCGGGCCATCGTGTGGCCAGCCATCGCTGTGGTGGGGGTCTTCGTGCTGGTCTTCGTCGGGGTGCTCATCGCCCTCTGACGCCCCGGTCAGATGACGCCGCGGTATTCGTCGAGCGCGTGGGCGAGGAGGCCGATGGATAGGGGCCGCGGCTGGCTAGGTGGCTGTCCGTTGCGGATCCAGTCCCCGTCGGGGTTGGCGGGGTCTTGCCACATGGTGGCGATGACGACGTTGGTGCAGTAGAGCCCGGGCACGGCGATCGCCTCGTCAGGCGGGCAGTCGCAGGCGTCCTCGTCGGTTCCGTGGGTGCGGCAGTAGGTGGGGGCGAAGACGTCGGGGTACTGGCTCAGGACCGCGGTGAGGGCGTCCCATCCTTCGCGTTCCCGATCGGGCACTGGTCACCCCCGTGACGTGTCGCACAGATTCTCGCGAGGCTGGGAACCACGTACCGCTCGCCGCAGACCTCGCACACGTACGAGTCAGGCAACGTCGACCCGCTCCCATCCTTGCTTCCGGAGCGCGTGTCCGTGCCGGTCGGTGCATCTGCGGCAGAGCCACAGTCCGCGGGTTCCGTGGAGCCAGGCGGTGACGACAGCTCCCCCGCAGCGGTCGCAGCGACTGTCGTCGGCCATGTCCGCCTCCCGACATGACGAAACCCCCGAGTAATGGGCCTGTGGCTCAAACCCGAGGGTTCTTGGGTACGACGAGTACGCCGTTCCTGTGACAGATGATGCCCTGTCAAGACTCTCGGCGTCAAGATTCTCGGGCCGCGTGTCACGCTCCGACACGCTCCTTGCGCTGTCGCACGTCCTCGCGGATGGCCTGCACCACGGCGGCGTGCCGGTACAGCGTCCGGCCCTTGGCGTCCTTGCCCGCAGACTCGATCTTCCCGCGGTGCTTCCACTGCCGGATCTGGTCGTGGGTGACGGTCCACTCCAGTCGGTAGGCGATGATGCCGATCAGATCGCGAGCCGTGACCAGCGGCGAGGACTCGGGGTTGCCGAGGATGTGTGCCTGCCACCACTCGACCGTGGCGTCGGTCTTGCATTGGGTGCACCGCGGCAGGCGCTCGCGGCGCTTCTCCTCGGTGGTCAGGTCGGCGGGCGCGGGGAACGCGCGGACCTCGCCGGTGCAGGCGACGACCTGGCCCTCGGTATCGTCCACGGTAAGCGGGCACGGGCCGAGCACGACGTAGTCGCGGCGCCGGCTGTCGACGGCCGCCTCGAGCAGGAACGCCGCGCCGGTGATCTCCTCGTACAGCGTCGGCGCCTCTTGACGCTGCCTCCACCAGCGCACGTTCTCCCGCAGCAGGTGCGCGGCGGCAACCGTCGGGTGCCACGTCACGCCGTAGCGGATCTCGTCGCACGAGGCGTGGCGGCACCACTGCGAGCTGCAGATCGGGCCGAACGGCTGGGGCGCCTCGGGCAGGTCGAGGTCGAGGGTCTCCATCAGGTCGCGAGCCCAGGTCGTCACGGTGTTGTCGACGACGAAGCCGGTCTCCATGGCATCGAGGTTCACGATGAGCGGGGTCTCGTTGGGGATCGGCTCCTCGTCCCCGGGCGCGACCCGTTCGCGGTGTGTGCCGGACGAGCGGACCTTGGCCTGTCGGGTGATGGCCCGGTCGAGCTCTGGTCGCAGGGTGGCGATGCGGGTCAGCGCGTCGCCCAGTTTGACGCCGCACTTCTGGCAGATCCAGGCTCCGTCGTGGATCGGCTCGTCGCAGATGGGGCACTCGGGCAGGACGGTCATCGTGCTCCTCGCTCGGTCTGGGTCAACTGGCCTCCACACGTGTCGCAATCTCCCGGCTGGCGGAAGCCGAAGCGCGCGACGATCGGGTCGTCGGCCCATCGAATCCGGGCGGGGTCGTATCCCCGTTCGCCGCACTCGGGACAGTGCCGCAGTGCGAACTTCACCCACCACCACTTGCGCCTGAGCCAGGTCACTTCACGCTCCTGTGTTCGGCGTACCGGATCTCGCAGGCCGGGCGTGAGGTGGAGTCGAAGGCCCACCCGCAGCGGCAGGCGACCGTCCACGACCGCGGCTCGTAGTCGGATGGGCGCGGCATCAGCCCGTAGAACCCGCCCTCGTGCTTGGGCCGCTTCGCTGGCTCGGCGTCTGCGTCCCACGGCTCGTCGTAGACGGGCACGTCCTGGCCGGTGGCCTCGCTCACGGCGCCTCCTCGGTGACACGGTAAGGATTAGGGGTGGGTTCGGGCCATTCGGCGTTGACCGCGCGGGCCATGCGGTCCCCCGCCTCCGCGCCGGCATCCCACGCATCCGCCATAGCTGTGTCCCATGCCCACGTCTGTGGCTTGCGGTGCGCTTTGGCGGCCACGTCGAGCATCTGCTCGCGCAGGTGGTCCTTCTGGCCTCGGAACACCTTGGCGAGGATCTCGTCCACTGTGATGGTGGCAATGCGCCGGATGGCTGGACCGCCCCACCATCGATAGTCCGGCTGCGCGTTCTCGGTCATCGGCGCGCCTTCCTCGGCCTGGCCTTGGGCATGTCGAGCCACTCCGTCAGGTCGTCCCGGAGCGCGCGGGCGGCTTCCTCGTCGAGGACGACCGTGGCGTCGACGGGCGCCCGGACAGGCTCGCCGTTGTCGTCCCGACGCCACCATGACCGTGCGTCGGGGGCCAGCATCCCGAGCCTGAGCCACGGGCCTGCCGCGTCGTCGTCGGTGTCGTCCTCGTGGCCGAGGTCGGTCCGCGATGGGAGTGTGGCGAGGTCCAGCTGGGCGGGCGCCTCGACCTGCGCGTTCGGGTAATGGTTGGACCAGCCGGTGGCGAAGGAGCGGACCTGCCCGCGCATCTTCCGCGGCGGTTTGCGGGTGAGGTCGTAGCCGATCGCGCCCCATGGGGACCAGATGCTCACCGGAGCACCTCCACGATCGTCGCGGACTCGTCCCGTGTGCATGTGGTCCCGCAGTCGCCGCACATGCCGACCTGGGGTGGGGCGATGGCGTCCCACGCTGGGCGGCATACGCCGACGACCGTGACGTGATCGCAGCCCGGGCAGGTGTCCCGGACGAGGTAGTCCGCGTGATGCTCGCCGGACGGGTGGGCATTGGGCAGCAGGACCCGGATGGTGCAGCGCACGGCCGCGTCGAGGTCGACATCGACAGCGACGTGTTCGAGGACGCTCGTGTCAGTCATGCTCGCTCCTTGGCTGCTCGGTGTCGGGTGATGCCGGTCAGGATGTGGGTGGACGCTCCGGGCCCGACGGGC
>JBDIAL010000233.1:0-5877 GCA_039812405.1 Nostocoides sp.
CACACCCGCCACACCGCATCAGCGCCAGCAAACGCCGAGGTCACACGCCCAATCGGCCCACTATGCCGAGGCCCTGGGGGTCGGAATGCGGGCGTTTCCGCCGCTGCGTCCGGAGGGGCGGCGGGACGCGCCCCGTCGAGAAGGGCCCGGACCGGGACACGCCCGGAGCCCCGCCACGGTTCGCCGCGGATCGGGGAGACTCCCTTGTTGCGTGGCATACCTCGCAGTCTGCTTGACATACCACGCACCCTGTGGTTGACTGGATGTCCAGAGAGAGCAAGGCAGTTGGACAGGGTAGGAACGACAGAGCGGAGTGACGGCGATGCCCGAGGGGCACGCGGAGGCGTTGGCCGACCTGGGCCGCTACATCCGGGCACAGCGCGAGATCGCCGAGCTGTCGTTACGGCACCTGGCCCGGGTGTCCAAGGTCTCCGACTCCTACCTGAGTCAGGTCGAGCGCGGCCTCTACCAGCCGTCCCCCGACATCCTGCGCGCCATCGCGACCGGCCTGGGCATCCCGCCCGACTCGCTGTTCCGCCGGATGGGCTGGCTGTCCGACGACAGCGAGGCGGCCGAGGTCTCGGTGACCGAGGTCATCCAGGCCGATCGGCGGCTGAGCCAGGCCCAGAAGTCGGCGCTCATCCAGATGTACCGAACGATGGTCGACGGGTCCTGACCCCATCGGGTCGACCGCGGCGACCGTCCGCCCGAGATCAGCGATCTCACCACCACAGATCCACCGAGAAGAAGGGAACACGCATCATGACGAGCTACCAGGAGATCACCCAGCAGATCGGCGACCAGTGGGTCGCGGCGCTCAACCGGGCCTCGGAGGCCGTCGACCGGATGGCCGAGGGCATCAAGGAGAGCCGGGGCCGCGTCGAGCTGCCGGCCAACGAGACGATCAGCAAGCTGACCGAGTCCTTCCAGGAGGGCATGCCCAAGCCGACCGAGATCGTCGAGGCGAACTTCGAGCTGACCAACCGGCTCCTTGCCGCCCAGCGCGACCTCACCCTGCGCCTCCTCGCCGCTGCGAGCGGTGCGCAGGAGGCCCCGGCATCGGAGCCCGCCGCCCAGGCTGCTCCGAAGAAGGCGGCCGCGAAGAAGACCGCTGCCAGCTGAGACCGGCTGCCGCGCAGCCGTACCCAGCGCACGCGGAACCCACGACGGTGGGGTATGCCGGGACCCGGCATACCCCACCGTCCCGCGTCTGCCCCAGGCTTGGCCCCCGCCTGCATGAATCCGACCCAATTGGACAGTCTCATGCAGGGTCCGGCGACCCGGGCCCGGACCCGCCCCCCGACCGGCTGCATGGATCCGACCCAATTGGACAGTCTCATGCAGGGTCCGGCGACCCGGGCCCGGACCCGCCCCCCGACCGGCTGCATGGATCCGACCCAATTGGACAGTCTCATGCAGGGATGGGTGACCCGACCCGGGCTGCCATGGCGCCGCGGCGGGACCCGAGCGTTACGTGCGGGGCTTGGCGTACAGCTCGTCCAGCTCCGCGGCATACATCTCGTTGATGACCCGCCGACGCATCTTGAGCGTGGGCGTCAGCTCGCCGGTCTCCTGGCTGAAGTCCCGGGGCAGGATGACGAACCGCTTGATCTGGGCGACCTTCGCGTGCTTGGCGTTGACCCGGTCGAGCACCTCCTGGATGGTCTCCCGGATGACGTCGTGGCCGGCGAGGGCGACGGGGTCGGTGGGCAGCCCGCGACCCTGCGCCCACGGCACGAGGTACTCGGCGTCGAGGGTGATGAGGGCCACGGGGTAGGGCCGGCGGTCGCCGTGCATGAGGGCGTTCGAGATGAGGGGGCACTGGCGCAGCTCGTTCTCGAGCTCGCTGGGGGTGAGGTTCTTGCCCCCGGCGGTGATGATGATCTCCTTCTTCCGCCCGGTGATCGTGACGAAGCCGTCCTCGTCGATCGACCCGAGGTCGCCGGTGAGCAGCCAGCCGTCGTCGGTGAAGACCTCGGCCGTGGCCCCCGGGTTGTCCCAGTAGCCGGCGAACACGTTCCACCCGCGCATGAGGATCTCGCCGTCGTCGGCGATCCGGATCTCGGTGCCGGGGGTCGGGTGGCCGATCGTGCCCGCCCGCACCCTCCCGGGGAGGTTCATCACCCCGGTGGCCGTCGACTCGCTGAGCCCGTAGCCCTCGCACAGGGGCAGCCCGGCGTCGAGGAAGAACTGGACGATCTCGGAGGCGATCGGCGCGGCGCCGGAGATCGCGACCTTGATCTGGCCCCCGAAGACGCCCCGCACCTTCGCGTAGACCTCCTCGCTGCGCGGTGCCTCGGCGAACAGCGCGTGGATCTTCTCGAAGATGCGCGGCACGGCCGGGAAGACCGTCGGCCGGATCTCGGCGAGGTCGGGGACGATGCTCGCCGCCCCACCGGAGACGTATGCCACGGAGCCGCCGATCGCGATGAGGTCGACGTTGATGACCTGGGCGAAGACGTGGGCGAGCGGGAGGAAGAGGTAGGCGTGGTCGTCCTCGTGGATGATGTCCATCTCCACGGCGGACCGGACGCAGGACACGAGGTTGCCGTGCGTGAGGATGCAGCCCTTGGGCTTCCCCGTCGTCCCCGAGGTGTAGATGATGACGGAGGGGTCGTCGGGGGACGACGCCTCGACCCGGCGCTGCACCTCGGTGAGGTCCTGGCCGCGACCGCGCTCGACGAGCTCGGCGAGCGTCGTGTGGGTGCCGTCCGGGTCGATGACGACGATCTCGCGCAGGGCGGGCACGGCGTCGCGGATCGCCTCGATCTTGGCGACCTGGGCGGCGTTCTCGCAGATGACGAGGCAGGCACCGGAGTTCGAGATCACCCACTCGCACTCCTCGGGGCTGTTCGACGGGTAGATCGGCACGACCGTCGCCCCGGCAGCCCCGATGGCGAACTGGGCGACCGCCCACTCGGCCCGGGTCTCGGCGAGGACCGCGACCCGGTCACCCGGCTCGACGCCGAGGGTGACGAGCTGCTGGGCGACGGCCCCGACCTGCTCGGCCAGCTCGGCGTGCGTCGTCACCTGCCAGGTCCCGTCCCGCTTGGTCCGCTGTGCGGGCCGGTCCCCGAAGCGTGCGGCCGAGGCGAAGGCCAGGTGGGCCACGGTGCGTGGCACGCGCTCGCTCACGTCGGTGGCCTGCGTGGGGAGGTCTGCCATGGTCCTGCTCCCAACTCCGTCCCGCGGGGACGGCATCGTCTTGCCTGTCGAGGAGACCCATCATCGGTCCTCGACGCTCCCGGAGTCTGCCGTTAAGGTACAGAGCGGCCGGCCGGCGGGTCCACCATCGGCCTGACGGACCGGTCGTCGGCCTCGGGACGAAGGAGTGGTCCACGTGCGACAGCTGTCAGGGGTCGACGCCACGTTCCTGCAGATGGAGAACGCCCGGGTCACCGGACACGTGGCCGGGCTCATCATCGTCGACCCGTCGACGGCCAAGCAGCCGATCAACAGCGACACGATCCGCGAGTTCATCCGGGAGCGCATCCACCTGCTGGAGCCGCTGCGATGGCGGCTGGTCAACGTCCCGCTCGGGATCGACCGGCCCTACTGGGTGCAGGACGGCGAGCTCGACCTCGACTTCCACGTCCGGGGGATCGGGCTGCCGAGCCCGGGCAACGACGAGCAGCTCGCCAAGATGGTCGCCGGGCTCACCGCGCGCGCCCTCGACCGCTCCCACCCGCTGTGGGAGCTCTACGTCATCGAGGGGCTGGAGGGCGGCCGGGTCGCCATCATGACCAAGCTCCACCACTCCGCGGTCGACGGCGCATCCGGTATGCAGATCACGGCCACCCTGCTGTCGACCGACCCCGACGCGACGGTGGACCCGCCGACGTCGACGCCGCGGACCGAGCGGGTCCCGTCGGAACTGGAGATGCTCACCCGCGGCTGGCTCGGCGTCATGGCCTCGCCGGCGCGTGGGGTGCGCCTGTCCATGCAGCTGGCCCGCGAGGGGCGCGACGTCCTGCGGCGGCTGCAGCTCGACGGGCTGGACAGCCTCAAGCCGGTCCTGCGGGCCCCGTCCCGGGCGCCGCGGACCTCCTTCAACCGCCCCGTCACCGCACGCCGGAACTGGGTCTTCGGCACGATCCCCCTCTCCCGCGTCAAGCGGATCAAGGACGCCGCCGGCTGCACCGTCAACGACGTCGTCATGGCGCTGTGCACCTCGGGCCTGCGACGCTGGCTCATCGAGCACGGCGAGCTGCCCGAGGCGCCGCTGCAGGCCATGGTCCCGGTCTCGATCCGGGCCGCCGACCAGGCGAACGCCATGGGCAACCAGGTGTCGGCGGTCCAGGCCGCGCTGCCGACCCAGGTCGAGGACCCGATCGAGCGGCTGCGCATCGTGAGCACCGACATGCTCGCCGCCAAGGAGCAGCTCGCCGCCCTGCCGGCCGACCTGCTCGTCGACTTCAGCCAGTTCTCGGCGCCCGCGGCGGCCGAGTTCGCCGCGAAGGCGGCGGCGAGTGTGCGCTGGGCGGACCGCATCATGCCGCCCTACAACCTCGTCATCTCCAACGTCCCCGGCCCCCGGGTGCCGCTCTACTACGCCGGCGCCCTCGTCCTGGCGAACTACCCGGTGTCGATCATCACCGACGGCGTCGGGCTGAACATCACGCTGCAGAGCTACCGCGACAGCATCGACTTCGGGATCATCAGCTCGCCCGACCTCATCCCCGACCTGTGGGAGCTCATGCGCTACATCCGCGACGCCGTCGACGAGCTCGACCCCGTCTGACCCGTCCGCCGCCGCTCGGCCGATCCCGAGGCCTATCGCGGTGGGACCCGCCCAGTCGGGGTGCCGCCTCCCGTCGCGGGCGGAGACGCGGGGGCGGGCTTTGGTAGCGTCGCCGGCGGAGGCGTCCGTGACCCTGGTGGGCACCGCGGTCTTCAAAACCGTTGTGGCCCGGCATCCGGGCCAGGCAGGTTCGATTCCTGTCCGCCTCCGCCAGCGTCTGCCCGCATCCTTCGCACGGCGGGCGGGGATCGCCACCCCCCTGGGAGGTCAGCCGATGCACGTCGTCGCCACGGCGGGGCACGTGGACCACGGCAAGTCGACCCTCGTCCGCGCCCTGACCGGTGTGGACCCCGACCGGCTCGCCGAGGAGAAGCGGCGGGGGATGACCCTCGACCTCGGGTTCGCCTGGACGACCGTGCGAGCGGCGACTGGAGCGACGGCCGGGGCGGCGACTCGTGAGGAGACCATCGCCTTCGTCGACGTGCCGGGACACGAGAGGTTCGTCCCGACGATGCTCGCGGGGGCCGGCCCGGTGCCCGCCGCCCTGCTCGTCGTCGCCGCCGACGAGGGATGGCGGACCCAGACGCTGGAGCACGTGACGATCCTCGACTCGCTCGGGGTGGGGCACGGGGTCGTCGCGGTGACCCGCAGCGACCTCGCCGACCCCGGCCCGGCTCTGCGCGAGTCCGTCGACCGGCTCGCACGCACGAGCCTGGGGTCCGTCGAGGCCGTCGCGGTGAGCGGGGTGACGGGGCTCGGCCTCGACGACCTGCGCGGCGCGCTGGCCCGTCTCGTCGCCGGGCTCCCCGCCCCGGACCCGGATGCCCGCGTCCGGCTCTTCGTCGACCGGTCTTTCACGGTCCGGGGCAGCGGCACTGTCGTGACGGGCACCCTGGCCGCCGGGACGCTGACGACCGGCCAGGCGCTCGAACTCCACCCGGGGGGCGGGCAGGCCACCGTCCGCGGGCTGCAGAGCCTCGGCGAGCCCCGCGACCGGGTGCCCGCCGTGGCCCGGGTCGCCGTCAACCTGCGCGGGGTGCCGGCCGACGCCCTGGGTCGTGGGTCGGCGCTGCTCACCCCCGGCGCCTGGCTGCTCACCCGGCAGGTCGACGCTCGGCTCGCCTCGCTCGACCCCG
>JBDIAL010000234.1:0-5862 GCA_039812405.1 Nostocoides sp.
GGCGAGGCCGTCGCCTGCGCCCTGTGCCCGGTGTGCCAGCTCATCGCGCTGCTGCGGACCGTGCGTCCGGAGACGGTCGACCGGCTCGCCGATCTCGCGGCCGCCGCCTCGACCGCCCTGCGCGATCTCGCGGCGGGCCTCGCGGCGCCGACCGGGCCGGCGGAGAGCCGGGACACCGACCCGGGAGCCGGGCGCACGGCATACCAGCAGGGCCGCACCCGCGCCGTGCCCATCGACGTCGTCGACGAGGACTGAGGAGCACCCACCGTGACCGATCGCACCCGCCTGGCCATCGGCATCGACATCGGCGGCACGAAGGTCGCCGGCGGTCTCGTCGACGCCGACGGCGCGGTCCTCGCCCGGGCCCGCCGCGACACCCCGCACCGCAGCACCCGGCCGCGCGTCGTCGAGGACACCATCGTCGAGACCGTCGAGGAGCTGCGGGAGGCGGCCGGTGACCGGGAGGTCGTCGCGGTGGGCATCGGGGCGGCGGGGTTCGTCGCAGCCGACCGGGCGACCGTCGTCTTCGCCCCGCACCTGTCGTGGCGGCACGAGCCGCTGCGCGCCTCGCTCGCCCGGCGGATCGACGTCCCCCTCTTCGTCGACAACGACGCGAACGCCGCGGCCTGGGCGGAGTGGCGGTTCGGCGCCGCCCAGGACGAGCCGAACGTCGTCATGATCACCCTCGGCACCGGCATCGGCGGCGCGATCCTCATGGACGGGGAGATGGTGCGCGGGCGCTACGGCATCGCGGGGGAGTTCGGCCACATGCAGGTCGTCCCCGGCGGGCACCGCTGCGAGTGCGGCAACCGGGGCTGCTGGGAGCAGTATGCGAGCGGCAACGCCCTCGTCCGGGAGGCCCGCACCCTCGTCATCGCCCAGAGCCCCATCGCCACCGACCTGATCGACCGCGTCGCCAACGACCCGGCGAACCTCACCGGCCCCCTCGTCACCGAGGTGGCGCGCGAGGGCGATCCGACGGCCATCGAGCTGCTCGCCGACGTGGGCACGTGGCTCGGGGTCGGCATCGCGAACATCGCCGCGGCGCTCGACCCGGGGATGTTCGTCATCGGCGGCGGCGTGAGCGCGGCGGGTGAGCTGCTCCTCGCGCCGGCTCGCGACACCTATCGTCGCCAGCTGACCGGCCGCGGCTACCGCCCCGAGGCGCAGGTCGTCGCGGCCCGGCTCGGCAACGAGGCCGGCCTCATCGGGGCGGCCGACCTGGCCCGGCGCGAGGTCGTCGGGACGTGACGCGGCTGCGGGTCGCGTCCTACAACACCCACGACCTCCTCGACGACCGCCTGGCCGCCGCCTCGGTCGTCCGCGCCCTGGATCCGGACGTCCTCTGCCTCCAGGAGGTGCCGCGCCGCCTCCTCGCGACGACCCGGGTCGCGACCTTCGCCGCGGAGTGCGGCATGTACTGGGGCGGCGACCACCGCGGCAGCGGCGGCACGACGATCCTCACCGCGCTGCGGGTCGACGTCGCGGAGTCCGTCCATCGGCGGCTGCGGGTGCACTGGCCGGACCGGACGCGGGGGTATGCCATGGTCCGGCTGCGGCTGCCCGGCCGCCCCGATCTCGTCGTCGTCTCCCTCCACCTCGGCCTGCGCGCCGACGAGCGGGCCCGGCACGCGGACACCCTCCTGGAGGATCTCGCCACCGAGCGGAGCGCCGTCCTTCCGGGCGGTGACGTCCTTCCCGGAGAGGCCGCTCCCGGTGGCGTCCTTCCCGGTGGCGTCCCTCGCGGTGACGGAGCCCCTCCCGGCGCCGAGGTCCGTCCCGGCCGTGGGGTCCACCTGACGCGGACCGTCGTCTGCGGTGACCTCAACGAGGACGAGACCGCGATGGGACCGGGGACGGCCCGGCATACCCTCGCCGGCGCCGGGCTGCGGCTCGTCTCGCCTGCGGACCCGACCTTCCCGGCCCGCGCCCCGCGCCGCCGGCTCGACGTCGTCCTCGCGACGCCGGACGTCGACGTCCTGCCGCATCGTGAGGTCGACCTCCCCCACCACCTGCTCGCCGCGGCGAGCGACCACCGACCGGTCTGGGCCGACCTGTCCGGCTAGCGGCGGGTCGCGGCCGGGCGCTGCCGTCCTGGACCGGGTGTGTCGCCATCGGCGAGTCTCGAGATCCGGAGTGGGACACGCCTACTCCAGATCCCGCAGGTGGCCCCCGTCAGCGGAGGGCGGGGCGGTCTCAGCCGGGGCTCTCGACGCCCCCCTCGATGCTGCTCTCGACACCCGGCGGGTGGACGGTGGCCGACTCGGTCCGCGGGTGGTGCAGGTCGAAGGCGGGGCGCTCGGAGCGGATCCGGGGCAGGGTGTCGAAGTTGTTCCGGGGTGGCGGGCAGCTCGTGGCCCACTCCAGGCCGCAGCCCCAGCCCCAGGGGTCGTCGGTCATGACGAGGGGTGCTCGTCGCCAGGTCCGCCACACGTTGTAGGCGAACGGGATCGTCGAGGCGCCGAGGAGGAAGGCTCCCATGCTGCTGATCTGGTTGAGGGTCGTGAAGCCGTCCTCGGGCAGGTAGTCGGCATACCGGCGGGGCATGCCCCAGATGCCGAGGATGTGCTGGACGAAGAAGGTCATGTGGAAGCCGATGAACAGCATCCAGAAGTGGATCTTGCCCAGCCGCTCGTCGAGCATCCGTCCGGTCAGCTTCGGCCACCAGAAGTAGAACCCGGAGAACATCGCGAAGACGACGGTGCCGAAGACGACGTAGTGGAAGTGGGCCACGACGAAGTAGGTGTCGGTCAGCTGGAAGTCGAGGGCCGGGCTGGCGAGGATGACCCCGGTCAGGCCGCCGAAGAGGAAGGTCACGAGGAACCCGACGGCCCAGAGCATCGGGGTGTCCAGCGAGACCTGCCCGCCCCACATCGTGCCGATCCAGTTGAAGAACTTCGTGCCCGTCGGGACCGCGATGAGCATCGACATGATGGCGAAGAAGGGCAGCAGGACCTGGCCCGTGGCATACATGTGGTGGGCCCAGACGCTCATCGAGAGGGCGGCGATGGAGATCGTCGCGAACACCATCGTCCGGTAGCCGAACACCGGCTTGCGGGAGAAGGCGGGCACCACCTCGGTGATGATCCCGAAGAAGGGCAGCGCGATGATGTAGACCTCCGGGTGCCCGAAGAACCAGAACAGGTGCTCCCACAGCATCGGGCCGCCGTTCTCCGGGTCGAAGATGTGCGCCCCGAACCGCCGGTCGAACCCGAGGGCGAACAGCGCCGCCGCGAGGACGGGGAAGACGAGCAGCACCATGATCGAGGTGAGCAGGACGTTCCACGTGAAGATCGGCATCCGGAACATCGTCATGCCCGGTGCCCGCAGGCACAGGATCGTCGTCACGAAGTTGACCGCGCCGAGGATCGTGCCGAAGCCGCTGAGGGCGAGGCCGAAGACCCACAGGTCGCCGCCGAGCCCCGGGCTGTACACCGTGTCCGAGAGCGGCGCGTAGGCGAACCAGCCGAAGGCGGCCGCGCCGTTCGGCGTGATGAATCCGGCGGCCGCGATGAGGCCCCCGAAGAGGTAGAACCAGTAGGCGAGCATGTTCAGCCGCGGGAAGGCGACGTCGGGCGCGCCGATCTGCAGCGGCATGATGGCGTTCGCGAAGCCGGCGAACAGAGGGGTCGCGAAGAGCAGCAGCATGATCGTGCCGTGCATGGTGAACAGCTGGTTGTACTGGTCGGGGTTGTCGACGATCTGCAGCCCCGGCTCCCACAGCTCGGCTCGGATGAGCATGGCGAGGATCCCCCCGAGGAGGAACCAGCCGAACGCCGTGGCGAAGTAGAGGTTGCCGATCACCTTGTGGTCGGTGCTCGTGAGGCACCGGACGACGAGCAGGCCGGGTCGGACGGGGCCGGTCCGGCGCCGCGAGGGAGTCGGGGCCGGGCCCGAGGGGGTCCGGGTGCCGTCGGTCCGGTCGTCGGGCCGGGTGGTGTCGCGCTCCGTCAGCCTCATGGGCATCCTCCCCACGGTTAGTTCTGAGGATGACTGTACGTCAAAGTAAGCCGACAAGACCAGGCGCGTATCATCCCGACCATCACCGGAAGGTGCGGCGATCGGGTGTCGAGGCATGGCATACGAGATGGCTTTATGATGATCGACGTACTCAGAAGAAGCCGGGCGGCTGGTCGGGCCGCCCGCCCCAGGGAGAGGTCGACCGTGACGTACGTGATTGCGCAGCCCTGCATCGACGTGGTGGACCGGGCATGTGTCGAGGAGTGCCCGGTGGATTGCATCTACGAGGGGAGGCGGGCCCTCTACATCCACCCGGACGAGTGCGTGGACTGCGGGGCCTGCGAGCCGGTGTGCCCGGTCGAGGCCATCTACTACGAGGACGACGTGCCGGGGGAGTGGACCGAGTTCACGAGGGACAACGAGGCCTTCTTCACCGAGACGCTCCCCGGCGCCGACGAGCCGCTCGGCTCCCCGGGCGGCGCGGCGAAGCTCGGCGCGCTGGGCCGGGACACGCCGCTCGTCGCCGGTTGGCCGCACAATGATGAGTCGTGACCCCTCGCCCGGTGCCGTCGGCCGGCGTCCATGCGGCGCTCGCCACCCCCACCCGCCGCCACCTGCTCGAGCTCCTGCAGGCCGGTGACGCGCCGCGCGACGTCCACGACCTCGCCCGGGCCGTCGGGCTCCACCCGTCCACCGTCCGGTTCCATCTGGAGACCCTGCGCCGGGCCGGTCTCGTGGTCCGCCAGGACCAGCCGTACGAGGGGATCGGGCGACCGCGGGTCGCGTATGCCGCGGCCGTGCCGGGCGGGCGGGGCGGGGGGTACGAGCAGCTGGCCGCGCTCCTGGCGGCCGACCTCGCGGACACCCCGCAGGAGCGCGAGGCACGCGCGGAGGACATCGGGCAGCGGTGGGCCCGGCAGCTCGTCCCCGACCGGCGGGGCGCCGAGCCGACGGTCGACGAGGCCGCGGCAGCGGTCTGCCAGGTCTTCGACCGGGTCGGGTTCGCCCCTCAGGTGAGCCGGCACGGGGAGGGGCGCCGGATCACCCTTCACTCCTGCCCCTTCCGGGCCGTGGCGCAGGAGCATCCCGAGGTCGTCTGCGCGATGCACCTCGGGCTGCTCCGGGGGAGCCTGGAGCGCCTGGGCGCCCCGTCGGTATGCCGGCTCACCCCGTTCGCGGAGCCGGAGAAGTGCCTGGCCGAGATCGGCCCCTCCCCGGCCTGAGGCGGGGGGAGACCGGCTCGGGGCCTGCAGGTACGGGAGACGGGACCCAGCCCTGCATGTAACTGTCCAATTGGACAGTCTCATGCACTCGGGCGGGAAGACGCGGGGAGAATCAGCCGGGGAGACGGGGCGCGTCCTGCATCAGACTGTCCAATTGGGTCGGATTCATGCAGGGAGACTCAGCCGGGGAGACGGGACCCGGCCCTGCATGTAACTGTCCAATTGGGTCGGATTCATGCAGGGGTCGGATTCATGCGGGGAGGAGCCGACCCGGGTGGCTAGAGGCGGGCTCCGTCGTCGTGGTCGTCCTCGTCGCGGCGGCGCGGCTGGCGCAGGACGAGGAGGGCGAAGCCGCCGAGGATGAGGGCGAACGCGGCATACGTCCACCACCGGCTGTGCCCCTCGCCGAAGAAGACCATGAACAGCAGCAGGAGTGGGCCGACGGTCAGGCCGAGGACGATCCCCCAGAAGTGCAGGTCGTCCTGCGGCGGGAGGTGGACCGCCGGCGGCTCGTAGTGGCCCTCCTCGAGCCCCGCCTCGACGATCCCGGGAGGCGGCGTCTCGCGCGCCGGAGGGGAGGACGCCACGGGAGGAGACGGCACCGGGGGCGAGGGCGGCACCACCGGCGGGCCGGCTGCCGCGCCGGCGTCTCCGGGGTCGGTGGTGCGGTCGGTGGGGA
>JBDIAL010000235.1:0-5844 GCA_039812405.1 Nostocoides sp.
GTGGTGCGGATCGGCAGCGACGCGGTGTCGAGCGCGCGGGTGGTGATGGCTTCGGCGACCCGGGTGATCTGGTCGAGGGGGACGGCGGCGGCCCGGACCTGCCGCAACGCTTCGGCCCGGACGTTCCACGACGTCCAAGACGATCGTTCGGCCTCGACGGTGTTGATCACCCGCTGAGCAGCCTGGGCAACCCACGCCTCGTGGATGACCGGCACCGCAACGAGCGGCTGGGCGGCGATGGAGTGCAGCATGCGATCCAGCCCCGCGGGGCCGAGGAGCTGGACGGCTTCGGCCTTCCAGGTGGTGCGTTGTTCGGCCTCGCTGCGCGGGGCGTGTTTGGCCGGACGGGTGTCGAGGGTGGCCTGCTGGGCCAGCTCGAGCCGTTCGGCCTTGGTCGGGGGCCGTTCGTGGTCGTGCTCGAAGGTGGTGACCAGGTCGGCGGTGCGGGCCTGGATGCGGGCGCGGCGTGTGGACCAGCGCGCGAGCAGGCCGGGCTCGAGCCCGGCGATCTCATAGACGGGCCGCTTCCCCTCCCGGCCGACCGGGGTCATGGCCAGGCCGAGCTCGCGGAGGCGTGCGGTGAGGCTGGTGGTGTACACCTCGGACAGGTAGACCTTGGCCGCATAAAGCGGTTTGGCGTCCAGCGCCCGCCAGTCGCCGGTGAGGGTCTGGACCTTGGCCGAGATCGCGGCATGGGTGTGGAGGTCGGGGTCGCCGGCCCGGGAGTCGCGGTGGTCGAACAGGGCCACGCTGATCCCTCGCACCTCGACGTGCCGGGCGCCTTCGTGGCCGGACCGGGTGGCCGCAACCCGAGCCTGGAGCTGGGTCAGGGCGTCCTCGACCGCCGCGGTGTGCGCCGCCCGCAGAGCCGCGGCCAGTTCGGGCCCCGCTAGCGCCCACAACGCCGACACCGATTTCGGTGGGGAGAACGTCAGGTCGAACCCGGCCACCGCCACCCGCGGGTGGGAGGTCGCTTTGGCGATGTAGCTGTGCAACTCGCGGCGTCCGGCCGGGGGCCGTCCGTGGTCACGGGTGTGCCACTCGATCGCCAGATGGGTCCGTAGCCGCCGCTGCACCGCCTTGGGTGCAGGCCTGCGGTCGTGCTGCTGCTGCCAGGTCCGGGTGCGGCGGTCCAATTCCGTCTCGAACGCGGTGGGGTGGTCGGCGAACACCGGGTAGGCCCGGCCGAGCTTGGCGCCGGTCACCGGATCGAGGCCGGCACCGAACAGCCGCTTCATCTGCTCCTGGGTCACCTCCTCGCCCTCAACAAGGTGCATGCCGGTCAGCCCGGCACCCCACCAGCGACCCGGCGCTTCGCCCTTGGCCGTGTAGTAGTCGGCCAGGGTCGAATGGCCCTTGCCGGCAACGTCGCCGACCGCGACCTGCCGGGTCAGGTACTCATAGCCCGACCCGGCCAGCAGCTTCTTCAGCCCGATCGCCATCCTCCCTACACCTCCGCCCGGTCACTGTCCTGTCGCAGCCTTAAGCCGCGAAACCGGCCCGATCCGGACACCCCGGGGGTGGAGAACCTGAGCCGAGCACCGGCCGGGCAGGCCGGCCGGGCCTGCTTCGGGGTGGGAGGGATCGACATCGCCTGCTCCTGTCGTGGGTCTGGTGTGCCTCCGCGCTTGGGGATCGGATCAGGACAGCACGGCCACGTCCCCCTCCATGTCCCCACAGGCGCGTTCCGGCCCTGCCCATGCGACATGCGAAGCGGCGAAAGGCCTAGTCATTGGCACGTCCCCCAACCTCCCCCCTTTCGATCAGGCGACCCCTTGACAACCGCCTCACACGCCGCGAAACGAGGCAAGACGCGAGCGCACCATGACGTTCCCATCTGTCACAGTTTGACGTTCTTTTCTTCCGCAAACCGCCGTACGCTCGATGGATGGAGTACCTGCCGCGGATCGTGGACGACCGGCTGTCCCGGCTGCTGCGGGCCCAGGCCGCGGTCCGGCTCGAAGGGCCCAGGGGCTGCGGCAAGACCACCACCGCCCTGCCGCACGCCGGCAGCGCCACCCACCTCGACAGCTCGCCGGCGATGCGGGAGCTGGCTCAGCTCGACCCCGACCGCATCCTCACCGGCACCGCGCCCCGGTTGGTTGACGAATGGCGCCTCGCCCCCACCCTGTGGCCACACCTCGCCGCCCGGCTCGAAGACCGGCCGCTGCCGGGCCGTTACCTGCTCGCCAGCTCCGCCACCCCGCTCAGCTACCGGCACCGCACCCCGGGCGCCGACGAGCTGCCCGCCCTCCAGATGCAGACCCTCGCTCTCGCCGAACAACCCGGCGCCCAACCCCAGGTGTCCCTGGCCGGCCTAGCCACGGCGACCGCGTCACCAACCTCCGCAGTCGTCTCGGCTACCGCGACCTGGCCGGGGTCGCGGTGCGCGGCGGCTGGCCCGCCCTCACCGACGCAAGCCCCGAATACGCCGCTGCGTTCAACACCGCCTACCTCGACGACCTCGCCCGGGTCGATCTGGCCGCCGCCGTCCCCACCAGGCACCAACCCGAACGCGTCCGCCACCTCCTCGACACCATCGCCCGGCAGACCGGCCGGCCCGCCAGCCTGGCCGGGCTCGGCAACCACACCGCCGGCCGGCTCGGCCGCGACACCGTCCGCTCCTACCTCGACGCTCTCGCCCGGCTCCACGCGGTCGAGTACCAGCCGGCCTGGCAGCCGCCGCTACGCACCCGCACCCGGCTGCGGCACCAGCCCCGCCTGCACCTCGCCGACCCCGCCCTCGCCTGCGCCGCCCTGGGGCTGAACGCGGACGAACTGGCCGACCAGCCCGACCAGTACACGGCCATCTTCACCGCCCTGGCCGTCCACGACCTCCGGGTCTATCTCGAAGGCACCGGCGCCCGGCTATGGCACTACCGCGACGAAACCGGGCTCACCATCGACGCCATCATCGAATACCCCGACCGCAGCTGGGCCGCCCTGCAAACCCGTCTGGGCGAACACCAGCTCCTCGACGCCGAAATCCAGCTCCACACCCTCCTCGACGACCGGCTCGACCTCAACCAAACCGGGCGCCCCCGCTACCTCGCCATCCTCACCGCCACCACCCAGGGCCACACCACCAGAAGCGGCACCCGAATCATCCCCCTCCCAAGCCTGACCGCCTGAACCCCACCACCACCGGACCAGCCACCACCAGGAGACCCCCAAGAACAACAAGCCAATGTCGGTCACACCCGGTGCAAATCGGCGTGCTAGTTCCTCACCCGGAGGGGCCGTTGGCACAGCAGGCCAAGGGCGTCGTCCGTACCACTACGATCGGGACGAAGGGAGTATCGGCATCTCAAGGGGGAGGACGAAGAGTGGTACTCGAAGGAGAGGCACTCGCAGCCGTCATCCTGCCTGTGAATTTCGAGGTTCCGCCGGAGATCGCCGCGAAGATCGCGGCTGGAGCCCTCAAGGTGTTCGGCGGCGTGGTTCGCGATCTCGAGGGGCACATCGTCATGCATCTGAAGGAGGTGGGCCGACCCGAGGCCGAGGAAGTCGCAGAAAAGGCCGTGGCCGTCGCGAAGAAGCTGACTGCCAAGCTCGACCTGACCGACCCCAGGTTCGTCGTTGGCGCCGTTATCGTGGGTGCTGCAACGATCGGCGGGATCCTGTACTTCGTCACCCGGAAGCCCAAGCAGTCGGTCAAGCCAGAAGTGCCAGAGGTGCCGGAGTGGGTGAAGGAGTACAGCGGTGCTCTGACCGAATACCTCAGGGCGATTCAGGACGCCACC
Source organism: Nostocoides sp. (assembly GCA_039812405.1). GTDB lineage: Bacteria > Actinomycetota > Actinomycetes > Actinomycetales > Dermatophilaceae > Nostocoides. The sequence goes on from JBDIAL010000235.1 coordinate 3,744, forward strand.
CTGACCGTAGTGGTCATCGAAAGGCTGATCGCAGCACTCGATGTTCTTGAGGCACAGGAAGGCGAGGACAGGGTGGTCCTGGACCTGTCGAAGGATGAGGCCGCGCAGCTACTGAACCTCGTGGTCAGGTACACGGCTGAACTCGCCAAGGCCAACTCCGTTGACCTGGACGAACCCGAGCAACAGCCGGACTCCGAGGGTGCGTCGATCCTCGACCTGCGTCGCCACCTCGAGATCCAGAAGAAGATCTTCAGGGACGCCGCGTAAGCAGACCAGGAAACGCACATCTTCGCAGCCAAGACATCGCGGGGTCCAACGGTCGAGTGTCGAGCGTTGCGGGCGCCACCGGTCGCCGGGTGAGCCTCGAGCGCCTCGGACGCCGCCTGATCGCCAGTCCGCGAGTCGCGTTTCGTGGTGCCGTCTCGGCGTGTCCCCGCTGGACTGTAGCCTCGTGCTTACTGGGTTCTAGGTTGGAGCGTGTTCGGTGCTGGATTCCACGACTGGGTATCCCAGGCTAGGTCGGCATGTTGTCAAGTTGGAGGATGTCCGCGCTCAGTTGGTTGACGCGCCGGAGTACGCCGGTTCCGTGACCCGGGCTGCTGTCTGGGACGACCTGGAAACCGCGATCGGACTGCTCGCGAACGCCGTGCTTGTGCATGCACTCTGGATCGGAGGCTCCTTCGTTTCGGACAAGCTCGATCCAGGCGATGTCGATGTTGCGTTCGTCGTTAACCAGCGCGACCTGCGCGCGCGTTCGGTCGATGACCGCAAGGTTGTCGAGTCCTTCGCGCGACGCGACAGGGACGCGTTCGGCCGTCCGGTGCCTGCGCATGGGCTTCGCGTGGACTCCTTCATCATCCGATGGGAACCCTTTGCGGAACTTGATCCATGGAAAGGACCACCTGAGCACCGGGAGTACGCGGCATCGCGCGGGTATTGGGACGACTTCTGGGGCAGGGTGCGCCAGACTCCCAAGGCTGCGCCAACCATCTGGAAGGACGCTCTTCCTCGTCGGGGCTACTTGGAGGTGGTAATCAATGACTTCACCCGATGACGGTCGTGTGGCCGCTTTGCGCGCACGGATCGTTGCCGACAGTCCCAGCCCAGGTGAGGAACCGTGGGAATGGGAGCTCCTGGACCGGCGCGCCAGGCGGAGCCTTTTCTCTGGTGAACTCCCAGCATGGCAGTCGGAGCTCTTCATACGGGTCGCCGGACCAGGAGTTGTCGACCATCGTCTTCCGGTGACTGTTGCCGCTCACATCCTGGAGTCAATTCAGGGAGCGATCACGGCGATTGGCGGGGCTCTGGTGAAGGAGCAAGGCGAGTCGCGCCCCGAAGTAGGAATCCGACGCGCTACACAATTCTTGATTACCCCGAATGTTGCACCGGGTTCAATCGTGTTCCATCTTGAGCGAGAGCAGGACGGCGGGGCCCAGGACGTTCTCTTCCCCGAGGTGGGGCCAGAGACCTTGGCCGACCACGCGGCAGCCGCCCTTCTCAGGGTATTCAGGCTGGCCACGGCAGATCAGAGTGCTGAAATCGGTGACCTGACCGAAAGCCTGCGTCCGCTTGGAGCAAGGACCGCTTCGAATATCAGCAAGCTGATCGACGAGCTTCGCGAACGCGACGTCGAACTGAACATCGGGCAGTCGACTCGATCGGGCGCGCGCAACCGCGCGCGAGTGGATGAGCGCGGGTGTACCGCGCTTCGGGAGGCGGTCGACCGCAACCGTGAACAGATCTCTGAAGAGACTCTGGATGGCGTGCTCAACACAGTGAGTGACGGCAGTGACAAGGTTCGACTAACCCCCGGCCAAGGACCCCAGATCCGGCTTGCTGTGAACCCTGATGTAGGCCTTGGGTTGGGTGCTTGGCTCGGGAGGCGAGTCGCGATACGGGCACGCAAGACGACCATGTGGAAACTGGCGAGCGGTAAAGAGACTGTGCAGTATGAGCTGCTTGACGCGACCCTGGGAGAGAGCTGACTCCCACCCCGCCCAAGCGGGATGCCGCCGGTCCGGGTACCGCGTGTCAAGGGACATTGGTTTCTGCCCGGAGGCGGTCATGAAACCTGCCCGGTGGCGGCCACGAGAGTTGCCCG
>JBDIAL010000236.1:0-5797 GCA_039812405.1 Nostocoides sp.
CGGACCCGGGCGGCCACGAGAACCCGCTCCTCGCGGCATACCGCACCGCGACGCTGCGGACCGCCCTGCCCGCGTGCCCGTCCGGCGTGCCGGCCCGCACCCTCCTCGCGCTCCGGCACGCCGTCCTCGCCGTCACCGCCGAGGAGGCGCACGACATCGACACCCCCGACGACCTCGGGCGGGAGCGGCCGTAGGGTCGGAGCATGCAGGCCGTGACCCTCCCCTCCTTCGGTGACGCCGAGGCGCTCGTCCTCGCCGAGGTCCCGACCCCCGATCCCGCGCCCGGCGAGGTGCGCATCCGGGTGGTCGCCGCCGGCGTCAACCGCGCCGACGTCATGCAGCGGATGGGGCACTACGCGCCGCCGCCCGGGGCCTCGCAGTACCCCGGCCTGGAGGTGAGCGGGGTCGTCGACGTGCTCGGGCCGGACGTCACCGACTGGGAGGTCGGCGACGAGGTATGTGCCCTGCTCACCGGGGGCGGCTACGCCGAGTACGTCTGCGTCCCCTCCGGCCAGCTGCTGCCCGTCCCGTCGGGCGTACCGCTCGTCGACGCCGCCGCGCTGCCCGAGGTCGCCTGCACCGTCTGGTCCAACGTCTTCCTCACCGCGAACCTCCAGCCCGGCGAGACCCTCCTCGTCCACGGCGGGTCGTCGGGCATCGGCACCATGGCGATCCAGCTCGCCCGCGAGGTCGGGGCGACCGTCGCGGTGACCGCGGGGTCGCCGGACAAGCTGGAGGTATGCCGTTCGCTCGGCGCGACGATCCTCGTCAACTACCGCGAGGAGGACTTCGTGTCGGTCGTCCGTGACGCCACCGACGGGCACGGGGCCGACGTCGTCCTCGACAACATGGGCGCCAAGTACCTGCCCCGCAACGTCGACGTCCTCGCGACGAACGGGCGGCTCGTCGTCATCGGGCTCCAGGGCGGCGTCAAGGGCGAGCTGAACCTCGGCTCGCTCCTCTCCAAGCGGGGCGCCGTCATCGCCACCTCGCTGCGGGCCCGCCCGCTCGGGGAGAAGGAGGCCATCGTCGCGGCGGTGCGCGAGCACGTCTGGCCGCTCGTCGAGGCCGGCCGGGTCCGCCCCGTCATCGACACCCGGCTCCCGCTCGCCGACGCCGCGCAGGCGCACCGTCTCATGGAGTCCAGCACCCACGTCGGCAAGGTCCTGCTCACCCTCTAGCAGCGGATGCCCCGCACGGCATGCCTGTGGGGTTGACAACCTACAACCGTTTGGTTGTAGGTTGTGAAGGGTGAGCGAGAGCGAGGACCGGGCGGACGCCCTGTTCCACGCGCTCTCCGACCGGACCCGCCGCGACATCCTGCGACGTGTCCTCGCCGGCGAGCACTCGGTCAGCACCCTCGCCGCGAGCTACGACATGAGCTTCGCGGCGGTCCAGAAGCACGTCGCCGTCCTGGAGAGGGCGGGGCTGCTCACCAAGCGCCGCAGCGGGCGCGAGCAGCTCGCGAGCGGAGACGTCGAGGCCGTCCGGTCGGTCGCCTCGATGCTCGAGGAGCTGGAGGCCGTCTGGCGCGGCCGCATCGACCGGATCGACGCACTACTGCAGAAGGAGAACTGACATGCCCGTCACCGACATCACCAAGGACATCGAGACCCGCACGCTCGTCATCACCGCCGAGTTCGCCGCCCCCGTCGAGCGGATCTGGGCGCTGTATGCCGACCCGCGCCAGCTCGAGCAGGTCTGGGGGCCGCCGACCTACCCCGCGACCTTCGTCGACCACGAGCTGACCGTCGGCAGCCGCTCGACGTACTACATGACGAGCCCGGAGGGGGCCACGTTCGCCGGCTGGTGGCTCATCACCGCCGTCGACGAGCCGCACGGCTTCGCCCTCGACGACGGGTTCGCCCACAGCGACGACTTCTCCCCGAACCCCGACCTCCCGGTCTCGCACAGCACGTTCGCCTTCGAGGCGATCGACGGCGGGACGCGGGCGGTCTTCACGACGGTGTACGAGTCGGCCGACGACCTGCAGAAGGTGCTCGACATGGGGATCGAGGAGGGCTCGCGGGGCGCCATCAACCAGATCGACGAGCTCCTCGCGACGGGACGGGTCACCCAGCCTGACTGCTGAGCCGGCGACCCGCCCGCTCGAGGTGCGTCAGCCGACGGTGATGGCGTCGAGGCGCTCCCTGATGAACTCGCCCGACACGACCGTCGGCAGGCCCGCCTCGGTCCCGACGGGCGGGGCGAGCGGCACGACGACGGTGTCCGCGTCCGCCTCGTAGAAGTAGACGAGCGAGACGAGGTCCTCGTCGGGGTGGGCCACCTGGGGCGGCAGGACCCGGTGCCGGTTCGAGCGCCACCGGTGCCCGCTCCACAGGGCGAGCAGGTCGCCGGTGTTGATCGTCAGGGCGGCCGGGTCGTAGGGCGCGTCCTGCCACCCGTCGTCCTCGGTCCACACCTGCAGGCCACCGGCCCCCGGCTCGCGGTCGAGGATCGTCACCGTCCCGAAGTCGGTGTGCGGGCCGATCCGGAACTGCCCCTCCTCGGGCTTCCCGACGTGCGCGAGCGGCGGGTACCAGTTGAGATTCATCGTCCACGTCGCGTGGTGGGTGTGCCGGGTGAAGTAGTCCTCGGCCTGGCCCAGGGCCTCGGCACAGATCTCCAGGAGGGTGTCGGCCAGCTGGCGCATGAGCGCGAGGTATGCCGTCGAGGCCTCCTCCAGCCGGGGCACCTCCGCGGGCCACACGTTGTCCTGGAACCAGTAGTCGTCGATCGCGGGCACCCCGACCCGGGCCTCGGCGCCGACGGTGTAGGACTCCTTGAGGTCCGGCGGGCTCGCGCCCTCCTCGTCGTAGGCGTCGGCGTAGGCGTTCGCCTCGACCCCGGGCGGCAGCCATCCGCGCCCGGCGACGGTCACCGCATACGCCCGCTTGGCCTCCTCCGGGAGGGCGAAGAACTCCCGCGCGGCGGACCGCAGCGCGCCGGCGGCCTCGAGCGGGACGCCGTGCCCGGTCACGAGGAGGAAGCCGACCCGCGAGAGGGCGTCGTCGACCTGGCGCGCGACGGACGCACGGCCCTCGGGGGTCCCCTCGAACCAGGGGGTCAGGTCGATCGTGGGCACGTGCTCCATGCGGTCAGCTCTCCTCGCTGTCGTCGCCGATGTCCTCGAACCACAGTCTCGGCCGGGACTCGATGAAGTCGGTCATCAGGCCGATGCAGGTGGGGTCGTCGAGCAGGTGCACCTCGACGCCGTGCTCGGCGAGCCACTCGTGCCCGCCGAAGAAGGTCGTCGCCTCGCCGATGACGACCCGGGAGATCCCGAACTGGCGGACCAGGCCGGAACAGTACCAGCACGGCGAGAGCGTCGTCACCATCGTCGTGCCGCGGTAGGAGCGCTGCCGGCCCGCCCGGCGGAAGGCGTCGGTCTCGCCGTGCACCGACGGGTCGTCGTCCTGGACGCGCCGGTTGTGCCCGGAGCCCAGCAGCTGGCCGTCCGGCCCGAACAGCGCCGCCCCGATGGGGATCCCACCCTCGGACAGGCCGAGGCGGGCCTCCTGGACGGCGACCTTGAGCCACTCCGCCGCGGTGGCCGGCGGCAGCGTCGGCCTCATCGGGCGACCGCCCGGGAGGTCGCCGGGGCCGGGGCTCCGGGCGGGGTGAGCGACGGGCGCAGGACCCGGAAGAGGAGGGCGTAGGCCAGGCCCGAGATGACGAACCCGACGAAGAAGGTCACGTCCCCGACGGCGGGATGCGCGGACGGGACGGGGCCGACGTAGTTCGTCTGGTTGGAGAAGAGCCAGATCGAGATCGCCATGCCGACGACGAGGGCGATCGGCCCGGCCCAGTTCGCGTAGGTCGGCGACTGGGCGATGGCCGTGATGGCCTCGTCGTCACCGCGGCGCAGCCACCGGTCGACGAAGACGATGGCGAGCCAGGGCCCGATCCAGTAGGCGATGATGAGCAGGAAGTTCTCGTAGACGTCCGGCTCGTCGACGAACCGGAAGGCGATGGCCCCGCCGAGGACCCCGAAGCCGAGGGCGACGATGGCCCGGCGGAAGGCATACGGGATGTGGATCCCCATGGCGAGGAAGGACATCGCGCCGGAGTAGATGTTGAGGACGTTGGCGGAGATGGCGCCGAGGGCGATCCCGACGAGCACGAGCGCCCGGACGACGCCGGGCATCGAGTGCGTGAAGGCGTCGGTCGGCGTCGCGTCCTTGGCGAGGCCCACGTTGACGATCGTCGCGGCCGCCGCGCCGACCGCCATGAGGGTGGTGCAGCCGACGAAGTCGCCGAGCCCGGCCCAGAGCCCGGCCGCCCGGCCGGTGCCCTCGGGCAGGTAGCGGGTGTAGTCGGAGGCGTAGGGGTTCCAGCCCGCGGCATACCCGAAGGCGGAGGCGAGGGCGATGAGGAAGCCGCCCGTCGTCGGTATGCCGCCCGCGCCCGGTGCGCCGAGGTGGGCGTGGGCGAAGGTGCTGATGCCGCCGAGGACGAAGACGACCGCGAGGAAGGGGAAGGCGACCCGCTCGAAGAGGTGGATGAGGTTGTGCCCGAAGAACGCGACGAGGATCTGGGCGACGATGACGATCGCCAGCGCGAGCCGGACCGACATGCCGGTGAGGCTCGCCAGGGCGTAGGCGCCCGAGATGCTGTTGACGGCGAACCAGCCCACGCCGGCCATGACGGACATGAGCAGGGACGGGAGCAGGTTGCCGCGGTAGCCGAACGCCGTGCGCCCGAGGACCATCTGCGCGAGGCCGTGGCGCGGGCCCCAGGAGGAGAGGACCGCGTGCGTGATCGACCCGAGGGCGTTGCCGATGACGACGGCGAGCAGCGCCATCCAGAAGGACAGGCCGAAGAAGAGGACGGCGATCATCCCGACGTAGACCGTGGCGAACTCGAGGTTCGGGCTGGCCCAGACGGAGAAGAGGTGGATGGGGCGCCCGTGACGCTCGGCCGGCGGGATCCGTTCGATCCCGCCGGGCTCCACCTTCGTCGCGCTCGCGCCGTAGTCGTGGAGAAGGGCGCCCTCGTCGGCAGGGGATGGGGCGGTGCTCACGGGCACCCATCGTGGACCCTGACCGCCCGCCGGGGGAAGGGGTGGGGCGAATGTTTACACCCCGGAAACACCGGCGCCGGGCGGATCCGGAGGATCTGCCCGGCGCCGGTGCCCCGGCATCGGGGTCCGCCGACGGAGGTCCGCGGACGGGGGCGGAGCGGGGTCAGCGCCCGGTCACTCGACGGGGTGCTCGCTGCCGGTGTGACCGGACGGGTCGGCCGGAGCGGGGTCGCCCGGTGCCGCCGACCCAGGAGCCGACGGGCCGGCCGGGTCGTCGCCGGCGAGGATGCGGTAGAGGCCGCGCTTGGCCTCGGCGAGGACCGCCTTCGCGGCGGTCACCTGGGCCGGGTCCCCCGCCTGGGCGATCTGGCCGACCGCCGCCATGAGGCCGTGCATCTCCGAGCGGACGTCGAGGAAGGCCTCGTGCGGGCTCGCGACGCGGGCCCACGGGTCGGTCAGCTCCTCGGCGTGCTCGGCGACGTGGGCGACGCCCGCCTCGGTCAGCTCGAAGACCCGCTTGCCGTCGCGCTCGGCCTGGGCGATGAGGCCCTCGTCCTCGAGGAGCCCGAGGGCGGGATAGACCGATCCGGCGCTCGGGCGCCAGAGGCCCTCGGTCCGCTCGGCGATCGCCGCGATGACCTGGTAGCCGTTCATCGGCTCCTCGGCGAGGAGGGCGAGGATGGCGTTGCGGACGTCGCCGCGTCGGCCGCGACCGGGGCCGCGGCGGGCCCGGCGCAGGGCGGCCACCGGATCGCCGGGTCCGCCCGGGCCGCC
>JBDIAL010000237.1:0-5736 GCA_039812405.1 Nostocoides sp.
GCTCGGTGATGGCCCGGGCCGCCTCGTGGAGGCGCAGCGCACGCCGCGGGTAGCCGAGCCGCCCCCAGGCGCGGACCGCCTCCCCCGGCGGGTCCGCCGCGAGGTCCGCAGGCGCCGGCCAGCGCTCCATCCAGGCGTGCCACACCGGCTCGACCCGGGCGAGCGGCGTCTGCTGGGCCATGACCTCGCAGACGAGGATCCCCCAGGGGGAGCACTCGGGCCGGCGCCACGGCAGGTCACGGCCGTGGGCGGCATACCAGGTCATGACCGGCTCGTGGAGGCGAGCCGGATCGAGCCGCGCCGGCACCGGGGTCATCCGGGTCAGACGTACCGCTCGAGGATGCTGGTCTCGGCGAGCCGGGACAGCCCCTCGCGGACCAGCCGTGCCCGGCCGTCGCCGACCCCGTCGACGCTCATGAGGTCGTCGATGCCCGCGGCGAGCAGCTTCTGGAGACTGCCGAAGTGGTCGACGAGGCGGTCGACGATGGCACCGGGAAGCCGCGGGACCTTGGACAGCAGCCGGTAGCCGAGCGGGCTGACCGAGGCGTCGAGGGAGTCGCCGACGACGAGGAAGCCCACCGCCTTCGCGACGGCCGACAGGTCGAGCAGCTCGGTCGAGCCGAGCGTCGTGAGCCCGGCCGTCGCCTGGGCCGGGGTGAGCCCCCGGGCCTCGACGACGTAGTCGCGCACCACCCAGTCCAGGTCGTCGGAGAGACCGCCGGTCAGCTCCTCGAGCTGGAGGGTGAGCAGGCGGCCGTCGACGCCCAGCTGGAGGACGTAGTCGGAGATCTCGTCCTTGATCCGGCGCACCATCTCCAGGCGCTGGAGCACGCTCGCGACGTCGCGCACGGTGACCAGGTCCTCGATCTCGAGCGCGGACAGCGTGCCGGTCACCTCGTCGAGGCGGGCCTTGTAGCGCTCGAGGGTCTGCAGGGCCTGGTTGGCTCGGGACAGGATCTGGCTGGAGTCCTCGAGGACGACGCGGCGGCTCCCGACGTAGAGCGCGACGATGCGCATCGACTGGCTCACCGACACGACGGGGAAGCCGGTCTGCTTCGCGACCCGCTCGGCCGTGCGGTGCCGGGTGCCGGACTCGCTCGTCTCGATCGTCGGGTCGGGCAGCAGCTGGGTCGCCGCGCGCACGATCCGCGTCACGTCACGGTCGACGACGACGGCGCCGTCCATCTTGGCCAGCTCGCGCAGCCGGGTCGCGGAGAACTCCACGTCGAGGGGGAAGCCGCCGGTCGCGATGGCGTCGACGACCTTGTCGTGCCCGAGGACGACGAGCGCGCCGGTGCGGCCGCGCAGGATCCGCTCGAGGCCGTCGCGCAGCTCGGTGCCGGGGGCCACCGCGGCCAGGGTGTGGCGCAGGAGCTCCTCGTCGTTGTGCTGCACGCCGCCTGCCTCGGTCCATGGGGGACTGTCCGCAGGGAATCCTAACGGGGGGCGCCCGCCCACACCGCCTTGCGCACGGCCGTCTCGACATCGGGCACCTCCTCCACGACGAGCTGGTCGGGGATCGGGCCGCCGCCGAGGACCCCCACGGGGACGTATGCCGTGCGGAAGCCGAGGCGGGCGGCCTCGGCGAGCCGGCGGTGGGGGCCGGTGACGGGGCGGACCTCGCCGGCGAGTCCGACCTCGCCGACGGCGAAGGCGCCCGGCGTGAGCGGCTGGTCGGTGATGGCGCTCGCCATGGACAGCGCGATGGCCAGATCGGCGGCCGGCTCGGTGACCTTGACCCCGCCGACGGTGGACAGGTAGGCGTCCTGCCCGGCCAGCGGGGCCCCGGCCCGGCGGGTGAGGACCGCGATGACCATCCCGACGCGGGCGGCGTCGAGCCCGTTCGTCGCCCTCCGCGGGGTCTGCACCGCGCTCGGCGCGACGAGCGACTGGATCTCGGTGAGCAGCGGTCTGCGGCCCTCGAGGGTGACGGTGACGCAGGTGCCGGGCACCTGCTCGGTGCGGTGGGAGAGGAACAGGCCGCTCGGGTCGTCGAGGCCGACGATGCCGACGTCGGACAGGTCGAAGCAGCCCACCTCGTCGGTGGGACCGAACCGGTTCTTCACCGCCCGGACGAGTCGCAGCCGGGAGTGCCGCTCGCCCTCGAAGGCGACGACGACGTCGACGAGGTGCTCCAGGACGCGGGGACCGGCGATGGAGCCGTCCTTGGTGACGTGCCCGACGAGGAGGACGGCGATCCCCCGGGACTTGGCCGCGGCGATGATCGCGGCGGCCACCTCGCGGACCTGGGCGACGTTGCCGGCCGCCCCCTCGACCGCGGCGCTCGCGACGGTCTGCACCGAGTCGACGACGACGAGCTCGGGCTGCACCGCGTCGATCTGGCCGAGGACGACGGCGAGGTCGGTCTCCGAGGCGAGGAAGAGGGTGCGCGCCATCGCCTCGATGCGCTCGGCACGGGCCTTGACCTGGGCCGCCGACTCCTCGCCGCTGACGTAGAGCACGGGGCGGCCCTGGCCCATCCGCGCGGTCCGGGCCGCGACGTCGAGCAGCAGCGTGGACTTGCCGATCCCGGGCTCCCCGGCGACGAGGACGACGGCGCCCGGCACGATGCCGCCCCCGAGGACCCGGTCGAGCTCGGGGACCCCCGTCGAGCGGGCCACCGCGTGGCTGGCGTCCACCTCGCCGATCGGCAGGGCCGGCCGCACCACGGTGGCGGCAGGCGTCGTGCGGACCGCGACGGCCCCCACCTCGGTGACCGTGCCCCAGGCCTGGCACTCGCCGCAGCGGCCGACCCACTTGATCGTCGTCCAGCCGCACTCGGTGCAGCGGTGGGAGTCGGCCTTCGCGCGACCTGTCCTCGAGCTCATGGCGTTCACCGTAGGCGGGCCCACCGACATCGATGACGATCAGGCCTCGTCGGGGGAGCGGGGCCAGCCGGTGGTCGAGGGGCGGGTCACCCGGTGATCGGGGGGCGACGCCGCGGGGCGCGGGAGCGTCCCGGCCGGCCGGACTCGAGGGTCGCCGGGTGCACGAGCAGCGGCAGCAGCATGCGGGAGCCGTTGCGGCGTGCGGCCTTCACCGCGGTGAGGTGGGCCTCGCAGCGCAGCACGAGCTCGGCATACGCCTCCTCGCCCATGAGCTCCACGAGCTCGGCCCGGTTGCTCCGGTAGACCGGCTCGCGGCCGATGTGGGCCTCGGGGTTGCCCGAGCAGTACCAGTCGAGGTCGTGCCCGCCCGGACCCCAGCCGCGCCGGTCGTACTCGGTGATCGTGATCTCGAGATAGGAGCTCTCGTCGGGGAGCTCGACGGTGCGGTAGGACCGCCGCGTGGGCAGCTGCCAGCATACGTCGGGCTTGACCGTGTGCGGGGGGACGCCGGTGAGGATCGCATGCTGGTGGAGCGCGCAGCCGGCACCCGCCGGGAAGCCCGGGCGGTTGAGGAAGATGCACGCCCCGTCGACGACCCGCGTCTTGGTGTCGCCGTCCTCCAGCTCGGTCCACGCCTTCGTCTTCGTCGTGCCGGGGTGGTGCTGCCACTCGTCCGGGCCGAGCTCCTTGACGGCCTCGCGGACCCGGGCGAGGTCGTCCTTGTCGGTGAAGTGGGCCCCGAGGCTGCAGCAGCCGTCGTCGGGACGGTCGGCGTAGATGCCCGGACAGCCCGATCCGAAGATGCAGGTCCAGTTCGACGTGAGCCAGGTCAGGTCGCAGCGGAACCGCTGCCCCGCGTCGGCGGGGTCGGTGAACTCGACCCAGATGCGGGCCAGGTCCAGGGGGGTCTCGGGCACCCGCCCACCCTATGCGCCGGCAGCCGCGCCCCGCGCCCCGATGGGCAGGGGCCTCTCGCCCGGATCGGTGGTGGCCCGCGCCCCGATCGGCCGCGGGCAGCCACTAGCGTGTGCCTCATGCGGCTCGGGGTCATCGACATCGGCTCCAACACCGTCCATCTCCTCGTCGTCGACGCCCATGCCGGGGCGCGACCGCTGCCCGCGACCTCCCACAAGCTCGAGCTGCGCCTGTCCGAGCATGTGACGGACACCGGGCTCATCGACGACGCCGGAGTCCGCCAGCTCGTCGGGTTCGTCCGCGAGTGCCAGGACGTCGCCGAGGACCAGGGCTGCGAGGAGGTCCTCGGGTTCGTCACGAGCGCGATCCGCGAGGCACCCAACGGCGAGTCGGTGCTCGCCGCGGTGCGCGCCGCGACCGGCATCGCCCTCACCGTCCTCACGGGCGAGCAGGAGGCCCGGGCCACCTTCCTCGCCGTGCGCCGCTGGCTCGGCTGGTCGGCCGGGACGCTGCTCGTCCTCGACATCGGCGGCGGGTCGCTCGAGCTGGCCCAGGGCCTCGACGAGGAGCCCGACGTCGCGCTGTCGCTCCCCCTCGGCGCCGGGCGGGTGACCCGCAGCCTCCTCCCGGGAGACCCGCCGGACCGGGAGGTCATCCGGGAGGCGCGGCGCCGGATCCGCGCGGACATCGCCGCCGCGGTCCGTCCGCTCGCCAAGGCCGGGGCGCCGGACCGGGTCGTCGGGACGTCCAAGACCTTCCGGTCGCTCGCCCGGGTGGCGGGGGCCGCGCCGAGCGCCGAGGGGCCGTATGCCGTGCGCCTCCTGCGTCGCGAGGCCGTCACCGCCGAGGTGGGCGACCTGTCCCTCATGACCCGCGCCGACCGCACCCTGCTGCCGGGCGTCTCCCCGTCCCGGGCCGGACAGCTGCTCGCCGGTGCCCTCGTCGCCGAGGCGGTCATGGACCTGCTGTCCGTCGAGGTCCTCGAGATCGTCCCGTGGGCGCTGCGCGAGGGCGTCATCCTCCGCCGGCTCGACCAGCTGGACCACCTCGACGCCTGATCGGGCCGATCGGGGCCCGATCCGGGCCTGATTAGGCTGGCGGCATGGCTCGTGCACGTCGACCCCGGTCGGCGTCCTCGCCCGCCCGGCGCGCCGAGCGCGCCGCTCCGGCCCCCAGCCCGCCGCCGGTGTGCCTCTCGACCGCCTCGGTGTACCCCCTCGGCAGCGCCGCGGCCTTCGACCTCGCCGCGCGCCTCGGCTACGACGGGGTCGAGGTCATGGTGTGGACCGACCCGGTGACCCAGGAGGCGGGTGCCCTCGCCCGCCTCGCCGAGCACCACGGCATACCGGTGACGTCGGTCCACGCGCCGACGCTGCTGCTCACCCAGCGGGTGTGGGGACCCGATCCGTGGGTCAAGGTCGACCGGTCCATCGAGCTCGCCCAGGACCTCGGCGCGCCGACCGTCGTCCTCCACCCGCCGTTCCGGTGGCAGAAGGAGTATGCGCGGGGCTTCGCCGAGGGGGTCGCGGAGCGGGAGGCCGCGACCGGGGTCCGGCTCGCGGTGGAGAACATGTTCCCGTGGCGGGCCGGCGGTCGGGAGCTCGAGGCATACCTGCCGCACTGGGACCCCGTGCCGCTGCCCTACGCCCACGTCACCCTCGACCTCAGCCACACCGCGACGGCGGGGAGCGACGCGATGGGCATGGTGGGCGACCTCGGCGACCGGCTCACCCACCTGCACCTCGCGGACGGGTCGGGGTCGATGAAGGACGAGCACCTCGTGCCCGGGCGGGGCACCCAGCCGTGCGCCGACGTCCTGGAGACCCTGGCGCAGCGGTCGTTCGAGGGGAGCGTCGTCGTCGAGGTGGGGACGCGCCGGCTCGAGGACGCCGAGCGCGACGCCGCCCTGGCCGAGGCGCTGGCCTTCGCCCGCCTCCACCTGGACCCGCCCGTCGCCGCCCGGGCGCCGCTCGACGAGCCGGCCCACAGCGGG
>JBDIAL010000238.1:0-5660 GCA_039812405.1 Nostocoides sp.
AGGAGGAGGAGGCGGGGCGCAGGCAGGAGGAGGAGGCGGGGCGCAGGCAGGAGGAGGAGACGGGCGCAGGCAGGAGGAGGGCGGGGTCAGGCGATGCCCATCCGCTCCTTGAGGGTGTCTCGCTTGTCCTCGAACCGGGCGGCCTGCTTGTCGAGGCCGTCGAGGAAGTTCGCGAGGTCGGTGCGGGCCTGCTCGCCCTCGGGGGAGAGGCCCTCGATGTCCCACACCTTCCAGTAGCGCAGGACCGGCCCGACGACGTCGTCACGGTGGATCCGCAGGTCGTAGATGCCGGCGACCGCCATCTCGACAGCCTTGCGCTGGAACCCCGGGATGTCCGTCCCCGGCATCTGGAAGCCCTTGACGACGTCGCGGATCGCCACCATCGCCTGGTTCGGGTCGAGCTCGAGCGCGGCGGCGAGGAGGTTCCGGTAGAAGATCATGTGGAGGTTCTCGTCGGCGGCGATCCGGGCGAGGAGGTGGTCGGCCATCGGGTCGTCGGTGAACCGGCCCGTGTTGCGGTGCGACACCCGCGTCGCGAGCTCCTGGAACGACACGTAGGCGACGGAGTGGAGCAGCTCGCCGGAGTGGGCCGACTGGTATCCGGTCGACATGTGCGTCATCCGGAAGTCCTCGAGCTGCTTGGGGTCGACCATCCGCTTGACGAGGAGGTAGTCGCGGATCGCGATGCCGTGCCGCCCCTCCTCCGCCGTCCAGCGGTGCACCCAGTCGCCCCACGCGTCGTCGCGGCCGAAGATCGTCGCGATCTCGTGGTGGTAGCTCGGCAGGTTGTCCTCGGTGAGCAGGTTGACGATGAGCGCCGACCGCCCGACGTCGGACAGCGGCGCGTCGCTCGGGCTCCACGGCTCGCCGCCCATCAGCCCGTCGAAGTTGCGGCCGTCGGACCACGGGATGTACTCGTGCGGGTACCAGTCCTTGGCCACCTTGAGGTGGCGGTTGAGCTCCCCTTCGACGACCTGGTTCATCTCGCGCAGCAGGTCGGTCTGGGTCCAGGTCCAGTCGGTCATGGCGCTCTCCTCGCGTCGGATGCCGTATGCCGTGCCGCACGATCCCGTCGGCGGACGCCCGGGTCGTGCCGCCAGCCTAGCGACGCCCTCCGTCGCGCGGTGCGGCCTACGTCGCGCGACGCGTGACGAGGGGGGCCTTGCGCACGGCGAGCCACGACACGCCGGCGGCGAGGAGCGGTATGCCGACGACGGCCGCGCCCAGCCACAGCCACGGGATGTCGACGATCGCCCCGTGGGTCGTCGACGAGTCGCAGGTCCACGCGACGATGGGGCATATCTCGGACTGGTCGGTCAGGGGGTGGGCGATGGCGATGCCCGGGACGAGACCGACGGCGAGCCCGAGGAGGGCCCCGACACCCGCCACGACGAAGGACTGGGCGGCCGCCATGGCGCGCCGCGTCGCCCGTGTCGCGCCGACGGCGGCGAGCGTCGACTGGTCGCTCTGCTGCTCGGCGAGAGTGAGCGCCGTCGTCGTCAGCGTGATGACGAGCAGGAGGAGGGCGAAGACCCCGACGAGGATCGCCATGACGATGCGGTCGTAGCGGTGGAACCCGTCCTCGACGTGCAGTTCGCCACGCCCCGCGAGCGCCCCGTTGAGCCGGTCCGCGGTGTCGCTGGCGATGGCCCCGTCCGGCGCGTGGACGAGCAGCCGGTCCGGTGTCGTCGCCCAGTGGTGGCTCGCGGCGGTCTGCGGCGTGACGACGGCGCCGTACTGGGTCACGAGGCCGAGGACGGTGCGCTCGGTGAGGGGCACGGTGACGACCGGGAGGGTCGCCCGGCTCGTCTCCCGGACCGCTGTCGGGTTGCCGTCCGTGTCCTGCTCGACGGTGCCGGCGACGAACGTCGCGCGGTCGCCGGGGGGCAGGGCGCCGGCCAGGACGACGATCGCGCCCCGGCCGACGGCGGCGGACTGGGCCTCGGTCAGCTCGAGCCGCCGGGTGATCTCGGCGAGGGGGAGGGCGGCGATCTGGCCGTGCTGGAGGACCGACTGGCTGCCCAGCCGCTGGCAGGTTTGCATGGCGTCCTCGGAGGCCTCGCCCGTCGCCGTGTCGCCACCGTCCGCCGGGGTGCCGGCGGTGTCGGCGGTGTCGGCGACACCGGCGGCCTGCGCCACCGTGCACCCCCGCGGCAGGGCGGCGACGAACCGCTGGGATCCCTCCGACCCCGGGTCGTAGCCGGCGACCGCCGAGAGGGTGGCCACACCGAGGCCGGGTGCCGTCTGCCGGATGACGTCCGCGGCGGCGGCGAGGTCGCGGGCGTCCGCGTTGACGGTCGCCTCGCCCCGCAGGTTGTTCGGCTGGTACTCCAGCTGCGACTGCGTCGTGTCGCTCGTCAGCCCCACGCCCATCATGGTGAAGGCGGCGACGGCGCCGAGCACTGCCCCGACCGCCGGCGCCGATCGGGCGCGCTGCCGGGCCGCGTCCCGGGTCGCCATCCGGAGGGTGAGCCCGAGCGGGGCGGCGAGCCGGCCGAGCCCGACGAGGATGATGGGGACGACGAGCAGCGACCCCCCGATGAGGGCCACCCCGCCGGCGATGACGGGGATCTCCGAGCCGCCCGACGTCACGGCGGTGAACATCTGCCAGCCCCCGACGGCCGCGACGGCGAGCCCGACGACCGGGAGGAGCCGGCTCGGGCGGGGCGAGACGCTCTGGCCTCGCATGACGCCGACGATGTCGAGCCGGCCCAGCCGCCGGGCGGGCAGGAGGGCCGCGACGACCGAGCTGACGACGGCGATGGCGACGATGGCCGAGACCTGGAGCCCGGGCACGTCGAAGGGGCCGAGCTGGTATCTCGGGTCGAGCCGCCCGACGAGGGCGTCGACGGCGGGCACGGCGGCGACGCCGAGCGCCGCGCCGACCAGCGCCGAGAGGACCCCGAGGACGAGGGCCTGGGCGAGGACGGTGCGGCGCAGCTGACGCACCTCCGCCCCGTTGGAGGCGGCGAGGGCGAGGGTCCGACGCTGCCGCGCCGCGCCGACGGCGAACGCCGGCCCGACGAGCAGGGTCGTCACGAGGAGCAGGATGGTCCCGCCGGCCGCGAGGAGCAGCCGGTCCTCGCGAGAGGTCGGCTGCTGCAGGCTGCGCACGTCGGCAGGGATCTCCGACGCGGCCGGCGGGTGGCGCAGGACGTCGGCCGAGGTCACGGTGAAGCCGTAGTCGTTGAGGTCCCGCACCTGGGCGTAGGTCACCGGGTCGGAGCGCAGGACGAGCCAGTCCGGCGCCGTCTGGTCGAACGTCGTGAGGCCCACGACGTCGGGTCCGACGGCGGCCACGGCGGACACCCCGACGACGGTCACCACCCGGTCGGTGTCACCGATCGAGAGGGTGAGCGGGCCGCTCGACGGGAGGCCGCGCCGGAGGCCGCCCTCGGTCACCGTCACCTCCTCCTGGCTCGTCGGCCACCGCCCGGAGACGAGACGGAGCCGTTCACCGAGACCGGCCCGACCGTCGAGCGCGAGGAGGGTGAGGTCGGGACGGCGGTCGCCGAGGGTCACCTGGCCGTAGGTCGTCGCGTCGGGCACGACGGTCGCGTCGAGGAACCGGCCCAGCGCCTGGGCCCGGGACGCCACGGAGGCCTTGGCCGAGAAGCCGGGCACCTCCCGGGCCGGCGTGGTGCCACCGACCTGTGACCCGGAGTTCGCGGGGTCCTGCTGGAGCCGGGTGTCCGACGGGCCCGTGAGCCGGGCCTGGGCCGAGCCCAGCTCGTAGGGGATCCGCTCGGCGCCGGTGATCGTGCTCGTGGCATACAGCGTGAGACCGAAGACGAGCAGCGCGGTCGGGAGGCCGACCATGAGGAGCACGACGAGGCTGCGGCCGCGGTGTCGGCGGACGTCGCGCCGGGCCATCCGCAGGGCGACCCGCCAGCTGCCGCGCCAGCCCCCCGAGCCCGCCGAGCGGACCGGGTCGAGGGCGGGAGGCGGACCCCCTGCGGCCGCCTCCCGCCGGGTCAGGGTGGTCACCGGGCCGGGACCTCGTCGAGCAGGTCCTCGGGCTCCCGAGGCGATCCGGTCTCGTCGACCACGACGCCGTCGCGGAGGAAGACGACCCGGTCGGCCCACGCCGCGTGCCGAGCCTCGTGGGTGACGAGCAGGCCGGAGGCCCCCTCGTCGCAGCGGTGGCGCAGGACCCGCAGCACCTCCTCGCCCGTCGTCGTGTCGAGGGCTCCCGTCGGCTCGTCGGCCATGACCAGGCGCCGGGTCCCGACGAGGGCGCGGGCGATGGCGACGCGCTGCTGCTGGCCGCCCGACATCGCGTCGGGGTAGCGGTCGGCCAGCTCGGCGAGGCCGAGGATGTCGAGCGCGTGCCGCGCGTTGCGCCGGGCCTGGCGCGGCCGCATGCCGTCGAGCTCGAGCGGCAGCCCGACGTTCTCGCCGGCGGTGAGCGAGGGGATGAGGTTGTAGTCCTGGAAGACGAACCCGATCCGGCGCCGTCGCATCCGGGCCAGCTCCGTGGCCGCGAGGGTGCCGAGCTCGACCCCGTCGACGACGACCCGCCCCTCGGTCGGCCGGTCGAGGCCGCCCGCGATGTTGAGCAGCGTCGACTTGCCCGATCCGCTCGGACCCATGACGGCGACGAGCTCGCCGGGCTCGACGCGGAGGCTCACCTCGCGGAGTGCGTGGACGGCGTTGTCCCCCGTGCCGTGCGTGCGCGAGACCTCCTCGAGGAGGAGGACCGGGGTGCTCATGGGCGGACTCCCGTCGCCGGGGCGTGGTCGGGTGCGAGGTCCCCGGAGCCGGTATGCGGGGTGCCGGCGGCCGCTGGGCCCCTGGCCGGCCGGGTCCCGGCCCGGGCGAGGCGGGTCTCCACGTGGTCGAGCCACCGGACCTCGGCCTCCGCGGAGAAGATGTGGTTCTCCAGGACGAGCAGCCAGGCCAGGTCGTGGTCGGTGCCGCCGGTCGCGTCCCCCGCCCCGTCGCGCATCCCGTCGTCGGTCGCGTCGTGCAGGCCGTCGAGGGCCCGCTGCTTGAGGCGGGTGAGGTCGCGCAGGTGACGCATCGTCGCGGTGCGCTGGGTCTGGGCGACGTCGCGGACGTCGACGCCGGGCACGGTCACGGCGAGCGCGAGCTTGATGACGAGCTCGTCGCGCGGGGTGCTGTCGCGGTCGACGGGGGAGCGCCACCACTGCGCGACGGCGCCCCGACCGGCGTCGGTCAGCCGGTAGCGGATGCGGCCCTCGGCGTCGGCCGGACCGGCCTGCTCGACGAGCCCGTCCCGTTCCAGCCGACCGAGCGTCGTGTAGACCTGCCCGACGTTGAGCGGCCAGGTGCCGCCCGTGCGCTCCTCGAAGGCGGCGCGGAGTGCCGCGCCGTACCTCGGCCCCTCGGCGAGCAGTGCCATGAGCCCCAGCCGGACCGACATCGGTCACCTCCATGCATACCCGGTATTCCCCGCCCGTGAGCACACTATACCCAGTATGCCGAGGCGGCCAGTCGGTCTGCCGACCCCGGCTTGACGCATCCGACATATTGCCGCTACTCTGTCGATATATCGATGATTATCAAGTGATCGACGATCCCCACACCACACGATCCAGACAAGGAGTCACCCATGCGTGGCAACCACAGCAACGAGCGCGGCCGCAGCGGCCGCCCCGACCTCGGCCCGGGCGCCCGACGCCCCGGAGACAGCGAGG
>JBDIAL010000239.1:0-5628 GCA_039812405.1 Nostocoides sp.
GGAGCAGCGGTGGGCACGGGCATACAACGTCCCCTCCCTCACCGCCGAGGAGCTCGGGGACCCGGAGCGGGAGGCCGTCGCGATCTGCTTGTCCGGCGGCGGAATCCGCTCGGCGAGCCTCGCCCTCGGCGCCCTGGAGCCCTTGCGCGAGCAGCTGCTGCGGGCGCGCTACCTCGTGTCGATCTCGGGGGGCGGGTTCACCGCCGGGGCGCTCGCCCAGGCCCTGACGGGTGCCCGGCACGGCGACACCACGCCGTCCGACACCCGGCCCGTCCACGACCCCGAGCACGCCTACACGGCGGGCACGGTCGAGCTCGACCACGTCCGGCGGCACTCCTCCTACCTCGGCTCCACCGCCCCCGAGACGCTCGTCGCGCTCGGCGTCCTCGCCCGGGGCATGCTCGCGACCCTCCTGCTCGTCTTCCTCCCCGCCGTCGTCCTCGGCGTCGCGGCCGCGTGGTACCTCCACGCCGTCCCCGTCCTCACCCTGCCCGGCCTCGGGGGCGGTCCGGGCGGCATCGGCGAGGGGCACGTGCCGGCGCCCGTGTGGTGGGCCCTCGGGACCTGCTGGGCCACCGCCCTGACCTGCTGGCTCGCCGAGACGGCACTTGCCAACGGCTCCCCGCGGGCGCTCCGAGCGGCCGCGCGGGCCCGCAGCGCCGCCGTCTTCGCGACCCACGTGGCCCTCGTCCTCGTCGTCGTGACGCTCGGGGTCTACGCGGCCGCCCGGTTCGCCTCCTGGGTCGGGGCGCACGTCGACAACGGCGCCCGCTTCGGCGTCGGCACCTCCGTGGGCACCGTCCTGCTCACGTATGCCGCGGGCCTCGCCTCGCTCGCCTGGCGCCGCCGCCGGACCATCCGGGGCGCGGTGCGGTCGGTCCGGGGCGAGCAGGGGCGGCGCGGTCCCGTCGTCCCGCAGGGCCTGCTCCAGCTGCTCCTCGTGAGCCTCAGCCTCGGCACGCTCGCCGTCGCGTGGGTGCTCCTCTTCGGGGTGAGCGCGGTGTGGACCCAGACGAACCTCGCGAGTCCCGGAGGGGACCGCCGGGCCACCCTCCTGCTCGCCGGGGCCGCCGCGGGCGTCGTGGCCCTCCTCGGCGGGTTCCTCGACGAGACCTCGATGTCCCTCCACCCCTTCTACCGGCACCGTATCGCCTCGGCCTTCGCGACGCGGGTCGTCGAGCGCGGGCCGGCCGGCCGGGGCGTCCGCCTCGCCGTGCCGTATGCCCGCAGCGAGTCGACGACCCTGTCCGACTACGCCCGCGTCGCCCCGGGCGCCGCGCCCTTCCCCGAGCTCGTCCTCGCCTGCACGGCCAACCTCACCGGCGAGGACCGGACGCCTCCGGGGTTCACCGGGACGTCGTTCACCATGGGCGCGGAGTGGATCGGCGGTCCGGACGTCGGCTGGGTGCGGACGGCGGCCCTCGAGGGCCTCGCCCCGAGGCGGCTGCACCGCGACCTCACCGTCCAGGGGGCGGTGGCCGTCTCCGCCGCCGCCGTCGCGAGCTCGATGGGCCGGATGTCGCGGTGGTACCAGGTGCTCCTCGCCCTCACCGGCGCCCGGCTCGGCGCCTGGCTGCCGAACCCGGCCTTCGTCGCCGCCCTCCGGGCCGCCCGGCGCGGCACCGGCGCCGTCGAGGACTGGACGGTCCCCCGGCTGCCCGGCATCCGGCGGATGACCTACCTGCTGCGTGAGCTGTTCAACGTGCACCCCGCCGCCGAGCGGCTGCTCCACGTGACCGACGGCGGCCACTACGAGAACCTCGGCCTCGTCGAGGCCCTCCGGCGCCGGTCGACGACGATCTACTGCGTCGACGGCGGCGGCGACCTGCCCCCGACGGCCCAGGGGCTCGCCCGGGCCATCGACCTCGCCCGCAGCGAGCTGGGCGTCGTCGTCGAGCTCGACCACCCGCTGACCGCCGAGCCCGGGTCGGGCCGCCTCGACGGAGCGCCCCCGGACCTCCGGCCCCTCTCCGGGGTGCTCGTCGAGGAGCCGGTCCTCACCGGCACGATCACCTACCCGGCCTCCTCCGGCCTCCCGCCGGAGCGCCGGAGCGGCCGGCTCGTCGTGGGGCGGTCCCTGCTGTGGCCCGGCCTGCCCTACAACCTGCTCTCGTATGCCGTGCAGTCGCCGACCTTCCCCCACGACGCGACGAGCGACCAGTGGTTCTCCGACGACCAGTTCACGGCCTACACCGAGCTCGGTCGCCAGGTCGGCCGGGTCATGGCCGCGGCCGACGTGAGCGTGCCGGCCCGCACCGACGCCGAGGTCGGGACCCCGGCCGAGGACGAGACCGCGTCAGGTCCCGAGGCCCCGCCCGCCGTCCCGCCCGCCGCCCTCGCCGCGTGACCCGGGGTGGGCCCTAGAGCCGGGGCACGAACCGGGTGCCGGAGAAGGCCTCGAGGAGCAGGTCGGCGCTGCGGCGGGCCACGAGGAGGCGCACCCCCTCCGCCTCGAGGTCGGCGAGGACCTGGGCCAGGCCCTCGGGCCCCAGCTGGTCACCGAGCTCGACCCGCACGTCGCGATAGGCCTGCCGCATCGCGGCGAGCTGGGCCTCCACGTGCCGGCAGGCCACCCAGGCGAGGGCGACGGGGTGCCGGCGCCACCCCGCATACGCCCGATAGTCCGGCGGACAGTGGTCGAGCAGCCACGACACGGCCGGCGCCTGCCACCCCTCGGCCCCGGGCGGAGGGACCTCGGCGGGCCAGCCGGGCGGGGCGGGAGCGCTCATCCCGCCATTGTGGGAGCCCCCACCGACACCGCCGTCCCGAAAGGTCCGGATCGTGGACCTGGGCGCGCCTCATAGATAATGCCGCCTTATGGTTTTCATCATGCATCGTTCTCTGCGGGGAGGGCTGTCATGACCGTGACCGAGACCCGACGGACCCCTGTGCGGCCACCGCGCGCCGGCCGCTCCAACGGCCAGTGGGCCGTCGACGGCCGGGCGCCGCTCAACGCCAACGAGGAGCTCAAGGCCGCCGACAACGGCCTCAACGTCCGCCACCGGATCGAGACGATCTACGCCCACGAGGGCTTCGACTCCATCCCGGACGACGACCTGCACGGCCGGTTCCGCTGGTGGGGCCTCTACACCCAGCGCCGCCCCGGGATCGACGGCGGGCGCACCGCCCAGCTCGAGACGAGCGAGCTCGAGGACCGCTACTTCATGCTCCGCGTCCGGACCGACGGGCAGGCCCTGTCCCCCGAGGCGCTGCGGGTCCTCGGCGGGATCTCGACCGAGTTCGCGCGCGGGACGGCCGACATCACCGACCGGCAGAACATCCAGTACCACTGGATCGCCATCGAGGACATGCCCGAGATCTGGCGTCGGCTGGAGTCGGTCGGCCTCGAGACGACGACCGCCTGCGGCGACACCCCCCGGGGCTTCCTCGGGAGCCCCGTCGCCGGCATCGCCGCCGACGAGATCATCGACCCGACGCCGGTCATCCTCGAGATCAAGCGCCGCTACCTCGGCGACCCCGAGCTGGCCAACCTGCCGCGCAAGTTCAAGACCGCCGTCACCGGGCACCCGAGCCTCGACGTCGTCCACGAGATCAACGACATCTCGCTCGTTGGCGTCCGCCACCCCGTGCTCGGCCCCGGCTACGACCTGTGGGTCGGCGGCGCCCTGTCGACGACCCCCATGCTCGCCGAGCGGCTCGGCGCGTTCGTCAGCGAGGACCGGGCCGCCGACGTCTGGCACGGCGTCGTGCGGATCTTCCGGGACTACGGCTACCGCCGGCTGCGCAACAAGGCGCGGCTGAAGTTCCTCCTCGCCGAGTGGGGCGCCGCGAAGTTCCGCGAGGTGCTCGAGACGGAGTACCTCGGGTATGCCCTGCCCGACGGCCCGGCCCCCGAGCCGGCCCGCGGGGCGGGCGACCACGTCGGCGTCCACGCCCAGAAGGACGGCCGGTTCTACGTCGGGGCGACGCCCGTCGTCGGCCGGGTCGGCGGCGCGCTGCTCGCCGACCTCGCCGACCTCGTCGAGCGGACCGGTGCCGGGCGGGTGCGCCTCACCGCCCACCAGAAGCTGGTCGTCCTCGACGTCCCCGAGTCCGGCCTCGAGCCGCTGACGGCCGGCCTGGACGACCTCGGGCTCTCGACCCGGCCGAGCCCCTTCCGCCGCTCGACCGTCGCGTGCACGGGCATCGAGTTCTGCAAGCTGGCCATCGTCGACACCAAGGACACCGCGGCGCGGGCGGTCGCCGAGCTCGAGCGGCGGTTCGCCGGGGAGGAGTTCGAGCAGCCCATCTCGCTCCACGTCAACGGCTGCCCGAACTCCTGCGCCCGCATCCAGACCGCCGACATCGGCCTCAAGGGCCAGATCGTGACGACCGACGACGGCGTCCAGCAGCCCGGCTTCCAGGTCCACCTCGGCGGGGGGCTGGCCTCCACCGACCGCGACGAGGCCGGCCTCGGCCGCACCGTCCGCGGACTGAAGGTCACCGCCGAGGAGCTGCCGGACTACGTCGAGCGGCTCATCCGCCGCTACCGGGCGGACCGGCTCGCCGACGAGAGCTTCGCCGCCTGGGCCCACCGCGCCGAGGACGGAGCACTCCAGTGACCTCCGTCGCCGTCCGCCGGACCACGGCACCCCGTCGCTCCCGCGAGGCGCTGCGCGCCCTCGCCGAGGAGGCCGCCGCCGAGCTGGGCGAGGCCGACGCCCGGACCGTCGCGGCCTGGGCCGCCGAGACCTTCCCCGGCACGATGGCCGTCGCGTGCAGCATGGCCGACGCGGTCCTGCCGCACCTCGTGTCCCGCTACGCCCCCGGTGTCGACGTCCTCTTCCTCGACACCGGCTACCACTTCCGCGACACCCTCGTCACGCGCGACATCGTCGCGGAGCGGCTCCCCGTCACCGTCGTCGACGTCCGGCCCCGGCTCACCGTCGCCGAGCAGGACGCGGTCCACGGCCCCCGGCTCTACGAGCGCGACCCCGGGGCCTGCTGCCGGATGCGCAAGGTCGAGCCGCTCGCCCGGGCCCTCGGCGGCTACGAGGCCTGGGTCACCGGCGTCCGCCGCGACGAGGCCGTGACCCGCACGGAGACCCCGCTCGTCACCTGGGACGACCGGAACGGCCTGGTCAAGATCAACCCGCTCGCGGCCTGGTCCTTCGACGACCTCATGGAGTATGCCGTGGAGCACGACGTGCCCGTCAACCTCCTCGTCGGCGCCGGCTACCCGTCCATCGGCTGCGAGCCGTGCACCCGCCCCGTCGCCCCCGGCGAGGACCCCCGCGCCGGGCGGTGGGCCGGGTTCGCGAAGACCGAGTGCGGCCTGCACACCTGACCCGTCCCGTCCCCCGGTGCCCGGCCCGCGCCGCCCACCCCCTCCCGGAGCCCGAACCCCATGAGCCTGCCCCTCGCCCTCGACCTCACCGGTCGCGACGTCGTCGCGGTCGGCGGCGGTCCGGTGTCCGCCCGCCGGGTCGCCGCGTTCGTCGCGGAGGGTGCCCGCGTGCGGGTCGTCGCGCCGTGGCTGTGCGAGGACCTCGTCGACCTCGTCGTGGAGGACCGGATCGCCTGGGAGCCTCGCGACTACGCCGGGCCGGACGACCTCGCCGGGGCCTGGCTCGTCCACACCGCGACCGGCGACCCCCTCACCGACGCGGCCGTCGCGGCCGATGCGGA
>JBDIAL010000240.1:0-5619 GCA_039812405.1 Nostocoides sp.
GCCGGGCGGTCAGCTGGCGTCGGGGATGGCCGAGCGCCCGTCGTAGACGGCCTCGCGCTCGTCCTCGGTGAGGCCGCCCCACACGCCGTAGGGCTCCCGGACGGACAGGGCGTGCTCACGGCACTGACGGATGACCGGGCAGCCGAAGCAGACCTGCTTGGCGGCGCTGTCACGGGACCGACGGGCCGAGCCGCGCTCCCCCTCGGGGTGGAAGAAGACCTCGGGGCTGACCTGGCGGCAGGCCCCGGCCAGCTGCCAGTCCCACACCTCGGCCAGCGGCTCGGGCAGTCTCGTGATCTCGGCCATGTCGGCCCCTCCTACCGAACGATTCCCCCGGTACCCCACCGGCGACGTCCCTTTCAACGTAGGTGGCAGCCGGTCTGAAGTGGGCAAGGGTTTGGTAAGAACTTGTTCAAGATTGCCGGGCCGACCGGCCCGGTGCGACCGATGTCTCATCGACCGCCGACAGGGCGCTGACCTGCGACAACGCCATCCGACGAGGGGTGAGCGTCAGGGAGCACCCAGGGTCCCCGCATACACTCTGGGGATGGACTCCGGCCCTCCGCCCTCCCCGTTCAGCAAGCTCGGCCTGACCTACGACGACGTCCTCCTCCTGCCGGGGTTCAGCGACCTCGCGCCGGGCGACCTGGACACCTCGACCCGGCTGACCCGGGAGATCACCCTGCGGACCCCGCTCGTGTCGGCCGCGATGGACACGGTGACCGAGTCGCGGATGGCGATCGCCATGGCCCGCCAGGGCGGCATCGGGGTCCTGCACCGCAACCTGTCGATCGCCGACCAGGCCTACCAGGTGGACCTCGTCAAGCGGACCCAGACGGGCATCATCTCCAACCCGGTGACGATCGGCCCGGACGCGACCCTCGAGGACCTCGACGCCCGGTGCGGGGAGTACCGCGTGTCCGGCCTGCCCGTCGTCGGCATCGACAACGAGCTGCTCGGCATCATCACCAACCGGGACCTGCGCTTCACCCCCGTCGCGGAGTGGGCGACGACCAAGGTCGCCGAGGTCATGACCCCCGTGCCGCTCATCGTCGGCCACGAGGGCATCGGCCGCGACGAGGCGACCCTGCTGCTGCGTCAGCACAAGCGGGAGCGGCTGCCCATCGTCGACGACGCCGGCCGGCTCGTCGGCCTCATCACGGTCAAGGACTTCGTCAAGAGCGAGCAGTTCCCCGACGCGAGCAAGGACGCCCAGGGCCGGCTGCTCGTCGGGGCCGCGATCGGCTACTTCGGCGACGCGTGGGAGCGGGCGACGACCCTCGTCGACGCCGGTGTCGACGTCCTCGTCGCCGACACCGCCCACGGGCACGTGCGGATGCTCCTCGACATGGTGCGCCGGCTGAAGTCCGACCCGGCGACCCGGCACGTCCAGGTCATCGGCGGCAACGTCGCGACGACCGAGGGCGCGCAGGCGTTCGTCGACGCGGGCTCGGACGCGGTCAAGGTCGGCGTCGGGCCGGGGTCCATCTGCACGACGCGCATCGTGACGGGCGTCGGCGCGCCGCAGATCACCGCGGTCCACGACGCCGCGCTGGCCTGCCGCCCCGCGGGGGTCCCCGTCATCGCCGACGGCGGGCTCCAGCACTCCGGCGACATCGCCAAGGCCGTCGTCGCGGGTGCCGAGTCGGTCATGGTGGGCTCGCTCCTCGCCGGGTGCGAGGAGAGCCCCGGGGACCTCATCTTCGTCAACGGCAAGCAGTACAAGTCCTACCGGGGCATGGGCTCGCTCGGGGCGATGAGCAGCCGCGGCAAGAAGTCCTTCTCCAAGGACCGCTACTTCCAGGCCGAGGTGGAGTCCGACGACAAGATCGTCCCCGAGGGCATCGAGGGCCGCGTCGCCTACCGCGGGCCGCTGTCGGCCGTCGCCCACCAGATGGTCGGGGGGCTGCGGCAGTCGATGTTCTACGTCGGCGCCCGGACGATCCCCGAGCTGCAGGAGAAGGGGCGGTTCGTCCGGATCACCCAGGCCTCGCTCAAGGAGAGCCACCCGCACGACGTCCAGGGCATCGTCGACGCCCCGAACTACACGACGTCCTGAGGCCCATGCCGCGCCCGCCCGTCAGCGGGAGCGGCGGCCGAGCAGGAGGTAGGTCAGGGGAGCGACGCCGAAGCCGTTGACGACCGCGATCCCCAGCCCCCACAGCCATTTCGGGCCGCGGACCTCCGCGCTGGGCCGGCTCGCGAGGTCCTTGAACGCGACCGCCTTGAGGGCGGCGTCGACGGCCGCGGACACGGCGAGGACGGCCTTGGTGCGCGGGCTCAGCTCGGACAGCCGGGTCATGGGGGCTCCTTCGGTCGGTGTGCTGGTCAGGTGCTGGTGGGGCGTGTGATGGTCGGTGGAAGCCGGTCCTGCGGTCAGCCCGCGGTGAGGGCCTCCCTCCACGACGGTATGCCGGGCACGCCCGTCGCGCGCACCATGGCGTGGCCGATCGCCCGCGTCACGCAGTCCGCGGCCGCCTGGGCGAGGGCGACGGCATGCACCGGGGTGGCCGGCGCGGGACGGTCACCTGTCGCGAGGGCGAAGAGGGTGTCCCCGTCGTATGCCGTGTGCACCGGGTTGATCGCCCGCGCCAGCCCGTCGTGCGCCACGTCGGCGAGCTTGGCGCACTCGGGCTTCGTGAGTTGCGCGTCCGTCGCGACGACGCCGATCGTCGTGGCCCGGCCGGGGCCGGGCGCCGCCGGGCCGGCGGCTGCATCCGGGCTCGGGGCACCGGCGAGGAGTGCCGCGACGGCGGCGGCTCGGGCGGCGTGGAAGGCCAGCAGCCGGTCGGGGTCGACCGCCGGGAGGCCGGCGAGCTCGTCGCCGAGGGCGAGGGACACGGCATACGGGATGCCGGTCCGCGGGTCGGTCGTCGAGCCCGTCGCGTTGACGGCGACGAGGGCAGCGACCGTCGTCCCGTCGTCGAGGACCGCGCTGGCGGAGCCGATGCCGCCCTTGAGGCCGCCCGCCACGGCACCGGTGCCGGCGCCGACGGTGCCCTGCGGGACGGGGTCCCTCGTGGCTCCCGTGCAGGCGGCCTCCCCGTCGGCCGCCGTCGGGTGGTTGGCCCACACCCCACCGCGGCCGAGGTCGAAGAGGATGGCGGCCGGGACGATGGGGACGACCTCGCCGGGGGAGCCCATGGGCCAGCCGCGCTCGAGGGCATACAGGTGCCTCATGACCCCGTCCGCCGTGGCGAGGCCGAACGCCGAGCCGCCCGACAGGACGATCGCGTCGACCCGGTCGACGAGGTTGCGCGGGTCGAGCAGGTCGGTCTCCCGGGTGCCGGGACCGCCGCCGCGCACCGAGACGCCGGCGGTCGCCGCCCGCTCCGGGACGACGACCGTGCAGCCGGTCAGCCAGCCGGGAGCCCGGCGGGTCGAGTGGCCGACGGCGATGCCCGGCACGTCGGTGAGGTCGTCGTGCGGTCCGGGACGCATGTCCCCAGCATCCCGCACGGGGCGCGCCGGTCGGTAGGGTTGCCGGGTGACCGAGATCGAGATCGGACGGGGCAAACGGGGCCGCCGGGCCT
Organism: Nostocoides sp.; assembly: GCA_039812405.1. Taxonomy (GTDB): domain Bacteria; phylum Actinomycetota; class Actinomycetes; order Actinomycetales; family Dermatophilaceae; genus Nostocoides. The sequence continues at coordinate 3,534 of JBDIAL010000240.1, forward strand.
ACTCCTTCGACGACGTCGCCGTCGTCCCGTCGCGGCGGACCCGGGACCCCGAGGAGGTGTCGGTCTCGTGGCAGATCGACGCCTACCACTTCGACATCCCCGTCATCGCGGCGCCGATGGACTCGGTCATGTCCCCGGCGACGGCGATCGAGCTCGGCCGGCTCGGCGGGCTGCCGGTCCTCGACCTCGAGGGCCTGTGGACCCGGTATGCCGACCCCGAGCCGCTCCTCGCCGAGATCGCGACGCTCGACCCGGAGCTCGCGACCGTCCGCATGCAGGAGATGTATGCCGCCGAGATCCAGCCGGAGCTGATCACCCAGCGGGTCAAGGAGATCCGCGACACCGGGGTGACCGTGGCCGGGGCCCTGTCGCCGCAGCGGACCCAGCAGTTCTGGAGGACCGTCGTCGACGCCGGGGTCGACCTGTTCGTCATCCGCGGCACGACGGTGTCGGCCGAGCACGTGTCGGGACGGGCCGAGCCGCTCAACCTCAAACGATTCATCTACGAGCTCGACGTGCCCGTCGTCGTCGGGGGCGCGGCGACCTACACCGCCGCGCTGCACCTGATGCGGACCGGTGCGGCCGGGGTGCTCGTCGGGTTCGGCGGCGGGGCGGCGCACACGACGTGGACGACGCTCGGGGTCCACGCCCCGATGGCGACGGCCATCGCCGACGTGGCCGCGGCCCGTCGCGACTACCTCGACGAGTCCGGCGGGCGCTACGTCCACGTCATCGCCGACGGCGGCGTCGGGACGAGCGGCGACGTCGTCAAGGCCATCGCCTGCGGAGCCGACGCCGTCATGCTCGGTGCGGCGCTGGCCCGCGCCTCCGAGGCGCCGGGGCGCGGGCTGCACTGGGGTCCGGAGGCCCATCACGCCCAGCTGCCGCGGGGCCATCGCGTCGAGGTCGGAGCCGTCGCGCCCCTGGAGGAGATCCTCTTCGGGCCCTCGCGGCAGGCCGACGGCACGACGAACATCATCGGCGCCCTGCGCCGCGCCATGGCGACGACGGGCTACAGCGACGTCAAGGAGTTCCAGCGCGTCGAGGTCGTCGTCGCGCCGTACCAGCAGCATCGCTGAGGCGCGCTGGCCAGGGCCGGCTGGGCCGGGTTGCATGAATCCGACCCAATTGGACAGTCTCATGCAACGCACCGGGCCGGGCTGCCGGGGCAGGCTGGGCCGGGGTGCATGAATCCGACCCAATTGGACAGTCTCATGCAACGCGCGGGCCGGGGCGCGGGTCAGCCGGAGAGGGGCGGGCGGGGTCAGGGGAGGGGCGCGGTGGTGTCGGTGGCGTCCTGGGTCCACGAGCGCCAGAGGTCGGCGTAGGCGCCGCCGCGCTCCATGAGCTCCTCGTGCGAGCCGAGCTCGGCGACCAGGCCGTCCTCGACGACGGCCACCCGGTCCGCGTCGTGGGCAGTATGCAGGCGGTGGGCGATGGCGACGACGGTCCGGCCCGCGACGACAGCAGCGAGCGAGCGCTCGAGGTGGCGGGCGGTGCGGGGGTCGAGCAGCGAGGTCGCCTCGTCGAGGACGAGGGTGTGCGGGTCGGCGAGGACGAGCCGGGCGAGCGCGAGCTGCTGGGACTGCGGCTCGGACAGGGCGTGGCCGCCGGACCCGACGACGGTCCGCAGCCCGTCGGGGAGGGCCGCCGCCCAGCCGGCGGCATCGACCGCGGCCAGGGCGGCAGACAGGTCCTCGGAGGAGGCGGACGGCCGGGCGAGCCGGAGGTTCTCCTCGAGAGTGCCGACGAAGACGTGGTGCTCCTGGGTGACGAGGGCGACCTCGCCCCGCAGCCGGTCGAGCGGGAGGTCGACGAGAGGGACGCCGCCGACCGTGATCGCCCCGGCGCGGGGCCCGTCGATGCCGGCGAGGAGCCGGCCGAGCGTCGACTTGCCGGCACCGCTCGGACCGACGATCGCGAGGCGCTCCCCGGGCCGCAGGTCGAGGGAGACGCCGCGCAGGACGTCGTGCCCGGGGCGGTAGGCATAGCGGACGTCGGTGACGTCGATCTGCGTCCCGTCGGGCACCGCCCCGGTCGCGAGGCGGTCCGGCGGCACCTCGCCGACGCCGACGATCCGGGCCAG
>JBDIAL010000241.1:0-5571 GCA_039812405.1 Nostocoides sp.
CGTAGAGGCATATGTCACCGGTGTCAAGAATCTGTCTTCTCGCCATATCACTGATGCCATGGTGGCGATCCGAGTCGTCACCTTCCCCGGTCTGACACCGGTGACAAGACGTGTGTGGACGCTCTATGGTGAGGCAGCGTCGATGATCATCGGGTGCCCCGCCGATCGTCGGCCTCAACGACCGAAGCTCCCTGGAATCGAGGACTGCATGCCCGACTTCAACGGCCGCCCCATCCTGGTGACCGGTGCCAGTGGTGGGATCGGCGGCGAGACCGTGCGCCAGCTGATGGATGCGGGGGCGGACGTCATCGCCAGTGGCCGCTCGCCCCGGGCTCTGGAGGCGGTGGCTGCGCAGGCGGGTGCTCGCATCCTGCCGTTCGACCTGACCAGCGAGGACAGTGTGCGCGAGGCGCTGGAGGGCCTCGATGTGTGGGGGGTCGTCAACTGCGGCGGCTTCGGCGGGGAGATCGCCACCCCCATGGACACCGACATCACGGTGTTCGACCGGGTGATCGCCACCAATGCCCGGGGTGCCCTCCTGGTGAGCAAATACGCCTCGCGGGAGATGATCCGCCTGGGGAACGGAGGGGCCATCGTGAACGTCTCCAGCCAAGCCAGCCTCGTGGCGCTGCCCGGGCACATCTCCTACGGTGCCTCCAAGGCAGCGCTGGACAGCATCACCCGCGTCTCGGCCCTCGAACTGGGTCGGTACGACATCCGCGTCAACAGCGTCAACCCGACCGTGGTGATGACTCCGATGTCCGCGTGGTACTGGGGGCGAGAGGACATCGAGAGGCCCTTCCTGGAGGCCATGCCGCTGCATCGGTGGGCCACCGAAGCCGAGATCGCCGCGCCCATCGTCTTCCTGCTCAGCGACGGGGCATCCATGATCACCGGCGTCAGCCTGCCGATCGACGGCGGCTACAGCAGCCGTTGACAGGAGTCCCGGAGCCGGTGCCGGGCACCCCCGCGACCTTCCAGAACCGCACACGACCGAGGAGATCCGATCATGAGCAGCAATGCCCGACCTGCTCCGGGCGCCGCCGAGACCTCGACGCCCACCATGCAGCGCGCCGTCGTCGAGCCCCGCGGAGCCGTGCATGTCGAGGAGGCGACCGTGCCGGTGCCCGGCCCGGGTCAGGCCCTCGTGCGCAGCACGCTTGTCGGGATCTGCGGATCGGACACCCACGCCCTGGCGGGTCACCACCCGTTCCTGCAACAGCCCTACGCGCCGGGACACGAGGCGACCGGCGTCGTGGTGGGCACCGCCCCGGACGCGTCCCGGTTCGCTGTCGGACAGCGGGTTCTGCTCAAGCCCAACGTGCCGTGCGGCGCGTGCCTGAACTGCGAGGCGGGGCGGACCAACGCGTGCGAGAACCTGACCTGGATCGGGTGCGACCCGGGCAGGTACTGGTCCGGGGCGATGGGGGAGTACTTCGTCGCGCCCGAGAGCAACCTGTTCCCCATCCCCGACGGGCTGGATGACCGCACCGCGGTCCTCGTCGAATGTCTCGGCACCCCCGTCCATGCGGCGCGCATCGCTGGAGACCTCACCGGGGCACGCGTCGCGGTGCTCGGCGCCGGCACCATCGGGGTGCTCTGCGTCCTGGCGGCCCTCAACGCCGGCGCCGATGCCGTGGTGTCGACGGACCTGGATAGCGCCAAGCTCGACCGGGCCGTGCGATTCGGCGCCCGTGCGGGTGTCCTGGCCGACTCCGCGGACCTCGTCGACCAGGTCCGCGGCCACCTCGGCCGGCCGGCCGACGTCGTCTTCGACTGCGTCGCCAACGAGAGGTCCCTGGCCCAGGGCGTCGACCTGCTGCGGCGGGCCGGCACCCTGCTCATCGTCGGTGTCCCCCCGGCCCCCGCCGTCGTCAATCTCCCGCCCGTGCAGGACTGGGGCATGCGGCTGCAAGGCTGCGCCGCCTACACCGAGGGAGACATCCAGAGCGCCATCGACATGGCCGTGGCCGGCCGGATCCCCGCCGACGACATCATCTCCGCCGTCTACCCGCTGGGTGAGGTGGCCGCCGCCTTCCACCAGGCCGCCACGGACAGCTCCGGCAAGGTGCTGGTCGCACCGTCACCGTGAGACCGGGCAGCGACCGGCTCGATGCGGCCGGACCCTTCGCCGACGGGTGAGGTCCGGCGCACTCACGCGTGACACCCGCCTCGATCGATGAGCGTGACGGGCATGACGATGCGGCGCTTGAGACGGCGACCTGGACGGTCGATGCGGTCGAACAGGCGGGTTGCCGCGAGCCGTCCGAGCTCCCTCGGGTCCTGGTCGATGGCGCACACCGGTGGCGTGAGCAGGCCGGCCATCGGGAAGTCCCCGAAGCTGACCACGGCGACGCCGCGCCAGCCCAGGTCGTCCAGGTCGGGGAGGGCGATCAGCGCGGTCCGGGCGTTGGAGCAGAACAGGGCGGTCGGCGGGTCCGCGAGGGTCCGCAGGCCGGCCAGCTTGCTGGCCAGCGCGGGGCCGTCCGCCTCGTCGTAGACGACCAGGTCCTCCTGGACCGGTATGCCGTGCTCGGTGAGGGCCTGGCGGTATCCCTCGAGGCGGTGGGTGATGGTGGCGATGGCCGGGTCGTCGCCGATGAACGCGATCCGGCGGTGCCCGGTGGCCAGGAGATGCTCGGTGGCCTGTCTCGCGCCGTCCGCGTCGTTCTGGAGGACCATGTCGGCGACCAGGCGCCGCGGCTCGCGGTCGATGAACACCATCGGCATCCGAGCCTGCCATGGCTTGAGGTAGGACTGGTCGTGACCCACCGGGCAGGCGATGAGACCGATGAGCTGGCGGTGCAGGAGCGGCTCCAGGGCCTGCGGCTCGTGGTCGGGGTCGTAGCCGAGGCTGGAGACGATGACGGCGGTATGCCGGCCGCGGGCGACCGTCTCGATGGCCTGGACCGCTTCGGCGAAGAAGGGGTCCGCCAGGTCCGGCACCGCGACACCGATGGCCGCGTCCCGCCCGGTCCGGAAGCTGACGGCGAGCATGTTCGGGACGTAGCCCAGCTCATCGACGGCCGCCAGCACCCGTTCGCGCACCGCGTCCGTCACGTACTTGTCGCCCCGCAGGGCCCGCGACACGGTCTTGGCGCTGACACCGGCGCGAGCGGCCACGTCGCGCATGGTCGTCATGCCGGCTCCTGCCTGATCGAGTACCCGGGGCAGCAGTATGTCACCGGTGGCCAGACCTACCGATTCGGCCGCGCCGCGACGCCTCCGCGGGCAGTCGGGCCAACACGCACCTCCGGGCGAGGAAGGCTCCGCACATTCATATGCCGCGAGCTGCCGGCGTCAGTCGACGGCCCACCCGGGCTGACGCAGGTCGCCTCTTCGGAGGTTCCTGCCCCTGCCCCTGCCCCTGTCCCTGTCCCGGGCCCCGGCCCCTGGTCACCAGTGGCGGGTGACCGGCGCCGGGCACGATGCCGCGGCGGGAGCCGCGCGGCACCCCCGGGCAGCAGCGAGTGCAGCACTGACCACGGGTCGCCAAGCGGTCCATTCATGGAGGCGGAAGGATGAGGTGGATCGCTGGTTGTAGCTCGCGTCGAACACGACATGCTGCCATCGAGGTGCCGTCACCGAGGTGATGAAGGGCTTGTCGTCGATGAGGACGTCCGCGATGACCAGGCCCTTGTCGGCTGTCAGGATGGCGCGTTCGGCCCAGCCGTCGCCGAGGTGCGCCCTGAGCCAGGCGAGCTTGTCCGAGGCGCAGGTGCGGCTGGCCGGTTGAGGTGTGGAGCAGACCCACACCTGAAGTCCGGCCGCGGCCATCTCGCCCAGGGCTGACAGGGCGCCCGGGACGGGTGGGATGGAGCGGAAGAAGCCGTCGGAACAGATCACCTCCAGGGCCTGGGCCGCCCAGTGCGCGCCGAGCTGACGCTCACTCCCGAAGATGGCGGGGTCGCGGTCGGACCGCGTCGGCCCTGCGGGATAGGTCGCCTCCCAGGCGTCCCAGAATGCCTCGTCGGTGTTGCAGAGCACCCCGTCCATGTCGACCAGGATGATCGGTGCCTGCGGCAATGGGACCTCCTGGCGCTGGTGGGAGGGGCGCGGCACGACGCCGACCCCTGGCGGTGGGCGTCGCCGATGCTGCGGACCGACGCGTCACGGTTGGGCGTGACCGGGTCAGGGAACGACGAGGACCTTGTGGGCTGTCTTGTCCTGGGCGAGGGTGGTCAGGGCCCGGCCGTAGTCGTCGAGGCTGAAGCGGTGGGTGATGATGCCGTCCGTTGCGGCGCGACCCGAGCGGAGGGCGCGGATCGCGGCGGCGAACGACGTCATCTCGGCGAACGAGCCCTTGATGGTGATCTCCCGTCGGAACACGTCGAACGGGTGGAACCTGACGACCTCCTCGTTCCGGGTGACCCCGTAGACCAGGACCGTGCCACCGTTGCGGGTCAGCGGCACGCAGATCTCCCCCACCGCGGTGGACCCGGTCGCCTCGATGACGTAGTCCCAGCCGTCGCCGCCCGACGCGTCGCGCAGGGTTCTCAGGTTCGCCTCCGCGTCGCCGCGGTCGATGAGGACGGTCGCGTCGACGCCCAGCCGGGTGGCGGTGTCCAGCTTGAACCGGGTGGGGCCGGCGACGGTGACGTGTGCGACGCCGCTGGCCTTCAGCAGCTGAGCCAGGAGCAGGCCCGTCGGTCCGGCGCCGAAGACCAGGGCCGTCGAACCAGGCCGGGGCGCGAGGGTCTCCACCCCGTGCATCGCACACGCGGCGGGCTCGGTGAAGACGGCGGTGTCGGGGTCCAGCCCGTCGACGGAGAAGGCGAGACTCGCCGGGACCGCCACGTACTCGGCGAAGAACCCCGGATAGTTGCTCCCGAGGCCCTTGGCATTCCGGCACAGGATCAGCCGGCCCGCGAGGCAGTAGTCGCACCGACCGCAGTAGATGTTCGGGTTGACGGTCACCTGACCCCCGACGGCGAACCCCTCGACCCCCTCGCCCAGGGCGTCGATGGTGCCGACGAGCTCGTGGCCCGGGATCAGCGGGAAGGCCGCGTTGAAGTCTCCATGGTGGATGTGCAGATCAGTGCCGCACACCCCCACCTGACCCACCTTGATCAGGACCGCACCGACCCCCGCCGTAGGGGTCGGCACGTCCTTGACCTCGAAGCTCTCGGGGGCGTCATACACGACGGCCTTCATGACCTCTCCTGACTGTGTGACCTGGTCGATGACAAAGGACAAGCTCGGGACGTCGACGGTCGCCCCGGCGGACAGACTCCAGCCGGCCCACGACGACGCCTGGGGGGGTGGCGTCGACGGGTGGCTCGTCGTGTCGGATCACCCGCTCGAACGACACTGCCCGCTGAAGAGAATAGAGCGTTTGCGCAGGATCTGTCACCGGTGTCATATGGCGAGACTCCTTGCCGACCATTCCGCGCACATGCCCCGTGGGTTGCAGACCTCCCCGACCGTTACCGGCAAGAGCGGCGGTTCGGTATCGCTGTCTGTCGCAGCGCACAAGCCCGAGCCTCGGGCAACGCGCGACGTCCGCCCCGTGGCCGAGGGGGCACGGGGCGGACGAGGTGGTCCGGCGACGCGGGGGCCGGCTACTTCAGG
>JBDIAL010000242.1:0-5565 GCA_039812405.1 Nostocoides sp.
TGCGGGACTACCTGGACTGATAGGTAGGGCACTCCTGTCAAGGGGCAGGGGTGGAGCGCCGCTACGGCTGGTTGTCGGAGCGGCGCTTCGTCTCTGGCCTCGGTTGCCGAGCTCGTCTCGAGCGGGTCCAGTCGACGCACGTGGTCGAGACTGATATGCGCGGGGTCGGGCACCGCAGTGAATCGCCCGAGCCCGCCCCCTCACCAACACCGGGACCGGCAAGGTCTGCCGTCAGCCTTGCCGCGATCGGTGTTCTCCTCCATGACGATGGCGAAGGTCTGTCCGGGCCCACGGGTGGTCACGGAACAGGTGATGGTCTGGCCTGGTCGCCTCGATTATCTCGACCGGCAATCGCCCACGTGTCGTAGAAGCCGCCTCCTCCACAGTCGGCGAAGTAGTCACCCCCCATCCATTCATGAGACGTCTCTCGCATGTCCAGGACGTCCTCGTACTCCGCGCTGAGAATGTCGTAGCCCTCGACATCGCTCACTGCGTCGGAGGACCATAGGCCCCGCCACCGCGATGTTCACCGCGTCCACGGAGAGGGGCGCGTCCTCGGCAACGCGTCCCCGTGCGCGGTTCGGGAGCCCTTGTCGGGGGCGCTGAACGGGGCCCTGGCTCGGACCCCGAAGCATTCGAGAGGCCTTTCGCGAAACCATCTATAGATGGTCATCTCTCCTCTATGCTCCCCTCCAGGCACGGCGAGATAGCGGTGCCCTGTCGGCAGCTGATCGACATCCACATCGAGTGAGAGGGAAACGAGCTGTGGCTCAGAAATGCGAGAAGTGCTACCGCCAGCTCAACGACTGTCAGGGTTGCCGCGGAGGTCGTAGCAACCTGACGTGCAGCAAGTGCCGCAACACCGGCCAGGTCTGCAGCGAGCACGGCGGCCACTGGAAGCGCTAGGCGATGGCTTCCTGGAACGACCTGGCGGACTATCTCCGTCGCAACTACAAGATCGCCGAGGACACCGGCACGCTCCTTCGGCTCACGTTCGCGCTGAACGGCAACCGGACCCAGGAGGTGCTGGTGGCCCGTGGCAGCATGCCCTCGAGCGACCAGGAATGGGCCATGATCGTGTCGTTCTTCGCCGAGTTCTCGGCGATACGCGACATCTCGGCGCTGCTCGTCGAGGCGTCGGAGTACGTCGTCGGTGGGGTGGTCCAGTACGGCTCACAGCTCGCCTACCGGCACAGTGTTCCGCTCGCCACGCTGGACATCGACGAGTTCCTCGAGCCGTTCGACCTGACGATCAAGACGGCCGACGCCCTCGAGCAGAAGTTCGGTATCGGGGACCGCTTCTGACGAGGAGCGGACCGAAGGGGTACGACGCCGCGCTGCCGGCTCGCCTCCGTCGCGAGCGAGAGCTCGCGGCTCGGCGTCGTCCCCCTGGCCCTCGCTGCCGGCATCCCCGATCGAGCCCCTCATGGGTCGAGCTCGCCGTGCCGGTCGGCGGGACTGGGCGCCCGGAGTCTGCCCCGGCCCATCCATGGGATGTCGTGGTCGCAGGACCTCGACCGGGTGATGTCCGACTGCGTCAGCGCCGCCCTCGTCCATGGCGGCGGCGAGCGGGTCGCGGTGCCGGTCTGCTCAGGTCCGATAGCCACGCATATCGGGAGCCCCCTCGGGCAGCAGATCGGAGATGGCGACATCCAGCACCTGGCTGAGCGCCACGAGGGTCGAGAGCCGTGGGTTCATCGGGGTGCCCGGGCGTGACTCACCCTTCTCGAACTTCTGGTACGTGTAGGCCGCGATGCCTGCCTCGTGTGCGACCCGCTCCTGGCTCAGCCCCATGGCGCTCCGGGCTCTGAGGAGATTGTGGCCGAGCTCCCGGGCGTAGTCGTCCCAGCCACCATCCGGCCTGTCTCCCATGAATGTCAGTCTTCTGGCCAGTCGGCCTAAGACTGACCATCCATGTATGGGAATCTGTAGCGGTCGCCTGCTGGCTGTGGACAACTGCGCAGGCAGAGGACCTGGTCGTCGGTGCCGCGTGCTTGTCTGCGGAACTGAGAGTGGAGGGAGCCAGCAATGCCTACTCCGAGCGATGGCCGTCCGTCGTGGCTTGAGGAGGAGTGTCCCGCGTGGTGCACACGAGCGCATCACGAGGACGACCATCCGGAGGATCGCTATCACCAGGACGACGGCACGATCGTCCCGTCGATCGTCGCGGTCCTCGAATGCCGGACCATGCGGCGCGTGGCTCACCCCGAGGAGCTGGTCATCCAGCGGAGCCAATGGCCGAACGATCCTCAGGTGTGGGTCTCGGTGACCGCCACGGAGTCGAGCACCCATTCTCTGACTGTCGCCATCGACTGTGTTCCGCTGCTTCTCACCGCCCTCCGCGCCGGACTCGACAGCACCCCGCGTCAATCGGCCGGGTGAGCCGGGATCTCGAGGCCGTCCGGCCGAGGAATCGGCTCCCCAAGATCTACGGTTCCCATATATAGATGCACATACGCACCATAGGATCGCGTGGGCGCGGAGGCCATGCCCGACATCGAGTGGGAGTCCAGAGGACTGGTCGGGCCCATCGGCCTCGGCGAGCCCCATCACTCTGACAGCTCGCGATCTGAGGCGAGAGAAACGGACAGGAGACGGAATGAGCTTCGGAACCATCATGGTCCTCGCACTCATCGTCATCATCGGATGGCTGTGCTGGTACCTCTGGCTGGCGGGCAGGGCGAGGCAGTCCGAAGAGGTGGTCGTCGCGCTGACGCCCGAGCGCGCCCTCGACGTCGCGAGCCTGCAGTTCCCCGGCCTCCGCTGGAAGGAGGCGAGTGGCAGCGCCCACCTCAACAAGAAGGCGAGGGTCCTCATCGGCTCGGCCACCAGTCAGTCCCGCGATGCCGGTGGTCTGGGGCCCACCATCTCGGTCATCGTCGAGCCGACCGAGACGGGATCGACCCTGGTCGGCGTATGGATGTCCGCCTGGATCACCCAGCTCGGCATCCCGTACGCGGTCGGTCTGGCGCAGCGTCAGAAGAAGAAGATCATCAGGGCCCTCATGGCCGCCGACTCCCCGTCGGCCGAGAGCCGATCGGCGCAGTGACCCGAGAGGTGCCGCCGCCCTCGGGTGCACCTCGCCGACCTGCTGAACCGCTGAACCGCTGAACCGCTGAACGACCGAGGCGGCCAGGCCGTGACGGCGGCTCCACGCGCCGGGTCACGGCTGTCGAGCGTCAGCGACGGGGATGGCGGAGGCGGGCGACGGCGTTGCGGGGCGCGCGCAGCAGCCGCCGGCCCACCGAGCGCAGCTGCTCCAGGCCCTCGCCGGGCAGCAGCCGGGCCCGCAGCCGCTCGCGGCGCGGCCGGCTGCGGCGGACGGCGTCGAGGACCTGCCGGGCGGGTGCGGTGACGTCCTCGACGGGAGTCCCGGGCGCGGCATACCGGGCCGTCTCGACGGTCGAGACGACGGAGCTGAGGACCTCGTCCTCCTCCCGGAGGAGCTGGGCGCGCGTGCTGAGGTACCGGCCCGCCTGCCGCGGCGTCGCGCCCGGCGGGGGTCGCACCCCGAGGTCGCCGACCCGGGCGACGAGTCCCTGCCACTCGACCTCGACGCGCTCGGCGTCGTCGACGGCGGTCGCCAGCTCGCGCCGACGCCGCAGCGCCGCCGCAGCGGGGACGACCAGGGCGCTCAGCGCACCGAGGAGCAGCAGGACGCCGACCCAGGCCCAGGAGGGCAGGCCGCGGACCCCCTCCCAGAGCCGCAGCGGCGCGGCGGGGGTCGGGGTCGTCGCCCGGCCCCCGTCGTTCTGGGGGTTGACGACGCGCGGCGTGATCGTCGGGCTCGGGGCCTGCGAGGCGCTCTGGGTGCTCGCCGGCGTGTTCGTGTCGCCGGGTAGGGGGGCCGTGGAGTAGATCGGCGCCGACCCGGAGCGCGACCCGGGCGTCGGCTCGAACCGCAGCCAGCCGATGCCCGTGAAGTAGAGCTCGGGCCAGGCGTGGGCGTCGGAGGCCCGGACGACGTACGAGCCGTCCGCCTGGACGTGACCGGGGAGGAAGCCGATGGCCATCCGGGCCGGGATGCCGCGAGCCCGGGCCATCATGATCATCGCCGTCGCGAACTGGACGCAGTAGCCCTTGCGGGTGCGCAGGAAGGTGAGGAGCGGGTCGCCGCCATCCTGTGGCGCGGTCTTGGCGAGGTGGAGCGTGTAGGTGAACGTGGGCCCGCGCAGGTAGTTCTGGATGGCCCGAGCCACGGTGATGGGGTCGGCGTCCCGGGGCACGAGCCGGTCGACGATGCGCTCGACGGTGTCGATCGAGCCGCCGTCGACGTCGAGGTCGCTCCCGTCGATCGAGCCGTAGTCCAGGGAGTCGAACGTCGCCGCCCGCAGCTGGGCCTCCGTCGGGCTCAGCGTGAGGTAGTCGATCCGGTAGCTCGAGGGCCGCTGCGCGATGTGGATCGTGCCGCTGCGGGTGGCCGTCCAGTCCAGACGCCCCATGGAGACCCCGACGACCGGGTAGGGAGCGGCGAGCTGGGGCGGGTCGATCGTGTTGTCCCGCACCGTGATCTGATCCGTCGTCCGGGTGACGTCGCGGTCCGTCCCGTCCGGCGGGTCGGGGAGCTGCCGACCGACGGGATAGGCGTCGGGCAGTGTCCACAGACCGTTCGAGTAGCTCGTGAGCACGTCGACGCGCAGCGGCTCGGTCACCGCGGCGTCGCTGTGGTAGACGAGCACCGCCCCCTGACTGCGGCTGCCGAGGCTGCGGCCCACGTCGAGGGTGCTCGACAGGCGCATGCTGCTGCCCGCGCCGACCCCGTCCGGGTTGCGCCCGAGGCCGGACAGGAGGAACCGGGACGGCAGGTGGGGCAGGGCCATGGGGACGACGACGGCGAGGACGAGGCAGCCCAGGGCGAGCCGCCGTCCGGCCGAGGTGAACCGCAGCGAGAGCGCCTCGTCGCCGAGCCGGCGCTCCGGGGCGTCGAGGGGGATCGCCGTCCCCCAGCCACGGAACGAGGCGACCCCCTGCCGTCCCACCAGGAGGACCCAGGCCGACGCCGAGAGGAGGAAGTAGACCGCCGGGAGCCCGACACCGGAGTTCGCCGCCGAGATGAGGTATGCCGCCAGGAGCGGCAGGCCGGCGAGCGCCGGCGAGCGGTAGGTCACCGCCAGGGCGTCGACGAGGACGGCGGCGACGCCGACGCCGAGCGTCACGCCGAGGATGACCCCTCTGGTGGTGGGTGCCGGCGCGGTGTAGCTCTGGATCGTCCGGACGGCGTCGACGAGGACGGCGCGCCAGGCGGCGAGCAGGTCGAGCGTCGGCAGGCCGTGCCAGAGGTGGCCCCGGCCGTCCATGGCGACGACGGTGAGGAACCCGGTGACGACCTGGGCCACGACGACGGGCCAGCGCCGCGCGACGAGGACGCGCCCGGCCACCCCGGTGACCGCGACGACGCCGATCATGACGACGGACGGCTGGAGGAAGCTGTTCGGCTCGAAGAGCGTCGTGAGCGGCAGCAGCGCCAGCAGCGTCGCGACGGCGGCGAGCAGCGCGTCGACGGGGCGGGCGCGGGTCACCGGGCCACCACCTCCCGCTCCCCGCCGCTCACCCGGCGCCACGCCT
>JBDIAL010000243.1:0-5545 GCA_039812405.1 Nostocoides sp.
TGAAGCGTTCGGGGATGTTGGCCGCTCGTCAAATGAGCTGCTTCTCGGGGTTGAGGGCAGCGTAGTAGGCCGTCTCGTACTCGGTGGGGGTGGTGTAGTCGTTGCTGGAGTGGAGCCGTTCGTCGTTGTACCAACCGACCCATGCCGCGGTGGCGAGCTCGACGTCCAGGACGGTCTTGTACGGTCCGTCGTGGAAGACGGTGGTGTCGATGCACTCGGTCTTGTACAGGCCGATGATGCTCTCCATCAAGCAGTTGTCGTAGGCGTCAGCGACGGTCCCGATCGAGGGGGCGATGTCTTCCAAGGCGAGGTGCTCGGTTAGCCGGATCGAGGTGTACTGAGACCCGGCGTCGCTGTGATGGATCAGCTCACCGGGTTCCACCGCGCGCCCTTGGCGGTCTCGTTCCCACAGGGCCATCGTCAACGGGGTCATCACCAGGTCGGTGGCCTTGGACGTCGCGGCGTGCCAGGCGATGATTCGTTGGGCGTAGACGTCGACGATGAACGCGACGTACACGAATCCTGCCCAGGTTCGGACGTAGGTGAAGTCGGTGACCCACACCAGGTTCGGCGCGGCCGCGGTGAAGTCCCGGTTCAACAGGTCACCGGCTCGGTGCCCGTCCTTGGCGGGGATCGTGGTCCGTACCATCCGGCCGCGGCGAATCCCGTTGTGCCGGAGTAGTTTCATCGCCCGATGGACCCTCTCGCGCGAAACGTCGTGGCCCGAGCGGCGCAGCAGCGCCGTCATCTTCCGCCGACCGTACAACCCGGCCGGCGTCAGCCGGAACGCGCCGGTCGCGCCCTCGTACCGGAACGCGAGGGAGTGGATCGCATTGGCCAAGTACGCCAACGCGAGTACCTGCCCGGCCAGCACGGCACCCGCGGCCCGAGCGCGTCGGTAGGAGCGGGCGGCGACCTGGATCCCGACCGAGGTCAAGACCTCACAGACCGACTCGACCGACCGCCCCGCGGCGCGCTGGTCATCGATGAACGCGTAGATCATCGGCGTCGGGGGTCGAGTTCCCCCGCGAAGAAAGTCGCGGCCGACCGAAGGATCGAGTTCTCGTCCTCCAAGCGACGCACCTTCGCTCTCAGGTCGCGGATCTCTTCCCGCTCGGCCGTGGTCATCCCCGCGGTCGCGCCGTCGTTGATCTGAGCCTGCCTGGCCCAGCCACGGACGGTGTCCTTGGAGATCCCCAACGAGGCCCCCACCCGCTCACACGCCCTGACAACAGACCCGGTCTCCCCGGCGGCCTGCTGGACCATCCGGACCGCCCGCTCCTTCGTCGCGGCGTCGTAGTGCTTACCCATGCCGTGCATCCTCTCTGGTGGGAGACGATGCGGCCACAATCCCCGAACGCTTCAGGTGCCGGCGAGGCGTTCGACGTGACCGATGCGGTCGGCGACGTCGTCGGACAAGCGCGTGGCAGCTTCTGCGGTGAGCCGGCGCCGGACGTCGAAGGACTCCTGGTCGGGGTGGGTGTAGCGGGAGGCGGCCAGGCTCGCGGCGTGGCTGGCGAGGTAGACGATGTGCATGATCCGAGTGCGGGCGGCGTCGGCGTCGCGTTGTCCTGCGTCGGTGAGGGGCACGGCGGGGTCGTGTCGGCTGGTGACCAGGGCGGTGACGTGGTCCAGGGCGTCGGCGATGGACTCCATCGTCGGGTCTGGCTCGCCGGGTCCTTTCCACAGGGCCCGGCGGTGGGCGCGGCCGATGCCGGCCGCGGCTTCCTGGATGCGGGTCATGGTCAGGTCGCCGGTCGGGTCGGGAATCGTGTTCCAGGCGGTGGCTGCGGAGCTGATGACGTCGCCCCAGGTGCGGCTCAGGGCTTTGGCGCGGAACGGGTTGGGGTCCCACAGCAGGTCGCGGGCGTCGATGTCGGCTTGGGTGAGCAGCTCGGCGACGCTGCGGCCGTCCACCATCGAGGATGCGGCGGCCGGCTGGGGCTGGGTGGTCGTCATGCGCCGGCCTCCGCGGCGAGGGCGTGCAGACTGCTCAGAACCGTGGCCGCGCCGTCGGGGTAGTCGGTGACCGGGTGTCGCGCGGCGACTGCGACGGCGGCACGGATCAGGTCGCCGGTGCTGGCTGTGGCGCAGTCGGCGTCGACGGCGACGTCGTCGAGCTGGGCGTCGAGGGCGGGCGGGATCAGGTCGATGGCGCGGGCCGCGACGATGTCGGCGCCCAGGGCCAGGGAGTGGACGGCGGGATCTGTTGCTGCGGCCTCAGATCCGCGGTCGCCGGCCTCGATCAGCAGGACGGTCATGTCCAGCCACGTCTGCAGGGGGGCTGTCTGGGGAGGGTGACTCATGTCGGTGGTCTCCTGTCGTCTCGTCGGGGTCGTGTCGGCCATCAAGCCGGATCTGTCGTGTCGTGGGCTGCCCCCGGGACGGTTCTGTGGACAAGTCGGCGGTCTCGTCACGGCCTGTGGACAACCGAACCGGGCCCGGCTTTGTTGCCCTAGGGGTGCTGTCGGGGGTGGCGGTGACACTGGCTTGATGACCCCAGAAGTCGCATCGGGGTGCGTCGGCGGACGCCGACCACGAAAGTTGAGTCAGATGCACGAGTCAGGACGGCAGCGGAGGTTGTGATGACGGGCAGGCGGAACGTGGCGCGGGTCTGCGCGACCGCGACCGGCGTCGGCGCGAGCTGCGCGTTGGGGGTGGTCACTCTGGCGGCCCTGCCATCGATGGCCGGCGTGGCCGTGCTGTTGGGCGCGACGGTCGTGATCGTGGTGCTGGCGGCAGGCCGGTGGGAGGTGCCGGCGACCCGGGTGCTGACGGCGGCGCGGGAGCCGCGGCCGGAGGAGCTGGCCGTCCTGGGCCCGGCCGTGCGGCTGCTCACCGTCGCCGGGCTGCTGGGCTCGCCGGTCGAGGTGCTGATCCTCGGCCACCACGAGGGAGTCTGGGTGCGTGCCGCCGGCCGTCGGACGGTGTTGGTGTCCCGGGGCATGGTGGGCGCCGCCGCACCCGGGGGTCTGCCGGCACAGGAGTCGGCGGCGTTGCTCGCGCACGCGATCGGGCGGCTGCGGTTGGGTCAGACCCGGTTCGAGGTGGCGTTGGAGGTTGCCCTGCTGCCGTGGCGGACGGTCCGGGCCGTCGCCGCCGGGGTGGGGCGCGTCATGGGCCGGCTGCCCCTGGTGAGGCTCGCGTGGCGGCTGCGCGTCGTGACCGGCGTGGTCGCCGTCTTCCAGGGCGTCACCGTGGGTCCCCTGCTGCCGGGCGTGGCGGCGGGGCTGGTCGTCGCGCTCTCGTATCCGCTGCCGTGGTGGGAGATCCGGGCCGACCAGCAGGCAGAGGCCGACGCGGACAACCTGGTGGTGGCGGCCGGGTTCGGGACCGCGCTGGCCGGGTTCCTCGCGCGGGAACACCAGACCCCGCATACCGCCGCCCGGATCCACCGCCTGACCGCCGCAACGGCCGCGGGACAGCAGTTGGCGCTGGTCTGCTAGCGGTCCAGCTCGTAGAGCCGGACGGCTTCCCCGTCGGCTGCCGGCGGAGGTGGGCCGCCGAGGGCGTCGCATGCAGCGGCCCGTGCCGGCAGGCCGGGGCTGGCTAGCGTTGCGGGCTGGGGCTGGCTGCGTGCGGGGTGGGGATGGCGTGCCGCTGCTGGATGCGCAGGACGGAGCGGTCGGACAGGTCCAGGTGCTCGGCGATCTGGCGGGCGGGGGCGCCGGCGGTGCTCATCGCGCGGACGACCTGGAGCCGTTCGGGCCGGGTCAGCGGCGCGGCGTGTCCTGGCTGCTGGGTGGCGCGGTCGACCGCGACGGTGTCCAGGACGCGGGTGGGGTCGCGTCCGAGGCCGGCTGGTGTGGCGTGGGGGTCGTCGATGGCGTCCTCGTCCCAGGCCAGCGGTGGCGGGTAGCCGCGGGCGCGGGCGTGGGCCATCGTCGTCGGGGACGGCCCGATCGTCATGGAGTGGGTGTCGTAGAGGTCCCTGATCCGGCGCCAGGTGTCGATGGTGACCAGGTCGCCTGGTCCGTTCAGGACCCTGCCGAGGTTGCCGGCGCCGGCCCGGTCCAGGTCGGCGCGGCTCCAGCCCATGGCCATCAGGGCGTGCAGGCGCCGGACGGCGCCGATCTTGGGGACGTGGCCGTGGGTCTGCGCGGCGTAGAGGCCTGGCAGGGTGAGGGCGGCGATGCGGTCGGCGGTGCGTCGCTGCACGTGGGGGTGGGCGCCGGAGACGATGGCGTGCAGGGCGGCGCCGCTCAGCCCCGTCGCCCGCGCCAGCGCCCGGAGCGGGACGTGCGCTGCCAGCAGCCGCTGCAGGACGGCGCGCGCGGGTTCGGCCGGCACATATCGGGTGCGGCCGCAGGCCCGGTCGCGACGGTAGGCCACCTCCCACGTCTTGCGGTCGGTCATCGGTCAGGCTCCTTCCGGTCCGGTCACGGGCACCTCGTGCCGACCCCGCCCCGCGCGCCGGCGGCCCCGTGGCGGGGTCAGTCGTGCGGCGCCACCGGCCACCAGGTCAGCTCGACCCGTCGGGGTCGGTGACCGGCGGGGTGGGGCGGCGTCGCAGCGTGGCGGGCTAAGAGGCGGCGCAGTCGCGCCTCGAGCGAGGAGGCGCCGCCTGCGGCTGTCGGGGTGGGGTCAGGGTTGGGGTCCATGCTGTGGCCTCCTGCTCGGCGGGGTGGGCGGGTCGCGGCGGATGCCGCGGCGGGGCGGGTCGACCTGCTCGGCCCCGACCTCGGGCTGCGGAGCCTGGCCGCGTGCCCAGTTCGCCGGCGACAGGCCGTGCTCGACGGCCACGCTCACCAGCTGGGCCATCGAGTAGTCGGGGTTGTTCAGGCGCTCCAACGCCAGCCGGGCCGCCATCCCCTCCCCGGCCAGCCACGCCCCGAAGGCGGCGAGGGAGACGACCGGGTCGATGGCCTCCTGGGGGCTGCGGGTCAGCAGGTTCTTCCAGAGCGCGGCGTGTCCTCCCGCGTCGCTGCGGTCCATCAGGGCCCACACATGGTCGCGCAACGGCACGAGCTGGACGTCGCCGATCATCCGCGCGGCCGGCTCGTCGCCGGGCATGGCCCCGGTGGTCACGGCGTCGGTGACCACCTCCGCCAGCCACGCCTTCTCCGCGGCCAGGCCCGGGCCGCCGCGGGCGGCGGTGATGGCGTGGTGGGCGTGGGTGAGGACCGCGTCGGTCAGGTCCGGTCCGCGCGGGTCGAAGGAGGCTCGCAGCTGCGCCGGGGAGGTGTAGGGCTGCCGGCGGCCGGCGAGGACGTACTCGGCGGCGATGCGGTCTCGGTCGGCCTGGCTGATCGTGCCGAACGTCGGCTCGTCGAGCCGCAGCCAGTGGTCGCCGTCCACGGCCAGCTGGGCCGCGACCGGCTGGGTCGCGGGCATCGCCTCGGCGACCGCCTCGCAGGCCGCGCTGGCCAGGTCGAGCCGGTCGGTGAACGCCAGGACCATGACGGGGCCGTCGCCGCGGGTGGCGTATGCCCGGGCCAGGGCGTGCATGGTCGCCGCGCAGTCCTCGATCGTGTCGGGCAGGTCGATCCGGGCGAAGGGACGCCGGTGGGGGTCGTCGGGGAAGATCACCAGGGAGCTGTCGGGT
>JBDIAL010000244.1:0-5524 GCA_039812405.1 Nostocoides sp.
GCTGGTCACCAACGAGCGGCATGGGATCTGGGGTGGGTTGGATACCGCCGAGCGTGACGATCTGCAGCGTCAGCTGCGCGGCGAGACGATGGCGGCGAGTGTGGATGTCCACACCGTGCCCGGTCCTGCCGTTCTGGTCGCGGGGGTCGAGGCGTCATGACCAACGACGACGACCGCCTGGTCATGGTGCTGCTGCTGGCGCTGGGGGCGGTCTTCCTGCTGCCGGCGATGGTGCTGCGTTGGGCGCACTCGGCGACGGGGTGGCTGTTGAGCCATCACGTTCTGGTCGGTGCCGAGCACGCGATGGTTGTCATCCCTGGTGCGGGGGCTGGGTTGGACGGGCGTCGTCTGGTGGTGGTGCTGCTGCTGGTGCCGGCCGCCTATTGGGTTGGGCGCAGGGTCGTGCGGGTCGTCACGGTGGTGCTGCTGGTTGGCGTCTTGGGTCGGCGGGCGGTCCGGAGGGCTGACCGGTGAGCGTGGAGGCGGCCGGTGCGGGTTTCGCGTTGTCCTCGCCGGAGGTTGCCGCGGAGGTGCGGGTCACGTCGGTGTTGTGCGTCGGTGGGCCGCTGAACCGGCAGGGCTACTTCTGGCACGACTTTGAGGACCGGTGCGGGGCCGCGTGGCGGATGTATGAGCGGGAGGGTGAGTTGCAGCCGCGGTTTGCGCGGGCCTGTCTGTACTACCACCGCACGGGGGAGCGGACGGTGCTTCCTGGTGGGGCGGTGGCCGAGGTGCTGTCGTTCCAGCCTGAGCGGGGCCCGCGGAGGCTGTCGTGACGGATGCGCGCGCGGTGACCGAGTGGCAGCCCGTCGAGGCCGGCTACCCCGCCTTTGACGGTCGGCAGGCGTGCACTGGTGTCGAGGCGTCGGTGATGTTCCCGGCTCGTCCCGGTGACCCGGTGCCGTCTGAGGTGCGGGTCATGTGTTCGGGGTGTGTCTTCCTCGAAGGCTGTCTGGGCTATGCGTTGGCGTACGACGTCGATGGGGTCTGGGCGGGGACGAACGTTGCCGATCGTGTCGAGCTGCGGCGTCGGCATGGGGTGCTGGTCGCGCACATCGTCGGCGTCGAGCAGAGCACCACCACGGGGGAGGAGATCGACCTGCTGCGTGCTTCGGGCATGTCCGTGGTGCAGATCGCGCAGCGGTTGGAGGTCACGACAGCCGTCGTGGAGAAGTACCTGCGGGACGGGATCTCGTCCGTCCGCGACACCACTGGGAGGACCGCATGACGAGCAACCCTTTGGCGGCGGCGGTCGCCGACGCCCGATCCAGCATCTTGACGGCCGTCCCGGCGCGTCGGGACCCGTACGTGGGGGTGGTGACGGTGGCCCAGGTCGTGGTCGACGCGACCTACCAGCGGCCGCTGGACCAGACCCGGGTCGGGCGGATGGTGGGCGAGTACGACCCGGCTCTGGTCGGGGTGCTGGAGGTGTCTGCGCGCGACGGGGAGCGGTTTGCCGTCATCGACGGGCAGCACCGGTGGGCGATGCTGCGGGAGGTCCTCGGGGAGGAGGCCGCGTTCGCGGCCCGCATCCACACCGGTCTGACCCCGGCCGAGGAGGCCAACCTCTTCTACTGCATCGACCGGCAGCGTCGGACGCTGACCGGGTGGGACCGGTGGTGGGCGCGTCGCGGCGCCGGCGACCCGGACGTGCTGGACATCGAGCGGGTCGTGGAGGGTCACGGGCTGAAGGTGTCCGCAGCCACCAAGGACGGCACGGTGCGTGCCACGCGGGCCATGGAGCTGATCGTGGCCACCGGCGGTCTGCCGCTGCTGTCGTCCTCGCTGTGTCTGATCTTGTCGGCGTGGGGTCGCACCGCCGACGCGCTGGACGGTGACCTGCTGCACGGGCTGGCGCTGGTGCTTCATCACTATGCCGGCGAGGACGAGCTGAGCCCCGACCGCCTGGTCAACGCGATGCAAGATATGGCGCCCCGGCAGGTGAAGGCCCGCGCCGTGCACCTGCGGGAGGCGCACAAGGGGGTGATGCCGCGGCTGGTCGCGGCCGTCCTCGTCGACCGGTACAACGCCCAGCCGGGGCGCAACCTGGAGGACTTCTTCACCCGGCTGCCGTCGCAGTCGCGGACCCGGGCGGCGCGGGCCGCGCAGACCCGCGAGGAGGACCGGATCCGTGCGTGGGCCCGGGGAGCAGGGCTGATGCAGCCCAACCAGCACCGGGTCACCGCCGACCTTCGTGCCGCCTACCAGGTGGCCATCGGCGGGGAGGGGTCCGGATCATGATGCACATCGACACCCCGTCGGTCCGGGATCAGATCCTGGCCACGGTCTCCGGTGCCGCCGAGCCCATCAGCACCGTCGCGGTCGGCGCCCAGGCGCCGCGGGTGACCGAGATCGCGCCCGGCTGCTACCCGGCGTGGCATGCGGCTCGGCCACGACCCGACGTGACCGAGACCTGCCATGGCGACCACCACGTCCGGGTGCGGCGCCGGTACGACCACGAGGTCTACAGCCAGCTGCGGGCGCTGGAGCGGGCCGGTCTGGTCGAGCGGGTCCGGCCGCCGGGGTGCCGGGACGTGTACTGGCAGGCCACTGCCGCCGCGTCGTCCGTCGCCCTGGACGAGCTCGAGGCGCTGTGGAACCTGCCCGCCGAGGACCCCCGATGATCCTGGCCGGCCCCGACGGGGCCCTCGTGGTCGAAGACGACGTCGTCGAGGTCGTCCACTGGGACGGCGTCGTCGAGCTCGGCGTCGGCGCGACCGGCTGGATCCACGCCGGGGTCACCGTCGACGTGCAGCCCGGCGCCGTCGCCTACCTGGCCGCCGGCGCCGACCAGGAGCCCGTCCGGCCCGGCGACCTGGAACGCTGCGACGTCACCGTCACCGCATGGACTCCACCCCTGACACCGCCGGCCGACGTGTCGGTCATCGGTGGACTCCCGGCCCACCGCGGCGCGACGAACACGGCCGAGTCACCGTGGGTCATCCGCGGGGAGTTCACCGAGCAGCGCGACGAGCTGCCCGAGGGGTCCCTGTGTGTCCAACCCGATGGCGGTCTGAGCTGGCCGCCGGTAGTGAAGCGCGCGCCCCGCGTCCCCCTGGCAGGCCGGGGTGGTGCGAAATGAGCTACGACACGGCGGCCGCGGTCCTGCCGGCCTTCGCGATCGCCTGGACGGTGGGCTTGTCTCTCACGACCGGCCGGGCCCTGTGGCGTGCCGGCCAGTCCGTGCCGCTCGCCCTGGTCGGTGCGGGCCTGACAGCCGCCGCGATCGCGGCCGGGAGCAGCCTGCTCATCCCCCTGGCTCGGGGCCTTCTCGCTGCCAGCGCCCGCGACGACGCCAACGCCGCGGCCCTGCTCTTCGGCGTCACCGTCGCCGTGCTGGTCATGATGGTGGTCGCGCTGTTCCTGCGCGCCGGCGCCGGCGGGTTGACGGTCTACCAGCTGGTGATGCGGCTGGTAGAGGCGGCGCTGCTGGTCCTCGCCGGGTTCGTCGCGGGACCCGTCGTCGCCGGCGCATGGCGCGCCTCCGCCGGCGGTGCCCGGCCCCTGCTCTTCGCGCTGGTCTGGATGGCGGTCGTGGCCGGTTACGCGGCCCGCCCCCGTCGGGCGGCGACACCCCTCCAGACGGATGCCCGGTCCGGTTCCGCAGTCGCCGCGGATGGCGCGCGTGTCACCAGCCGGCGGACCGCGGCCGACCTGGTCCAGACCGCGCAACATGAGGCTGCTCACGCCGTCGTCGCCCACGCTCTGGGCCTGCAGGTCGACCAGGTCGACCTGCACGTCACGTGCTCGCGGCTCGGCGCTACCACGCTGACCGCGCCCGCGTCCTCCACCGACAACCTGTACGACCTCATGACCGTCTTCCTCGCCGCGGACGTCGCCGTCGTCAGCGGCCGCGGTCCCGAGCTCGGCGCCGAGGACGACATCGCCCGCGCCGCCACGGCCGCGCTGTCCATCGCCGGGCGGGCCATCACTCCCACGGCCCTGCCCGAGGACACTCCGCTGAGGCTGGAGGACCTGATGCGTTGCGCCCGGGCTCGCGCCTGCGGCCTGCTGGCGCGCGACCCCCGTTCGACCGCGCAACTCGTCGAGCGCCTGGTCGCGGATCCCGGCCGGCCGGTCATCGCTGACGAGCTCGCGACTCTGCTGTCCCGGCCGGCTCCCACCGGGGCCCGCTGATGGGCCGCCACCGCGTCGACCGGGCTCACCACCACCCCCGGGTCTACCGCGCCCACCACGGCGACTGGGAGTGGACGTGCCAGTGCGGCGGCCACTCACCTCGAGCCGTCCACGACCGGCCCTGGCGATCAGCCCTGGTGGGATCCCTCGACCACGCCACCCACCTGGCCCCCTGACCAGCCCTCACACCTGGAGCGTCCCCCGATGAGTCCCCGCACCGCCCGAGCCTTGAACGGCCCCGCAGGGCTGGTCCTGATCGCGGCACTGGCTGCGCTGCTCGTCGCTGCTGTGACCGTCTGGGTCAACCCGTCGACCGGCAATGCGTCACCCGAGCATCGCCCCTCGTCGTCGCCGTCGTCCGGTGTCGCGCCGGCATACTCCCGCGCCCAGTTCGGCGCCGGGTGGGTCGACACCGATCACAACGGGTGCCGAACCCGCGACGACATCCTCGCCCGCGACCTGGTCGACCGCGTCTCGCGCGGCTGCACGACCCTGTCCGGAGTCCTCGCCCACGACCCCTACACCGGTCGCCGCATCGTCTACAACAAGACCGACGCCGCCGCCATCCAGATCGACCACGTCGTCAGCCTCCGCCAAGCATGGGCCGACGGTGCGTGGCGCTGGAGCCAGGCACGCCGGGTCCAGTTCGCCAACGACCCGCTGGAGCTGCTGGCCGTCGACGGACACACCAACGAGGCCAAGGGAGAGCAGGGACCAGGGCAGTGGCTGCCGGCCAACCGCGCCGACGCCTGCCGCTACGTGCTGCGGTTCCTGGCCGTCAAGGCCCGGTACGACCTGCCGGTCCACCCCGCCGAGCGTGCCGCCGGATCGGCGTGCCCGTCCCCGTCCTCCAACACCCAGGAGCACTGATGGCCACCGTCGCTGTCGCCCCTGTCAGCCGGCCGGTGTCGGCCCTTGCTCGTCTGCGGCTGCCGGACGTCGACGAGCACCAGATCCAGCGCGCCCTGCTGCTGCTGGGTGCGACCGCTGTCGTCCTGCGGTCCGCGGGCCGGTCCCTGGCAGGTCCGCGATGAGCCAGACTCCCCGGCCCGCCGGGGCCATCCACCACTCCCTCCCGGAAGGCACCCCGATGAAGACACCATCCGCCGAGCAGGACCTGCTCACCCCGGCCGAGGTCGCCCGGCTGTTCCGCGTCGACCCCAAGACCGTCACCCGGTGGGCGGCCGCCGGCAAGCTGAGCACCGTCCGCACCCTGGGCGGTCATCGCCGGTTCCACCGCACCGAGGTCCTCGCCCACCTTCAGGGCCAGCAGTGAGCAGCCGTCCACGGCTGGCCGTGCCCGTCCGTTCCCTGACCGAGTACTTCGCCCTGCGGGACCCCAAGTACGGCCGGATCCAGACGCACAAGGCGACCAGGGATGAGGCCC
>JBDIAL010000245.1:0-5498 GCA_039812405.1 Nostocoides sp.
CCTCGAGGCGATCCGCTCGGCGCACGCGCGCGGCGTCGTCCTCCTGCCCAACGACGCCGACACCCTCCTGGCCGCCCGGGCGGCCGCCCAGGCGGCGCGGGCCGAGGGCCTCGTCGTCCACGTCGTGCCCGCCCGCACGGTCGTCCAGGGGATCGCCGCCCTCGCCGTCCTCGACGCGGGGGAGTCGGCGGAGGACAACGCCGTCGTCATGGCCGAGGCGGCGGCCGCGACGCGGCACGGCGGCGTGACCGTCGCCGCCCGGGAGGGGCTGACGAGCGCGGGGCACTGCGTGCCCGGCGACGTCCTCGGGATCGTGGGCGGCGACTTCGCCGTCATCGGCGACGACCTGCAGGCCGTCGCCGTCGCCGTCCTCGAGCAGCTCCTCGCCGGAGGCGGCGAGCTGGTCACCCTCGTCACGGGCGCGGAGGCGCCGCCGGGCCTCGCCGACGCCGTGGCCTCGGCCGTCGTGGCCGCCCACCACCGGGTCGAGGTCGTCCGGATCCACGGGGGCCAGCCGCAGTACCCGCTCCTCGTCGGGGTCGAGTGAGGTGGTCGACGCCACGACCTCCCTCAAGCAGGTCGTCGGGTCCGCGGCGGCGCCGCTGGAGCGGGCCCGCGGGCTGCGCACCGTCGAGGACCTCCTCGGCTTCTGGCCGCGCCGCTACACCCCCTACGACAGCGACCTGTCGACGCTGCACGACGGGCAGTATGCCGTCGTCGTCGCCCGGGTCCGGACGGCCACCGCCCGCTCCATGAAGCACCGCAGGGGCCGGATGCTCACGGTGACCGCCGTCGGCGAGCGGGGCGGCGAGCTCGACGTGACCTTCTTCTCGGCATACGGGCACGAGGACCGGCTCGTCCCGGGCGTCCGGGCGGTCTTCGCCGGCCAGGTGTCCAGCTACGGCCACCGGCGGCAGCTGACCCATCCCGGCTACGAGCTGCTCGAGGAGGGGCAGGACCTCGACCGCGGCGACATCCTGCCCATCTACACCCGTGTCCCGAGGCTCCAGAACTGGTCGATCATGCGGTCGGTCGAGGCGGTCCTCGCGACGCTCGACACGCTGCCCGACCCGGTGCCGGAGTCGGTGCGGGCGGCCCGCGACCTGCCCGACCGGCTCACGGCGACCCGGCTGCTCCACCAGCCCCGGGGGCGGGCCGACGTCGAGCGGGGGCGCCGCCGGATGCGCTACGAGGAGGCCTTCGTCCTCCAGACCGCCCTGGCCCGGCGGCGCGCCGACGGGTCGCGGGAGGCGACGACCCCCCGGGTCGCCCGCCCGGGAGGGCTCCTCGAGGCCTTCGACGCGCGCCTGCCGTTCGCGCTCACCCATGGGCAGCGGGCCGTCGGCGAGGAGATCGCCGCCGACCTGGCCCGTGACGTGCCGATGCACCGGCTGCTCCAGGGCGAGGTCGGCTCGGGCAAGACGGTCGTCGCGCTGCGCGCCATGCTGGCGGTCGTCGACTCCGGAGCCCAGGCCGCGATCCTCGCCCCGACCGAGGTGCTCGCCGCCCAGCACCTGCGCTCCATCACGGCGATGCTCGGCGACCTCGCCGAGGGCGGCCTGCTCGGCGGCAGCGACATCGGCACCCGCGTCGCGCTCGTCACGGGCAGCCAGAGCAGCGCCGCGCGCCGCCTGGCGCTGGACCAGGCGGCGCGCGGCGAGGCCGGGATCGTCGTCGGCACCCACGCCCTGCTTGAGGACGCGGTCCGGTTCGCCGACCTCGGGCTCGTCGTCGTCGACGAGCAGCACCGGTTCGGGGTGGAGCAGCGGGACGTCCTGCGGGCCAAGGCCGAGCGCCCGCCCCACGTCCTCGTCATGACGGCGACCCCCATCCCCCGGACCGTCGCCATGACGGTCTTCGGCGACATGGAGACCTCGACACTGCGCGAGCTGCCCGCGGGACGGGCGCCCATCACGACCCACGTCGTCCCGGAGCACCGGCCGGGCTGGATGGAGCGGACCTGGCAGCGGGTTGCCGAGGAGGTGGCCGCCGGCGGGCGCGTCTATGTCGTCTGCCCCCGGATCCACGACGACGACACCGCCTCCGACGGCGCCGACCTCGTCGTCGAGGAGGACGCCGAGGACGCCTTCGGACCGGACGGGCAGGACGACGTGCCGGAGCGGTGGGAGGACCGCGAGGGGGACGACGGGCACGACGGGGATCCGGCGCGTCGGCCCCGGGCCCCGCTGAAGAGCGTCCTGCGGGTCGCCGCCGAGCTCGCGGAGCACCCCGCCCTGCGCGGCGTCCGGCTCGGCGTCCTTCACGGGCAGCTGGCGCCGGAGGAGAAGGACGCCGTCATGGGCGCCTTCGCCCGCGGGGACCTCGACGTCCTCGTCGCCACGACCGTCGTCGAGGTCGGCGTCGACGTGCCGCAGGCCACGACGATGGTCATCCTCGACGCCGACCGGTTCGGGGTCTCCCAGCTCCACCAGCTGCGGGGCCGGGTCGGGCGGGGCGGCCGGCCCGGGCTCTGCCTGCTCGTGACGGGCACCGACCGGGAGGAGACCGGCGAGCGGCTCGAGGCCGTCGCCGCGACGACCGACGGCTTCCGCCTGGCCCGCCTCGACCTCACGCTGCGTCACGAGGGCGACATCCTCGGCGCCCGGCAGAGCGGTGGGCGGGGGAGCCTGCGCTTCCTGTCCCTCCTGCGCGACGAGGACCTCGTCGTCGCCGCCCACGAGGACGCCTTCGCCGTCGTGGCCGGGGACCCGACGCTCGCCGGTCACCCCGACCTCGCCGCCGCGGTCGCCGCGCGGGTCGACGAGGAGCAGGCCGCCTACCTGGAGCGCGGCTGATGACGCGGGTCGTCGGCGGCACGCTCGGCGGGCGGGTGCTCCGCACGCCGTCCGGTGGGGGCACCCGGCCGACGAGCGACCGGGTCCGCGAGGCGGTGTTCTCCTCGCTCGTGAGCCGGGCCGCGGTCGACGGGGCGCGCGTCCTCGACCTCTTCGCGGGCACCGGCGCGCTCGGCCTCGAGGCGCTCTCCCGGGGGGCGGCACACGCGACCTTCGTCGAGTCCGACCGGCGTGCGGCGGGCCTCGTCCGCGCCAACGTCGCCGCCCTGGGGGTCGGCGACCGGTGCCGCGTCGTCGGCTCGGCGGTCGCGGCGTTCCTCGCCGGAGCCGGGCACCCCGCATACGACCTCGTCCTCCTCGACCCGCCCTACCCGCTCGGCGAGGGCGACCTCGCGGGGGTCCTCGCCGCCCTCGCCGACCGCTGGCTGGCCCCGGACGCCGTCGTCGTCGTCGAGCGCTCCGTCCGCTCGCCGGAGCCGGCCTGGCCGTCCGGCCTCGTCGGCGACGGGCACCGGGTCTACGGGGAGACCGCGGTCTGGTATGCCGTGTCCCCGGGCGTCGTGGCGACGGAGGAGGGCTCGAGCCGGTGAGGTTCTCGCAGGTCGACGTCTTCGGCGGGTCGCCGCTCGGCGGCAACCCGCTCGCCGTCGTCCACGACGCCGACGACCTCTCCGACGCGACGATGGCCGCCTTCGCCCGGTGGACGAACCTCTCGGAGACGACCTTCCTGCTCCGGCCCACGGCGCCCGGCGCCGACTACCGGGTGCGGATCTTCACGACGGGCGGCGAGCTGCCGTTCGCGGGGCACCCGACGCTGGGGTCGGCGCACGCGTGGCTGGAGGCCGGGGGCGTCGCGGGGTCGCCAACCGTCGTCGTCCAGGAGTGCGGGGCCGGGCTCGTGGAGGTCCGGCGCGGCGCTCGGCTCGCCTTCGCGGCGCCGCCGCTCGTCCGCAGCGGCCCGGTCGAGGCCGGTGACCGCGACGCGGCGACCCGGGCCCTCGGCATACCGGCGTCGGCGGTCCGGGCGGCCGAGTGGGTCGACAACGGCCCCGGGTGGCTCGGGCTGCTCCTCTCCTCGCCGGACGCGGTGCTCGCCGCCCGGCCGGACACGGTGCTCTTCGCCGGGATGAAGGTGGGCCTCGTTGCGCCGTACCCGGACCGCGTCGCCCGCGAGAGCGGGGTCGCCGTCGAGGTGCGGGCCTTCTACGCCGACGGCCGCGACATCGCCGAGGACCCGGTGACGGGCAGCCTCAACGCCGGTCTCGGCCAGTGGCTCATGGCCGCGGGGGTGCTCCCGGAGCGCTACGTCGCCGCCCAGGGCCGGGCCCTGCAGCGGGCCGGTCGCGTTCACGTGTCGCGCGAGGGCGCGCAGGTCTGGGTCGCAGGGGACACGACGACCCTCGTCTCCGGATCCGTGCGCCTGCCGCCGGGCGAGCCTCCGGCCCATCCGGCGCCGGGGACAGCCGCGATAGGTTCGCTGCCGTGAGCGAGCAGCAGCTGCGGCGGGCCGTGTGCCCCGGGTCCTACGACCCCGTGACCGCCGGACACCTCGACGTCCTGACGCGAGCGGCCGCGCTCGTCGACGAGCTCGTCGTGGCGGTGCTCCACAACCCCGACAAGGCGGGGACCTTCACGGTGACCGACCGGGTGGGGTTCCTCGAGTCGGCGCTGGCGGACGTGCCGAACGTCCGGGTCCTCGCCTTCGGGGGACGCCTCATCGTCGACGTCTGCCGCGAGCTCGACGCGCCGGTCATCGTCAAGGGGCTGCGCAGCGGGGCCGACTACGCCTACGAGCTGCCCATGGCGGCGATGAACCGGCACCTGACCGGCGTCGAGACCCTCTTCCTGCCCGGCGACGGCGCGCTCGCCCACGTGTCGAGCTCCCTCGTGCGCCAGGTCGCCTCCCTCGGCGGCGACGTGACGGGCCTCGTGCCGGACGTGGTGCGCGATGCCCTCGTGGCGCGGTACCGCACCGGCTGAGGCGCCGGGACGTGACAGCCGGACCGGCAATCGGTCACCTGGCCTGCGTTCCCGGTATGCAGTCGAGCACGGATCCATGGTCCGGCACCGTGCCGTCGGCGCCCATTGCCGGTCCGGGTGCAGGAGGTCCGGGCGCTCCACTCCAGGGACCACGCGTCGAGGTGCGCGACGGGCGCGACGGGCGCGACTGGGGAGGGCGGCCCCGGACCGGGCATGGCCCGAGGGGACGATTGGGCCGTGGCGGGGCCCCTCGGGTAGAGTTGACGGTCGGTCTACGTCCGTTCGGGCGCAGTCCGTGCCATTCGACGTCTGCGGAGCCATGAACCACCTCGACCCCCGATCGCCCCACGTCCTCGACGTGCAGACCCTCGGGCGGCGACCGGGGTCCATGGAGGAGGTCCACCGTGTCGTCGAGGCACCCGCCGACCTCGGCACCGACGTCATCGGGATCCCGGAGGGCCAGCCGCTCGTGCTGGACCTGCGGCTCGAGTCCGTCGTCGAGGGCGTGCTGGTGAGCGGCACGGCGCACACGACGGCCACCGGCGCCTGCGTGCGGTGCCTGGACCCGGTGTCCCGTCCGGTGGACGTCCGGTTCCAGGAGCTGTTCGCCTACGCCGACCGCACGGCCCACCACCGCGAGGTGGGAGCCGAGACGGACGAGGCCGAGGAGTACCAGCTCGAGGGCGACCTGCTCGACCTCGAGCCGATGCTCCGGGACACGGT
>JBDIAL010000246.1:0-5419 GCA_039812405.1 Nostocoides sp.
TGCGCCGGGCGGCCTCGGCGCGGGCCACCGCGCTCCCGCCCGGCCGGACGGACGTGGTGGGCGACCCGCACCCGACGAGGAGCCCGCCCAGCCCGGCGACGCCACCGGCCAGGACAAGACGCCTCGCCATCACGGGGTCGCTCATCTCTCCCCCCGGCTCGAGTGACCGGGTGCCGCCGCCTCGCGTCCTGCCGTCGGCGCCCTGCTGTCGCCGACCCGCAGGAGCACGACGATCGCCGTGACCACGAGGGTCCACAGCAGCACCATCGCCGCCAGCATCACCAGGAAGCCACCCCAACCCACCGGGTATCCCCACATCATCTGGGCCACCACCTCTCGTCCAGGAACCACGCTGCCCTCCGGGTACGTCGGTGCTGTAGCAGCGCCATGAAGAAAGCCTGAAGAAGCCGGCGCCGGGGAGCTCAGGGGCTCACGCCCTCGCGCGGCTCTGTCACGATGACGGCCATGCGCACCACGAACCGCACCCGCGACGCCGATGCCCGCTGATTCGAGCGTCACCTCGATGCGCGCGCTCGTCGTCGAGGACGAGGAGCACATCGCCTCGCTCATCGGCAGCTACCTCGAGCGGGCCGGCTTCGAGGTCCGTCTCGCTCACGACGGCGCCACCGGGCTGGCCGAGGCGCGCCACCTCGACCCGGACGTGGTCGTCCTCGACCTGGGGCTGCCGGGCATGGACGGCATCGAGGTGTGCCGCAGGCTGCGGACCTTCTCCGATGCCTACGTCGTCATGGTCACCGCACGAGACGACGAGGTCGACACCCTCGTGGGGCTCTCCGTGGGGGCCGACGACTACCTGACCAAGCCGTTCAGCCCGCGCGAGCTGGTGGCGCGGGCCCAGGCCATGATGCGCCGGCCGCGACGGCTCGATGCTGCGGCGGACCGGGACCAGCACCTCGAGTTCGGCGCGCTCGTCATCGACGTCCCGGGTCGGGAGGTGTGGCAGCACGACGAGCCGATCCACCTGACCCGCACCGAGTTCGACGTCCTGACCGCGCTGGCCGAGCACCCGAAGCTCGCCTTCTCCCGCCGCCAGCTCATCGACGCCGTCTGGGGCGCGGACTGGGTCGGAGACGAGCACCTCGTCGACGTCCACGTCGGCCACCTGCGCCGCAAGCTCGGCGACGACGCCGCAGACCCGGTCTACATCCGCACCGTGCGCGGTATCGGCTACCGGATGGGGACGGGCCGGTGACCGCCGAGCGCGGGCTGCGCGGAGGGCTCGGACGGCGCCTGCTCATCGCCCAGGCCCTCCTCCTGGTCGCCGGGGCCGGGACGTCCTGGCTCGTGGCCTCGCTCGTCGGACCCGGGATCTTCCACGGCCACCTGGTGGAGGCCCGCGCCCAGCACGGGGACCCCGAGCTCGTCCACATCGAACGCGCCTTCCGCGACTCCCTGCTCGTCGCGATGGGGGTGGCCCTGCTGGTCTCGGTGGTAACCGCCCTGGCCGTCACCGCCTGGTTCACCCACCGGGTGAGCTCGTCCACGACAGCAGTCGTCGAGGCCACCCGGCGCATCACGGCCGGCCAGTACTCGGCGCGGGTGCCCGCCTCGAGCCTCGGCGACGAGTTCGACAGCCTCGGGGCCACGGTCAACGACCTGGCCCAACGGCTCGAGGACACCGAACGCACGCGGCGGCGCCTCCTGTCCGACCTCGGCCACGAGCTGCGGACACCCATCGCCACCATCGAGATGCACCTGGACGCCGTCGAGGACGGCGTGCGCGATCCGGACGACTCGATGCTCCAGGTGATCCGAGGCAGCGCTGCTCGGCTGCACCGACTTGCCGACGACGTCGCCGCAGTCAGCCGCGCCCAGGAACAGCAGCTGCGGCTCAGCCCGCTCCCCACCGACCTCACGGAGGCGGCCCGGGCCGCAGCGCGGACGGGCCAAGACGCCTTTGACCGCAAAGAGGTGTCGCTGACGGTGCATGCACCATCGGCCGTTGCCGCGGTCGTCGACCAGCAACGGATGCAGCAGGTCC
This sequence comes from Nostocoides sp., assembly GCA_039812405.1. Classification (GTDB taxonomy): domain Bacteria; phylum Actinomycetota; class Actinomycetes; order Actinomycetales; family Dermatophilaceae; genus Nostocoides. The sequence continues at coordinate 2,003 of JBDIAL010000246.1, forward strand.
TCGCCAACCTCCTCGCCAACGCCCTGCGGCACACACCGGCCGGCGGTCACGTCCGGATCGACATCCGCGCCCTCCCCCACGGTGGCGCCGAACTACGGGTCGAGGACGACGGCGAGGGCATCGCGCCCGAGCACCTGCCCCACCTCTTCGAGCGGTTCTATCGCAGCGACCCCGCCCGGTCCACCCACGACGGCGGCACCGGGATCGGCCTGACCATCAGTCGCGCCATCGTCGAGGCGCACGGCGGAACCATCGACGCCGCCAGTGAGGGACTTGGCCGCGGATCGACCTTTGTTGTCCGGCTGCCCCAAACACCGTCAGCCGCTTGAGCCGCCGCTTGTGGTAGCCGCGCAGAAGTGCAGATGCTCAGGCAGCAGGCTGTTGGGGAGTCCCGCCGAGCTCCACCGATAGAACTGTTCGGCTGTTCGCTAGGACAACGATGCTCCGGCTCCTGTCGGTGCTTGACTCCGAGCTCTCGGTCACCGATTTTGCCGTCGCCACGGGCGGAGCCGCATCGGAGGATCCAGCTCGCCGGCGCCTCGCCTTGGGACGTGGCGCCCCGCCGGCGATTCGCGCTGGACGCCGTCGTGGGGCGTCACCCTGCCTCCCACGACAGGGTGAGGTCATGGCTGTGATCCACACCGACGACCGGTTCTACCCCGACGCTGAGCAGGTTGCCTCCTCTGCTTCCGCGACTTCGAAGACGGCGAGCCCGCCGTTGCGTGGCAGGGTCCTCACGTCTGTACCTCCACGGCGGCTGTGCCCACACCTTCGTCCTGCGCCTCGCGAGAGACGCATGGGAGGTCGCACGCGACGCCGACGATTCGAAGTTCACCATCACGCCACACTCCGCTGGTAAGCGCCAGAATGAGGCTCACCTTTCGCATCCCATGGCGGGAAGGTCCCTCGAAGTGCCAAGGCCGACGACGCGATCCTGAGTGACCCGACCCGGGCTCGATGAGGGGTCAGCGTCGCGGGGGAGCGCGGGCGCCCTTCCTCCCAGCTGGGAGCCCGCGCTCATGGCAGTTGCGGCGACCTCGACGAGTGACCCGGCGGCGTCGAGGATCTGACCGCGGATAGCGCGTGGGAGGGGAATGGCTCGATTGGCCAGGAGGTCTTTCGGTGCAACGGCGGCCTGCAACGGGCTGCCGTCGATCATGTTCGGATGCGACTCGCTGCGCCAGATCGCGGTCGCCATGTCGTGGATGCCTCGTGCCGCTCCGGTCAGTCTGCGATCGTGCAGGGCCTGGCTGGTGAGATGGGCCAGGTCGAGATTGGCGGCGAGGGCTTGTCCCACGGTGCTGGGAATGAGGCCGAGGTCGGTGCGCTGCGCGATCAGCGCCGGCGTGGCTGTGGTGGCCGCGTCGAGGAGGAGTTCGCGCAGTGTCGCTCGAACCTCCAGGCTCGCCGCGGTCAGATCAGGGTTCGTTCGCCGCTCGTGCGGCGGGGTCAGGGCCGCCATCGTCACGGCGAGAGTCTCCCAGCGCTCCTGGGTGGCGACGAGCGCGGGCTCGAGGCGGTCATCGTGATGCGTCCGGTCGACGTAGCCCGCCGCCGCAGCCGAGCGCAGGAGGGCGTTGCTTCCAGTGAGGATCAGAGCTTGAGTGCGGGCAGCGAGCATTAGGTCGGCAGTGCGAGGGTCGTCCACCAGGGCGCGATGGGCGACGACGTCCCAGTCGGCCAAGGCCTGAGCCAGACGGCTCGCGGCCGGCGGGTCGCGATGCTCTCCTGCCAGCGCGGCCGGGTAGGTCTTGGCGACGATGGCCCCAGCGAGTTGTTCGAATGCAGCCAAGTGCTCGTATGCCGTTCGAACCTGCCGCAGCGACTGCCCCGCGGGGAGAGTCCCGTGGATGGCGACCTTCGACTCGAGACCACGCAAGTGGTGGCCAACGGCGACGCTCACGCCGTGCGCGCCGAGGTAGAGGGTGTGCATGATCCGCGTGCGAGCTGCGTCGAGGTCGGCCCGCTGGCGGGCGTTGAGCACGACGGGTCGGCTGGCGTGCCGAGAGATCAGGTCCTCGGCTCGAGCGAATGCGCCGGCGATCTGGAGGTGTCGTTCGTCCGGGGGCCCGTCCCCCGGCCAGCCGGCCTCACGGCGGCGGTGCCTAGCGTTGGTCATGGCCTCCAGACGCTGCATCGTGAGGTCGGCAGCGTCGGGTGTCCTCCGTGCTGTACCCGGCAGGGGCGGGGTGGTCGTCGGCAGCGCCCGCCACAGCTCGGCGGCTCCTTGGACGACCTCGCCCCAGGTCCGCAGCATCGTGGCTGCGTCCATGTCCCCGACGTCGACCAGGATGGATCTGGCGGTGTGATCCGCCTCGAGGAGCAGCTCTCCGACGCTGCGCTGGTCGACGCCGGTCATGTGGAGTGTTCCCCGATCAGATCGCAGACGGCGCCGACCAGCTGCGAGGTGCCGGCGGGGAAGTCCTCGATCGGGCACCGCCGCAGGACCTCCTCGGCCGCGCGGATCAGGTCCAACGGGTCGTCGACGTCGACGTCGGTGATGTCGCCGGCCGAACCACCCGGCTGAAGGTTCGCGGCCTGAGCCGCGGCCAGGTCCAGGCCAAGGCCCTCGAAGCGCAGCCCGAGAGCCGGGTCGGCCTGAGCCTGGGTCCAGGTGAGGTCGGACGCGCGGGCCAGAAGGGCGGCCGCGGATGCCAAGCATCCCGCGGGGTCGTGACTGGTCGGCCGGGTGTCGGTGTGCATCATGATCGGTCTCCTTGTGCGTGAGAGTTGTCGTGGGTCCATCCACTCAGATCCCGCGCCGCTGAGGCAGGAGCTCCTGCGCGCCTGTGGATAAGCCAGGTCGGGACTGTCGTAGGTGGGGACGACACTGCTTCTCGTAGGCCTAAGGCCGACCGGTGCTCTCGTGGCGGTCAGCACCGTCAACAGTCGAGACGTAGGCACTAGTGCATGCGAACGAGGAGAGGCGATGGCGGTGGTGACGTCGTTCAGGAAACTGCTGGCCTACGGACCGGCTGTGCTGGTCAGCGTGATGCTCACGTTCATGGTGGGGGCGGTCCTGCCCCCGTTCGTCGGGCTCGGCGTGTTCATCGCGGGCCTGGTCGTCATGGCTGCCCTGCTTCTGGGGTTCGGCGAGGACCTGGCGGTCCGGATCCTCTGCCGCTCTCGGCACCTCAGCCCTGCCGAGGCCGACGCCCTGGCGCCCGCGGTGGCCATGCTCTGCCAGCGTGGCGTGCCGATGGGAGGTCTTCGGCTGCTCGTGCAGGACTCCTCTGTTTCCATCGCGGCCTTCGGGGCCGGTCGACGGACACTGGTCGTCTCGGCCGGCCTGGTGGGGGCCGTGCGTGACGACCAGCTCCCCGTCGACCAGGCGGCCGCCGTTCTGGGGCACGGCGCGGGCGTCGTCCTCAGCGGGGCAGTCCGCTCCGATCCGGCGCTCGAGTTCTGGACGCTGCC
>JBDIAL010000247.1:0-5392 GCA_039812405.1 Nostocoides sp.
GCCTCCGTCTACGAGTGCACGTCCGCCGACGAGGTCATCGACCTCGTCCAGGGCGGCCAGGGCGTCTTCGGCATCGCCGTGGGGCGGGTGTGGCGCGAGGTCGAGGGGGAGCTCGCCGAGCTGCCGAGCGAGCGCACCGAGGCCCCGGAGGCCGCGACGGCGACCCATCCCGACGACGAGCTGAGCGCCCGCCGGCTGCGCCGGTCCTCCTGACCGGTCAGACCCGCCGGGCCCGGCTCTCACCCACCGACCCGCCCCGCCGAGGCCGCGCCAGTTCCACCATGTGGGCTGACGCGGCTCATGTTTGATAGGTTCTCCTCGCCGACAACACCGTGGGCGAGAGTCCCCGGGCCAGCCGAGCAGGCCGGGCCGCGGGGCGCCGAAGGGGCAAACTCCCCGGAACCTCTCAGGCGCCAGGAGCACACGGATCAGGCACGTCTGGAGCCGCGGGCGACAGAAGGGGAGGCATCCGTCCGCACCCTCCGTGACGAGGAGCCTCATGACCGCGACACCCGAGCCCGCGACCGCCCACCCCGCGCCGGCCCCCGGCTCCACCGGAGCCACTCGACCCGCCCTCCCCGCCTTCGTCGGTCGCCACGTCGGGCCGCGCCCCGACGAGGTGGCCACGATGCTGCAGGTCGTGGGGCAGCCCTCGCTCGAGGCGCTCCTCGACACCGCCGTCCCCGCCGGCATCCGCGCGGACGGCGCCGTCGACGTCACGCCGGCGGCCTCGGAGTCGGGCGTCCTCGCCGAGCTGCGCGAGCTCGCCGGCCGCAACCGGGTCCTCACCTCGATGATCGGCCTCGGCTACTACGGGACGATCACTCCCGCGGTCATCCAGCGGAACGTCCTGGAGAACCCGGCCTGGTACACCGCCTACACGCCCTACCAGCCGGAGATCTCCCAGGGCCGGCTCGAGGCGCTGATCAACTTCCAGACGATGGTCACCGACCTCACCGCCCTCGACACGGCCGGCGCCTCGCTCCTCGACGAGGCGACGGCGGCCGCCGAGGCGATGGCCCTCATGCATCGCGCCACCCGGGCGGCCGCCGACGCGGTGCTCGTCGTCGACCGGCACGTCCTGCCGCAGACGATCGGCGTCCTCCACACCCGGGCCGACGCCCTGGGCATCGGCGTCGCCGTCGCGGACCTCGACGAGGTGGACACCGCCGCGGCGCTCCGCTCCGTCGCCGGGGACCGGGACGTCTTCGGCGTCGTCGTGCAGTATCCCGGTGCCGACGGCCTGCTGCGCGACTTCCGCCCGCTCACCGAGGCGGTCCACGCCGCGGGGGCGCTCGTCACGGCGGCTGCCGACCTGCTCGCCCTCACCCTCGTCGTGCCGCCGGGGGAGTGGGGGGCCGACGTCGCCGTCGGGACGACCCAGCGCTTCGGCGTGCCGATGGGCTTCGGCGGACCCCACGCGGGCTACCTCGCGGTCCGCTCCGGACTCGAGCGCCAGCTCCCCGGGCGGCTCGTCGGCGTCTCGGTCGACAGCGCCGGCCACCCGGCATACCGCCTCGCCCTGCAGACCCGTGAGCAGCACATCCGCCGGGAGCGGGCGACCTCGAACATCTGCACCGCCCAGGTCCTCCTCGCCGTCATGGCGGGCATGTATGCCGTCTACCACGGCCCGGAGGGGCTCCGGGCGATCGCCGAGCGGGTGCGCACAACGGCGCGGGCCCTCGTCGGCTACCTCCGCGAGGGCGGCTACGACCTGCCCGACCACGACTTCTTCGACACCGTGACGGTCCCCGTCCCCGGCCGCGCGGCCGAGGTCGTCGCCGCGGCGCGAGACCGCGGGATCAACCTGCGCCTCGTCGACGCGGACACCGTCGGGGTGAGCGTCGACGAGACGACGACGGGCCTCGAGGTGCGCGCGGTGGCCGAGGCCTTCGACGTCGACGCCCCGGAGCACATCGGCTTCGCCGGCTCGTGGGACCACTGGATCCCCCGCACCTCGGCATACCTCACCCACCCGGTCTTCCACGCGCACCGGAGCGAGACCCGGATGCTGCGCTACCTGCGCCGTCTCGCCGACAAGGACTTCGCCCTCGACCGGGGGATGATCCCGCTCGGGTCCTGCACGATGAAGCTCAACGCGACGACCGAGATGCTCGCGATCAGCTGGCCGGAGTTCGCGAACCTCCACCCGTTCGCGCCGGCCGACCAGACCGAGGGCATCCGGGCGCTCATCGACCAGCTCGCGGCCTGGCTGTGCGAGATCACCGGCTACGACGCGGTGTCGCTCCAGCCGAACGCCGGCTCGCAGGGCGAGCTCTCGGGGCTGCTCGCGATCCGGGCCTACCACGACGCGAACGGCGAGCCGGGCCGCCGGGTCTGTCTCATCCCCGCCTCGGCCCACGGCACGAACGCCGCCAGCGCCGTCATGGCCGGTCTGCGGGTCGTCGTCGTCCGGACGGCCGCCGACGGCACGATCGACCTCGCCGACCTGCGCGCCAAGGTCGCGCAGCATCGCGACGACCTCGCCGCGGTCATGGTGACCTACCCCTCCACCCACGGGGTCTACGAGGACACGATCGCCGAGCTGTGCGGGCTCGTCCACGACGCGGGCGGCCAGGTCTACGTCGACGGGGCGAACCTCAACGCGCTCATCGGCCTGGCGAAGCCCGGACGGTTCGGGTCCGACGTGTCGCACCTCAACCTCCACAAGACCTTCTGCATCCCACACGGCGGCGGCGGCCCCGGAGTGGGCCCCATCGGCGTCCGCGCCCACCTCGCGCCGTACCTGCCCAACCACCCGCTCGCGCCCGAGGCCGGCCCGGCCACCGGCGTCGGCCCGGTCGCCGCGGCCCCGTACGGCTCCGCCGGGATCCTGCCCATCTCGTGGGCGTACGTCCGCCTCATGGGCGGCGCCGGGCTCACGTATGCGACGCAGCTGGCCGTCCTCAACGCCAACTACATCGCGGCGCGGCTCCGGCCGCACTACCCCGTCCTCTACGCCGGGACCGACGACCTCGTGGCCCACGAGTGCATCCTCGACCTGCGCCAGCTCACCAAGGAGACCGGCGTGACGGTCGACGACGTGGCCAAGCGGCTCGTCGACTACGGCTTCCACGCCCCGACGATGTCCTTTCCCGTCGCCGGGACGCTCATGGTCGAGCCGACCGAGAGCGAGGACGCGGAGGAGCTGGACCGGTTCTGCGAGGCGATGATCGCGATCCGTGCCGAGATCGACGAGGTCGCGCGGGGGTCGGTCGCCGTGGCCGACTCGGTCCTCCGGCACGCGCCGCACACCGCCGCCGCCCTCGCCGGGCCGTGGGACCACCCCTACGACCGGACCACCGCGGTGTTCCCGGCCGGGGTGACGCCGGGGGAGAAGTACTGGCCGCCCGTGGGGCGGGTCGACGGCGCCTACGGTGACCGCCATCTCGTCTGCAGCTGTCCGCCGCCGGAGGCCTTCGAGGACTGAGCCCGCGGCACGCGGCATCTCCATGCTCCGGCCGGGGCATCACGGCTCGCGTCCCGTGCCCGGGCTCTCGGGGCTCAGGACTCAGGCGGTCGGAGCGAGGTCGAGCACGCGGGCGGACGAGCCGCGGGGTGTCTTGGTGACCAGGAGCTGTCGCGGTATGCGCTGGCGAAGGTCCGCGACGTGGCTCACGATCCCGACGGCCCGGCCACCGTCGCGCAGCGTGTCGAGGACCGCCATGACCTGCTCGAGGCTCTCGTCGTCGAGGGTGCCGAAGCCCTCGTCGACGAAGAGGGTCTGCAGGTCGATGCCGCCGGACTCCTCGCGCACCGCGTCGGCCAGGCCGAGCGCGAGCGCCAGCGAGGCCATGAACGACTCGCCACCGCTGAGCGTCGCCGTGGGCCGGGGCTGGCCCGTCCAGAGGTCGACGACCTCGAGACCCAGCCCGCTGCGAGCGTTGCCGGCCCGGTCGTCGGTGTGGCGCAGCTCGAAACGCCCGTCGCCCATGACCCCGAGCCGCTCGTTGGCCAGCTCGGCGACCCGTTCCAGGCGTGCCGCGAGGACGAACGACGACAGCCGCATCCGCTTGGTGTTGGACCCCGAGCCCGACGCCGTGTCGGCCACCTCGGTGACGACGTCGCGTCGCTCCCGCAGCGTCGCGAGGGACTCGACGACCGCGCCGATCGCCGCGACGAGTCGTCGGCCGTCCTCCAGCGCGGACCTGGCGAGGGTATGCCGGGTGACGGCATCCTTCACCGCGGCCTGGGTGGCGGAGCGCACCGACTCGGCGGCCGGCACGTCGGCGGGGTCGGCGGCCAGCGCCTGCACGACCTCGGGATCCTCCAGCGTCGCGGCGACCCGGGCCAGGGCCTCGGCACGCGCCCGCACCCGGTCCCGCAGACCGTCGAGCCGCGACGGCGTCAGATGGGCGGACCGGGCCGCGTCCCGGTCCGTGAAGCCGGCCGCGGCGAGAGCATCCGACGTCCGATCGCGGGCCGCGGCGAGTCGGTCGGCGACGGCGGCGACCGACTCCGAGGCGTCCACCACGGACTCCAGCTGCCGGCGCAGCTCGTGATGCCGCGCGGCGATCTGCGTCGCCGGGACGGCCTGGGCGGGCTCGGGCCGGTCCGGCAGAGGCCGGCAGGGGCAGAGGTCCGCGTGCCGCTCCAGGAGCTCGTCGAGCTGTGCCTCGGCGCGGCAGACCTGCTCGGTCAGCGTCGTCACCGCCCCCTCCGCGACCCCGGCCCGTCGCAACGCCGCGGTCCGCTCGCCCTCCGTCTGCTCGAGCACTCGCCGCGACGCCGCGAGGCGGGCGTCCATCGCCTCGGCGCCGGCGACTGCACGCCGCGCCTCGGCGAGCCGCGCCACGGCGGCGTCGAGAACCTCGGTCAGCGCGCCGACGTCCCGCTGGTCGTCGCCCAGCTCGAGTCGACGGGTCGCGAGCGCTCCCGTAACGGTGGCGACCCGCTCGGTCGCCTCGGTGCGGCGCCGCACCTCCTCGAGGTGTGCGGCCTCCGCCGTGGCGACCTGCTCCGCGGTGACCGGTTCCGCGACGGGAGTGGCCGGCGACGGGTGCCCGGTCGCGCCGCAGACCGGGCAGTCGAGGCCGTCCACGAGCCCGGCTGCCAGCTCGGCGGCCATGCCGTCCAGCCGCCTCTCCCGGAGATCCTGGAACAGCTGCCGCGCATCCTGCTCGGTGTCGACGCACTCCCGGAGCATCGCCTCGGCCTCGGCCAGCTCCTCCTCGTCGCGCGACGCCGCCTCCCGCAGGTCGCGACGGCGCCGCGCCCGGGACACCGCGGCCTCCTCGGCCGGGACGGTGGACCCGAGCGCCACGTGCTCCTCGAGCTCCGCCGTCAGGGCTGCCAGCCCCTCCTGCGCCGCCTCGAGCCGGGACTCCAGCTCGGCGGCGGTGGAGCGCAGCCGCTCGGCCTCGGCCCGGCGGGCGGCCACCTCCGCGCGGGT
>JBDIAL010000248.1:0-5298 GCA_039812405.1 Nostocoides sp.
CAGGACGACGGGCTTGACCGCTCTGTGAACCTCCGCGAGGCGCACCGCGAGATCGCGGGAGACCGGTTCGCCGACGACGACGAGGACGACCTGTGTCCGGCGGTCCCGCGCCATCCACGCGACCACCTCCGCCATGCTGACGTCCACCGCCTGGCCAACGTCCACGACCGCGGAGACTCCCAGCCCGCGCGTCCGGAGCAGGGTAGCGACCCGATCCGCCTCCTCCGGGACGTCCGACACGATGCCGAGGGCCCCTGCCCATCGGGACCCCTGACCCGCTCCCACGTCGAGGCCGACGCGGGGGTTGGTGTTGGCCAATCCGGTCGACCTGGGTCCGAGAACGCGCGCGCCGGCGGCCCGTACCCGGTCCAGGACGCCAGGCGACAGTCCGGTCGGTGTCACCGCATCGGTGTCGTGCCGTCGAGCCGTGACGAGAGCGATCGCGAGCACGCCGGCGTCGGCGCACGCGGTGACGGCGGCGTCCGACTCGCTCAGTCCGTCCGGGATGATGGCGAGGCTCACGCCAGGCGGCACGGCGAGCCGACCGCCGACGCGTCCGACAGCGACGACTGGAACGACCGGGTGCCCGGCCAGATCTCGATCCGCCACGTCGCCTATCCCGGTGGGGAAGACGGCGATCTTCCTCGGCTCGAGGAAGGGTCGCAAGGCCTCGGCATCGGACTTCCGTGCCCTCAGGTCACGCGCGACACGGTATCCGCGGTCGTCGGTCAGGCCGATCGCCACCGTGCCGGTGCCGTCGGCGTACGAGATCCGCCACGGCAGCCCGAGATCTTTCAGCACCTCGAGGATCTGGGCGTTCCCCCCGAGTACTGTCGCCACCATCGTGCGGACACCCCGCCGGCTGGCGCGGGCGAGGAGTTCCTCGATCAGGAGCGTGCCGATCCCGTGACCCTGGTCGGCGTCGTCCACGACGACGGCGAGTTCGACCGCGTCCGGGGGGGCGGGGTGGGTGGAGCCCACGCCGACGATGGCACCCCGCGTGATGGCGACGACGGCATCCGTGGTGCGTTCCGGGTCCGGGAGGCTCCGGGCGTACTCGGGCCCTGATCTCGTGGACATCGACAGGAACCGTTGCCGGACGGACCGGGCGGACAGGCCGGCGAAGAGCCGCACGATCTCCGGCACGTCCGTTGTCGTGACGTCTCGGACGGTGATCATCCGACCCTCGCGGTCTTCGGCATGCGACATGCGATCCAGCGTCCCGTCCGCTGCCGCGGCCGGCACAGGGTCCAAGGTCCCGGCGTCAGGCTGACGCGGTGGCCGGGTCGGCCTCGGTGCGGACCAGGTGTGCGGGAACGACGAGCACCGGGCAGCTGGCCTCGCGCAGAACTCCTCGCGCGGTGCCGCCGAGATGGTGGACGAACCCGCCGTGCTCGGGCTTGCCGATGACGAGACGGTCCGACCCGACCGCCGCGTCCACGAGGACACGGGCCGGCTGGCCGTGGACCGCCCGGACCTCGATGGGCACGTCGGGGTGGCTGGCGCGCGGACCGGCGACGGCCTCCTCGAGCTGGGCGGTCATGTGCCGGGCCCAGGGGTCGCCTGCGGTCCGGTTGGTGATGATGTCGTCGTAGCCGGACGGGAGCCGCCAGGCATGGAGCAGGAGCAGCCGGGCCCCGGAGGCGACGGCCTCCGCGAACGCCGTGGCGAGCAGTGTCTCGGACTGGTCGGGTCGCTGAACGCCCACCGTGACCCGTCCCGTCCGAGGGCGTGCCGCGTCGTACCGGGGCGGCAGGACGAGCACGGGGCACGCGGCCCGGGCCGCGACGCCTGTCGTCGTCGAGCCGGTCCAGATGCGCGAGAGGTCGTTCGGGCCGCGCGAGCAGACGATGGCGACGTCGCCTGGCTCGACCTCGCCCACGATGCTCGGCACGCGGCTGCCCGCGACGAGGGTGGCTGTGACGGTCAGGCCCGGCTCCTCCTCGTAGGCCACCGCGACGGCGGCGTGGAGTACCTCGTTGCCCCGGCGCTCGAGGGAGTCGTCCTCGACGACTGGGTAGAGCTCCTGCGGGACGACGTGGACGAGGTGGAGGGTGGCCCCCCGACGCGCGGCCTCTCGGGCCGCGAACCTCACCGCGCGCGTTCCCTCGGCGCCACCATCGGTGGCCGCGACGACACGAGCTGACGGTGTGGACGGAGTGTTCTCTGTCATGTTCATCGCCTCCTTCGGTTCCTCAATCGTCCCAACGAGCGGCTGCCCCGCCGGCGGTTGGTGACGGGCGGACAGGTGATCTCCGCCATGTCGTCGGAGCGTCGTCAGAGCGCCGCGAGGAGACCCTCGGTGAGCCGCCCGGCCGGTCCGGACCGGGCGTCGGCGGGCCCGGTGCCGGCCCACAGGAGGCGCGCCGCGCGGTCGCCGTCCCACGCTCGGTCGACGATGCATGGTCGATCCGCAGGACGGAGCCCGGTCCGGGGAAAAAGAGGCCCTCGTGACCGTCGCTCCACCGCATGAGGAAGGGCTCGCTGTCGCCGGGACCCCGGGCATCGAGCACCACTCCGTGGCGGACGGGGTCCCCAACGGCCACCGAGGCCAGGGCGATGGTGTCCCCGGGATGTGCTTTCATCGCTGGCACCTCCACAGCTGGTCGAGGAGACGAGTGTGCCGCGCAAGCCCTTCGATACCCAGGGCCCAAGGTCCCGGTTCCCCGCTGCCGACGGAGGGCTCGGCCGCCGACGGCCAGGGACCAAGGCCTCTGTCGGTGGCGCCCCGTGCTGTCGTCCACTGGCATCGCAGAGTCCTCCCACGGCGCACCGGACCCGAGGCCCGTCGCCACCGAGGCCGAGAGGTTGCGATGAGCATGAGTCGGACCATGCATGCACTCGTCTACGAGGGTGCGGGCCGCACCGTGTGGCGGGAGGTGCCGATGCCCCGCCTCCGGTCGGACACCGACGCCATCGTCCGGGTCGACGCAGGCACGATCTGCGGCACTGACCTGCACATCCTCAAGGGTGACGTGCCGGGTGTGACGCCCGGCCGGGTCCTCGGCCACGAGGCGGTGGGAACCGTCGAGGAGGTCGGCTCGGGTGTGCGGACCACCTCGGTCGGCGACCGGGTCCTCATCTCCTGTATCACGGCGTGCGGATGCTGTCGATCCTGTCGTGAGCGTCGCTACGGGCAATGCGTCGGCGGTGGCGGCTGGATCCTCGGACGCGTGGAGGACGGCACCCAGGCCGAGTACGTGCGCGTCCCCTTCGTCGACACCTCGGCCTACCCCATGCCCGTAGGACTGAGCGAGGAGGACGTCCTCATGCTCGCCGACATTGCTCCCACCGGGTTCGAAGTGGGGGTGCTCAACGGTCGGGTCGGCCCCGGCGACACGGTCGTCGTCATCGGTGCCGGGCCGGTCGGCCTGAGCGCTGTCATGGGCTCGAGGCTGTTCAGCCCCTCCCACGTCGTCGCCGTGGACGTCGCCGACGGTCGCCTCGACGTCGCACGCCTGCTGGGCGCCGACACGACGATCAACTCTCGACACGAGGACGCGGCATCCCGCATTCTCGACGCGACAGGTGGGCTCGGTGCTGACGTGGCGATCGAGGCGGTGGGCGCGCCCGAGACGTTCGCACTGTGCGCCGAGATCATCACACCGGGAGGTCGGCTCGCCAACATCGGCGTCCATGGCCGCGCGGCGACGCTGCACCTCGAGCGGTTGTGGAGCAAGGACGTCACGATCACGACCGGCCTCGTCGACACCTCCTCGACACCGACCCTTTTGCGGCTGGCCACGCACAAGCAGATCGACCTCGCCCCCTTCGTCACCCACGCCTTCTCCATGTCGGAGGTCGTGGAGGCCTACACCGTCTTCGCAGACCCGGTTCGGAGCAACGCGCTCAAGGTCGTCCTTGCGCTCTAGCGCGGACCCACCCGGCCGGTATGCCGGGACCTAGTTCCCTGGTTCGGTCCCGCACCCACATGGAGGCTCGGGGCATGGCCCCTTCCGATCTGCTCGTGCTCGGCGGCGGGACCGCCGGAACCATGGTCGTCAACAAGCTCCGCCGGAGGCTGCCCGCCGCTGACTGGAGGATCACCGTCGTCGACCGCGACAACGAGCACCGCTACCAGCCCGGATACCTCTTCGTGCCCTTCGACCCCTCCTCCGCCAACCGGCTGACCCGTCCCCGCGACGACTGCTTCACCAACGGTGTGGACTTCGTCATCGGCGAGGTGGAGGTTGTCCGGCCGGCCGCGCACACGGTGAGCCTGACCGACGGGCGAGTCCTCGACTACGACTACCTCGTCATCGCCTCGGGCACGGCACCTCGTCCCGACCAGACGGAGGGGATGCTCGGGCCGCATTGGCGAAGGACGATCTTCGACTTCTACACGCTCGAGGGTGCTCAGGCGCTCGCCGGCGCACTGGGCCGGTTCGACGGCGGTCGCCTCGTCGTCCACGTCACCGACCAGCCGATCAAGTGCCCAGTCGCCCCTCTCGAGTTCCTCTTCCTCCTCGAGGCACACCTGCGCGAGCGCGGCATCCGGGACGATGTCGAGCTCGTCTATGCGACACCGCTGTCCGGCGCCTTCACCAAACCCGTCGCCTCCGAGCTCCTCGGCACGATGTTGGAGGACCGCAGGATCCACCTCGAGCCCGACTTCCTCGTCGAGCACGTCGACAACGACGCGTGCGCCCTCGTCTCCTACGACGAGCGGGAGATCGGCTTCGACCTCCTCGTGACCGTCCCGCTCAACATGGGCGCGGACTTCGTGGCGCGGTCGAGCCTTGGCGACGAGCTGAACTACGTGCCCGTCGACATGCATACTCTGCGATCGGCCCAGCACCCGGAGATCTTCGTCATCGGAGACGCGTCCGACATCCCCACCTCCAAGGCCGGCTCCGTCGCCCACTTCTCCGTCGACGTGTTCACCGAGAACTTCGTGAGGCTCGTCCGTGGCGAGGAGGCCACCGCATCGTTCGACGGGCATGCGAACTGCTTCATCGAGTCCGGCGAGGGCAAGGCCATGCTCATCGACTTCAACTACGACACCGAGCCCCTCCCGGGCAAGTACCCCATGCCCGTCGTCGGTCCGATGAGCCTGCTCAAGGAGACCAGGGCCAACCATCTCGGCAAGCTCGCGTTCTCCTGGGTCTACTGGAACCTCCTCCTTCCCGGTCGACCCCTCCCGCTCCCCGACCACATGTCGATGGCCGGGAAACACCGAATCCTCAGCACTCGAAGGACGTGAACCGCATGCCCGTCACGACACTGGACGGTCACTCCGTCACCGTGGACGACGAAGGCTTCCTCACCGATGCGACCGAGTGGGACGAGGACCTCGCC
>JBDIAL010000249.1:0-5243 GCA_039812405.1 Nostocoides sp.
CCTGAGCCGGGCGACCGGGCCCCGCGGGGAGGTCGTCGTCGCCGGCGGATGGGCCCACAGCCCGACCTTCATGGACGCCAAGGTGGAGGCCCTCGGCCCGGTGCGCCGGGCCGCGACGCCGGAGGCCGGCTGCCGGGGCGCCGCCCTCCTCGCCGGCCTCGCGGCCGGGGTGTATGCCGACCACGGCGACTTCCCCGGCCTCCCCACCGCGACGGGCGCCTGACCCGCCACAACCCGCCACCCCACGACCCGCATCGGGCCGACCCCGAGCCACCGACCAGAATCACCGACAACCGGAGCACCCAGGAGCCACCATGCCCCTCGTCACGACAGCCCGCCTCGTCAGCGAGGCCCAGGCCGCCGGTCGCGGCGTCGCCGCCTTCAACGTCATCACCCTCGAGCACGCCGAGGCCATCGCGCGCGGCGCCGAGCAGGCCGGCCGGCCGGCCATCCTCCAGATCAGCGAGAACGCCGTGGGGTTCCACGGCGGCGCGCTGCGCCCCATCGCGGCGGCGACCGTCGCCGTCGCCGAGGCGGCCGGTGTCGACCTGTCGATCCATCTCGACCACGTCGAGAGCGTCGACCTCCTCCACGAGACGGCCGCGGCGGGGCTCAGCTCGGTCATGTTCGACGCCTCCCACCTCGACTACGCGGACAACGTCGCGGCGACCCGGGCGGCGGCCGACTGGGCCCACGCCGAGGGTCTCTACGTCGAGGCGGAGCTCGGCAAGGTCGGCGGCAAGGACGGCGCCCACGCCCCCGGCGTGCGGACCGACCCCGACGAGGCCCTCGCGTTCGTCGAGGCGACCGGCGTCGACGCCCTCGCCGTCGCGGTGGGCAGCTCGCACGCGATGACCGACCGGACCTCGGCCCTCGACCTCGACCTCATCGGCCGGCTCGCCGAGGCGCTGCCCGTCCCGCTCGTGCTCCACGGCTCCTCGGGAGTCCCCGACGACCAGCTCCGGGCAGCCGTCGGCTCGGGGATGACGAAGATCAACATCGGGACGATCCTCAACGTCGCCTTCACCGGAGCGGTCCGCGCGACCCTCGCCGCGGACGACCGGGTCGTGGACCCGCGCCGCTACCTCCGGCCGGCCCGGGACGAGCTCGCCGGCGTCGTCGCCCACCTGGCCGCCCTCGTCGGGGGTGGGCTCCCGTGATCGTCACCGTCACCCTCAACCCCGGCCTCGACCTCACCTACGCCCTCGACGAGGCGCACCTCGGGGACGTCGACGTGCACCGCGCGCGGTCCACGTCGGTCGAGGCGAGCGGCAAGGGGGTCAACGTCTCCCGGACGCTCCACGCGGCCGGGGTCGGGACCCGCGCCGTCCTGCCCGCCGGCGGCGGGACGGGACGCCACCTGCTCGAGCTGCTCGCGGCCGAGGACCTCGACCACGTCGGGGTCGGCGTCGAGGGCGAGACGCGCATCAACACCTCGCTCCTGCTCGCCGGCGGGAGCACGGTGAAGGTCAACGGGCCGGGCACGCCGCTCGCGGCAGAGGAGGTCGGCCGGCTCCTCGGCACCGTCGAGGAGTGCCTCGTCGCCGACCCCGGCCCCGAGCGGTGGCTGGCGATCTGCGGCTCCCTCCCGCCGGGGGTCTCCCCGTCGGTCGTCGGCGATCTGGTCGAGCTGGCCCACCGGCATACCGCACGGTGTGCCGCCGACGTCTCGGGCGAGGCCCTGACCGAGGCCCTCCGGGCCGGGGCGGACCTGCTCGCCCCGAACCGCCTCGAGCTCGGCGAGATCGTCGGGAGCGACGTCGACACCGCACCCGTCGCCGAGGTCGCCGCCGCGGCCCACGGCGTCGCGGCCGAGCGGGGCGTCGAGCTCCTCGTCAGCATGGGCGGCGACGGCGCCGTCCACACCGACGGATCGACCGCGCTCCACGGCAGCGGCCCGGTCCTCGTCCCGGTCAACACCGCGGGCGCCGGAGACGCCTTCCTCTCCGGCTGGCTCGCCGGACCCGGTCGACCCGCCGAGCGAATGGCCCGCGCCCTTGCCTGGGGACGCTCCGCCTGCCTGTCCGCGACGACGGTCGACCCCACCCCCGGCGCCCGGGGCACCGAGGGCATCACCGTCACCACCATTATCCCCACCGTCTGAGAGGCACCCCCATGTCCGACATCCGCCGCGTCGTCGTCACCGGGCTCGACACCCTGGAGCTGCGCACGGAGCCGCCCGTCGCCCTCGAGCCGGACGAGGTCCGGGCCCGCACCGTCACCATCGGCGTCTGCGGCTCCGACACCCACGCCCTCCACGGCCGCCACCCGCTCATCCCCATCCCCTACTACCCGGGCCACGAGGTGACCGGGGTCGTGACCGAGACCGGGTCGGCGGTGACCTCCGTCGCCGTCGGCGCCCGGGTGACCGTCGAGCCGACCCTGCCGTGCTGGGAGTGCAAGCAGTGTCGCCGGGGGCAGGAGAACCTCTGCGAGAACCTCCAGTTCTTCGGCTGCGGCTTCCGGCAGGGCGGCATGGCCGACGAGTTCGTCGTGCGCGCCGACCGGATCCACGTCATCCCGGACGACCTCGACGACCGCGCCGCCTCGCTCATCGAGCCGCTGTCCACCCCGGTGCACGCCGGCCGGATCGCCGGACCGCTGGACGACGCGGCCGTCGTCATCATCGGCTGCGGCACGATCGGCCTGCTCATGCTCGCCGTCGCCCGCTACCAGGGCGCGCGCCGCGTCGTCATGACCGACCCACTGCCCGACAAGCGGGAGACCGCGCTCCGGCACGGTGCCGACGAGGTCGTCGACGCGACCGCCGACGGCCTCGTCGACCGGGTCCGCTCGGCCCTCGGCGAGAGCGCCGACGTCGTCTTCGACTGCGTCGCCGTCCAGCAGACGATCACCGCGGCCATCGCCCTCGCGACGAAGGGCGGCACCGTCGCCATCGTCGGCGTCCCGTCCGCCGACATCACGATTCCCACGATCACGGTGCAGGACAACCAGATCCGCATCCAGGGCTGCGCGACCTACGTCCCGGAGGACTACGCCACCTCGATCGCCATGCTCCAGGCGGGCGCCGTCCGGGCCGAGGACTTCGTCACGAGGGAGTTCCCCCTCGACGCGGCCGAGGCCGCCTTCGCCGCCTCGGCGAGCGGCCACGAGATCAAGGTGCTGATCCGCCCATGAGCCAGACGACACCACCCGGCGGGGACGTCCAGCTCGCCGCCCAGCGCCACCAGGCCATCCTCGACACCCTCCACAGCACGGGACAGGTGAGCGCGGCCGGCATCGCCGAGGCCTTCGGCGTCACCCACGAAACGGTCCGCAAGGACCTCCTCCACCTCCAGGAGCGGGGTCTGCTCCAGCGGGTGCACGGCGGCGCCGTCCCCGTCGAGTCCGTGTCCTACGAGCCGCACGTCGGCTCCCGGACGACGTATGCAGCCGAGAAGTCCCGGATCGCCGCCGCGGCGCGGCGGTTCCTCCCCGAGCGCGGGGCGGTCCTGCTCGACTCCGGGACGACGATCGCGGCGCTCGCCGAGGCCTTCCCGCCGAGCCCGGAGGTCATCGCCATCACCAACTCGCTGCCCATCGCCATCACCCTCCTGCGGCGCGCGGGCACGGTCGCCACCCTCGGCGGCCGGGTCCGCCCCGAGACCCAGGCGACGGTCGACGAGTGGGCGCTGCGGCACCTGGAGTCGGTCCGGGCCGACGTCGCCTTCCTCGGCGCGAACGCCTTCTCCCTCGAGCACGGCCTGGCCACCCCGGACCAGGCGGAGGCGGCGGTCAAGCGCGCCTTCGTCCGGTCGGCCCGCCTGCGCGTCCTCCTCGCGGACCACTCGAAGGCCGGGCGCGAGTCGGTGTTCCGCTATGCCGAGCTGACCGACCTCGACGTCCTCGTGACCGACACCGGCATGGACCGCGACGAGGCGGCGCACCTCGAGCAAACCTGCGGGGTCGAGGTCATCCGGGTCTGACCCGGTGCCCGTCCACGCTCGCGTCCATGACGCCCAGGAGGAGGGCCCGGGCGGTGTCCGCGGTCGTCACGAGGCTCGTCACGAGACGGCCCCGGACGGCCGCGGCGATGGCCTCGGCCTTGGCCGGGTCGTGGACGACGGCGATGACGTGCGGTATGCGGCGCAGCTGCTCGGCCGTGACGCTCACCAGCCGCTTGGCGAGCGACCCGTCGACATCACGCCCGTCCCGGTCGAAGGCGACGCCCGCGACCTCCCCGACCCCGCCCTCGGCGGCCACCTCGTGACGCACCCGCTCGCTGGCCAGGTCGTAGACCGTCGACCCCCCGGGACCCCAGGCCCCGACGCCGACGACGGCGACGGTCACCGTGGGGACCTGCGCCATCGCGTCGCGGACGGCGGGGTCACGGCGCAGCGCGGCCGCCGAGGCGGCGTCGTCGAGGACGAGGGGGGCGTAGAAGACGTGGCCGGGCCCCCCGGTGATCCGGGCCGCGCGCCGCACGACATCGGGCGAGCTGGAGTTCTCGTCCGGGAGGACGAGGGCCCCGCTCAGCTGGACGACGGGGACCGCGGGAAGGTCGTAGATCCGGTCGACGACGTCGTTGACCGACCGGCTCCACGGGAGGCCGAGCACGTCGTCGGGGCCGAGGATCTCGGCGAGCAGGCCGGCACCCGCGGCGCCGAGCTGCTCGCGCACCTCCCGGCCGCCGCCCTCCGCGGGGACGACGACGGCATACTCCAGTCCCATCCGCTCGCGCAGCTCCTCGGACAGGACGGGGTCGATCCCGCTCGGCCCCCTGATCTCGATCCGCACCGCGCCGCTGCTCACCGCGAGCTCGAGGAGCCGGGCCACCTTGAAGCGGCTGATGCCGAGGGCGCCTGCGATGTCGACCTTCGACTCGCCCCCGAGGTAGTAGCGCCGGGCGACCGCGTCGAGCAGCACCGCCTCCGACGGGCCCCTCACGCCAGCCATGGCTCCGCTCCCTCTGTCGCATCGACGAGGTCCCGTCGACGTGGTGTCATCGACGCGCCGGGGCCCAGCACGGCCCGACGCTACCCCAACGCTCTCACCGCCCGGCAGGATCGCGGGGCGGAACGGTTGACAACGGTCCCGCTCCCCTGCACTCTCATGTGTGCACAGTACTCGCTCATTTGAGACACCAGGAGGGCAAAGGTGCCCAGGAGACGCACATGGCCACTCGTCGTCGCCGCCACGGCGGCGACCACTGTGGCGTTGGCAGGATGTGCTGGTTGGGGGGGTGGCGCTACCAGTGGTGGGGCGAACTCGATCAACGTGTTGATGGTTAACAATCCGCAGAT
>JBDIAL010000250.1:0-5228 GCA_039812405.1 Nostocoides sp.
GAACGCGGGCCTGGCGGAGTGAGGCTGCTGGAGCGGCGGCCCGGCGGGGTGGGGTCGCCGGATCGGCAGGCCTGGGCGGGGTGGGGTTGCCGGGGAGACAGCCGGCATACGGGTCCGATACCGGCGGCGCAGCTGTCGGCCCCTTCGGTTGCGCCCGTCCCCCGGCCCCTGCGGCTGCCCCCTTCCTCCTGCCCTCTGAAGGCTGGCCGACCCGGCCCTACCTCCGCGGCCCGATGGGGTGTTGCGTCCTGGACGCGACCCTCGTGGGTCGTGGTGTAGGCGGTCCCTCGTGCTCACACAAGAGTGGTGGTCGCAGGGTTGGTGGGGCCGTCGAGTCGGGGTGTGGATAACCCAGGTGAGGGGGCGTGGGCTGTCGGTGGCCTTGCCTAGGGTCAGGTTATGGATGGAGATGGGCGTTCGTACGGTGGGCACGCGGCGGACCTGCTGGGTGCCGTTATCGCGGACGCCTCGACCCTGGTGGGAAATGTGTGGCGGTTGTCGGAGTCGGAGATCGACGAGCTGATCGGATTGAGCGACCGGTGCCGGGCGGTGATGGAGGCCAGCGTGTTCACCCTGTTGAGGGAGGCGGAGTCCCGTGGTCTGGTCGCGGCGTCGCAGGCGGGGTCGTCGGGTGGGTGGTTGGCGGCGCGGGCCGAGCATCTGGACGAGCGGGGCGCGGGGGCGGTGGCCAAGGCGGTCAGGAGGCTGGCGCCGGAGCGGTTCGCGGGGGCGCGGGACGCGGTGGCGGCGGGGCGGGTCAGCCCGGGGGTGGGATCGGTCGTCGTGGAGGAGTTCACGGCGTTGGAGGGGCTGTTACAGCCGGGGGCGGAGCAGGCGGTGTTGGACGGGCTGGTCACGATCGGTCGGGTAGAGGGGGCGCGAGGGGTGCGCCGGTTGCGGGGAGCGCTGTTGGAGCGGTACGGCCTGGGGGACGAGGTCCAGGATGAGCAGGACCGGCGGGCGGGCGGGACGGGTCTGTCCCGGGGGCGGTGTCTGGGTGGGGGACTGAACGAGTACCGGTTGCGGTTGACCGACCCGGACGCGGCGGTCCTGGAGGCCGCGCTGAATCCCCTGACTCGGCCCACTCCTCCTCCCGACGCCGGCTGCGGTGATGGCGGTATGCCGGACACCGACGTCGCCATGGGCGGCGGGGCAGACGGTCAGGGAGGCGGCAGCGCCGCGGGCGCGGCCTTCGGTGTCGGTGGTGGCGCGGCCTTCGGTGTCGGTGGTGGTGGTGCGGGTGGGACCGATCCGGAGGATCGGCGGACCTTCGAGCAGCGGCGTGGGGGTGCCCTGGTCGAGGTGTGTCGCCGGGCCACCGCTGCCGCGTCGGGTCTCGGGTCGGCGGCTGGGTTGAAGGCCTGTGTCATCGTCACCATCGACTACGACGACCTGCGTGAGCGCACTGCCGGGTGGGTCACCCGGTCGGCCGGCTCGGCGGCCGGGTCCCCGACGACCGGTGGGTCCGCTACCCACCAGTCCACGACCGACAGGCCCACGACCGGAGGGTGGGCCACCCGGTCGGCCGGTTCGGCCGACATCGGGTCCACGACGGGAGGGCTCACGACCGGCCAGCCCACCCCCGAAGGCCCTGCCGCCGATCAGCCCGCCGCAGACTCCCCCGACGCGGGAGCCCCCGCGCGAGGGTCTGCCGTCCCGGGTCCACCCGCCGGGGCCTTCGCCGGAGGGTCTGCCGCTGGGGGCCCTGTCGTGGAGGAGGCTCTCCCCGCCGGGGAAACGTGGGCCGGGCGGCGTGGTGGGCGAGGTGTGGGGGTCACCATCGGCGGCCTGGACGCGGGGACGCTGCTGGGTCCGCAGACCGTGCGGCGGATGGCCTGCGACGCCGGGATCCTGCCGGTCGTCCTGGGTGCCCGAGGAGAGATCCTGGACGTGGGCCGGGTGGAGCGGCTGTTCACCCCGGCCCAGGTCCGGGCGCTGTGGCTGCGGGACCGGCACTGCACCTTCCCCGGCTGCCGGATCCCGGCGACCTGGTGCGACGCCCACCACCTGACCCACTGGGCCGACGGAGGACCCACCGACCTGGGCAACGCCGCCCTGCTGTGCGGGCGTCACCACACCATCGTCCACCGCGACCGGCTCGTCGGCACCGTCACAGCCGACGGCGTCGTCTGGGACCGTGCTCCCGGCTCCTACGACCGGCATCTGACCCACCTCCGGCAACGACACGGCCCCCACAGCAGCGACGACGACACCGGACCCGACGAGGCGGCTTGACCATGCCGACGCCACCACCTCCGAGCTGCGCCACGTCGTCCTGCGAACTGCGCCGAGTCGGGTGCGGGGTAGGGGGCTGCGCGGTCAGGTTCAGGTGCGTGGGTAGGGCCGCGCGGTCAGGTGCGGTGGTGGTTCTCCCTCGTCCGCCGGACCGGACCGGCGGACGAGGCTGTGGAGCGGGTCGTCGAGGCGGCTCTCACTCGTCCGACGGGCTGGACCCCTTCGTCCCGAACATCACGTCGTCCCACCGCGGCACGCTGGGCCGGCCCGCCCGCCGCCGAGCGCGACGGGAGCCGCCCGCGGCCGCTGGCTCGGGAGTCCGCTCCGCTGCCTCGGCCGGTCCCCCCGAGGCTTCCGCGGTGTCCGCCCCCTCGGGGGTCGCAGCAGCATGCTCCGGTATGCCGTCCGCCGGCTCCTCCGCGAGAGCAGAGGGGCTCGTCGCGGCCGGGGGGTCGATGTCGTCCGCGTGACCAGAGTCGTCCGCGTGGACAGGATGGCCCTCATGGGCCTTGTCGTCCGCGTGACTCGCGTGTCCCGCATGACCGGTGGCATCGGTGGATGCGGCGTCGGCGACGGGGCCGTCGTCCACGGGGCCAGCCGAGTCCGCAGAGCCCTGCCCAGCAGACCCCTGCCTCGCAGACCCCATCCCAGCAGACCCCCCGGCGCCGCTCGGGTCACCGGCGACCCCGGGCCGGTCGGTCCCCGGCAAGGGGGGCTCAGGCAAGGGCGGCTCCGGCGAGAGAGCCTTCGGCGAGAGGGGCTCTGGCGAGTCGGACCCGATCGGTGACGCGGGCGTCCGAGGAGCAGCGGCCGGGCTCACCGGCGGATCCTCGACGGCGGCGAGTGTCGGCTGCTGGTGTCCGCCCCGGCGCCGCCGCCGACCGCGGCTGCTCGACTCGCGCAGGGCCGCCATGAGGTCGACCGGCTCGCCGGACCGTGATCGATGCTCGCCCGCGCCGTCTCCGCGAGCCGAGGCGGGTGACCCGACGCCCTCGTGCGTGGTCACCTCGAGCCGCGGGCGAGAGGGCTCGCCCCCGACCCCGCCGTCGGACTCCAGGTCGTAGACCTCCGCCGCCGGCGTCGGGTGGCGGGTCGGGATCGGCCCGGTGGGCTCGGCGTCGTCGGCCGTGAGCCAGCGGGCCTCGTCATCGCGCGGGGAGAGCGTGCGGGCCGCGACGTCGAAGGACCAGGCGGCGGTGCGCTGCCGCCCGCCGGCCGGGAAGCGAAGAAGCACCGTCCACTGCCCCTCGGTGTCGCGGGAGGCATCCCACGCCGCCGCGGTGGCATCGACACCCCGGTCGGCGAGGCGCTCGCCGACGCGCTGCGCGAGAGTCTGCTCGGCGGGCCGGCCGGACGTGCGCAGCCGCACCCCCCGACCCAGCTCGGCGACGTAGTCGCGCTCGGCGAGGACGGGTCCCTCGTAGCGGGCGACCTTCTCGACCGTCCAGCCGGCGCGCTCGGCGACCTCCTCCGAGCTGAGTCCCGCGCGGATGAGGGCCTGGACCTCACGGGGGCGCATCCCGCCCTCGAGCTCGATCTGGAGCTGGCCGAGCCGGGGCCGGTCGCGCCGGGCCGCGGCGCGGAGCGCGTCGTCGAGGGGCAGCCGGAAGCGCCCGCCCTCCGCGTCGGCGAGGAGGAGGTGCTGCCCGTCCTCGTGGACCCCGACAAGCCGCAGGTCGTGCATCGTGTCTCTCTCCCGTCCGTGCTGTGCTGGGCCGACTCTGCCACCTCGGCGACCTCCGCAGCCGCCGACCACGCCGCCGCGGGTAGGTTTGGACCCGAGATGACCACGCAGACCGTTCCGTCGACCGCCCCGCCGGCCGACCGCACCGCCCTCGTCGCACCCTACGACGCCATCCTCCTCCTCTCCTTCGGCGGCCCGGAGACGAGGGAGGAGGTCATGCCCTTCCTCCGCCGGGTCGTGGCGGGCCGCGGGGTCCCCGACGAGCGGCTCAAGGCGGTGGCCGAGCATTACTACGCTGTCGGCGGCCGCAGCCCGATCAACGACGAGAACCGCCGGCTGCTCGCCGAGCTGTCGGCCGAGCTCGCCGACCGGGGGATCGCCGTCCCCGTCCTCTGGGGCAACCGCAACGCCGAGCCGTATGCCGTCCGGGCCCTGCAGGAGGCGGCGGCCCGCGGCATACGCCGCATCGTGACGGTCGTGACGAGCGCCTACTCCTCCTACTCCTCGTGCCGGCAATACCGCGAGGACCTCGCGGCGACGCTCGCGGAGGCCGACGTCGACGTCGTCGTCGACAAGGTGCGCCCGTTCGCCGACCACCCGTCCTTCGGCAGGACGAGCGCCGACCTGCTCGTCGCCGCCCTCGCGCCGCTCCTCGCGGCAGGGCGCCGGCCACACGTCCTGTTCGTCACCCATTCCATCCCCGTCCCGATGGACGCCACGTCCGGGCCGCCCGACGGGCAGGGCCGCCTCTACACCCGTCAGCACGAGGCGATCGGCGAGGGCATCCTCGCCGATGTCGCCGAGCGGCTCGGGACGCGACCTCCCGGGGACCTCGTCTACTGCTCCCGCTCCGGTCCGCCGCAGCAGCCGTGGCTCGAGCCCGACGTCAACGACCGGCTCGAGGCGCTCGCGGCGGCCGGCGTCACCGACGTCGTCCTCCAGCCGGTGGGCTTCGTGTCCGACCACATGGAGGTCGTCCACGACCTCGACGTCGAGGCGGCGCAGACGTGCGAGCGGCTGGGCATGGCCATGGTCCGGGTGCCGACGGTCGGGCGCGACCGGTCCTTCGCGACGGCCCTGGTCGACCTCGTCCTCGAGCGGGCCGCCGAGGCGCGCGGCGAGCCCGTGGAGCACGCGGTGTGGCCGCCGATGGCCGCCGTCGGGCCGCGTCCGTCGGTCTGCGTCGCCGGCTGCTGCCCGAACCCGCGCGGTCCGCGGCCCGCGCTGTGCGGCCGCGACTGACAGTGATGATGTGGGGGAGCTCCCGCAGCGGTCCGTCCTGACCCAGCGACTGACTGACTTCGGGTCT
>JBDIAL010000251.1:0-5214 GCA_039812405.1 Nostocoides sp.
CTGGTCCGAGTCCGGGCCCCTACCCGCGGGTGCCCCGCAGGAGGGGGTCGACGTCCTCGCCGCGGACGACGCCGGCGACCCGCCCGCCGGTCCGCACCGCGACGAGCGCCAGGCCGGACTCCGCCAGCGGGCGGAGGACGTCGACGACCGGTGCGGACGGGTCGACGTCGACGACCCAGCCGGGCGGCATCCGGACGTAGACGGCGCTGACCGGCGTCGTGGCCCGTCGCTCCGGGGGCAGCGGGGCGGCGAGCTCCCGCGTCACGAAGCCCACGGGGACGCCCGCGACGTCGTGGACGACGGCCGCCCCGGCCGGGTCGGACCAGACCCGCTCGACCGGCGTCGACTCGGCGACCGAGGGCAGCGGGACGAGCACGTCGCCGACGTGCACCGACTCGATCCGGTGCAGGACGGTCCCGCTCTGCACCGCCACCGTCGCGCCGCGCCAGAGGAAGCCGGCGATGAGCAGCCCCCACACGAGGCCCGTCGACAGGCCGCCGCCCCGCAGGACCGGCAGGACGACCCAGTAGATCGTGACGAGGACGGCGACGACCCGGCCGCACCAGCCCGCGACGACGGTGCCCCGGCTGCGCGACCCACCCGCCGCCCAGACGGCCGACTCGA
The DNA here is from genome assembly GCA_039812405.1 of Nostocoides sp. Lineage (GTDB taxonomy): Bacteria > Actinomycetota > Actinomycetes > Actinomycetales > Dermatophilaceae > Nostocoides. The sequence continues at coordinate 625 of JBDIAL010000251.1, forward strand.
CGAGCTGGCCGCCGTCGAGGGGCAGGCCGGGCAGGAGGTTGAAGCCGGCGAGCACGAGGTTGGTCAGCCCGACGTAGAAGACGAGGTGCCGGGGCACGCCGTTGTCCATCGACCCCTCGAGGCGCATCGCGACGAGGCCGACGACGCCGTTGACGGCGGGGCCGGCGGCGGCGATGAGAGCGGCCGTGCCCGGGCGCAGCCGCTGGCCCTCGAAGGAGGTGTGCCCGCCCCAGAGGTCCGCGACGACGGCGTGGACGCGCAGCCCGGCGGCTCGGGCGGTCAGGGCGTGGGCCGCCTCGTGGAGGAGGACCGACACGAGGAGGAGGATCGCGGACACGAGGGCCACGGCATACGCGAGGACCCCGAGGTCGGGGCGGATGGCGGCGATCTGCGGGCCGACGAGGAAGACGACGAGCGCCGCGAGGAGCAGCCAGCTCGCGCCGATCCGGACGGGAGCGCCGCCGATGCGGCCGATGAGCAGGCCGCCGGACGTCGCTCGTGGCTCGCTCACGCGCGAGACTCTATGCGACCTTCCGATGTGCCCGGCGTCATACTGGACGCTGCCTCCACGTCTCCCAGGAAAGCCGCCATGTCCGACGCCCCGAACCTGCGCCCCGACGCGACCGCCGAGCTGTCCGAGCTCCTGGCCCTCCGCATCGTCGTCATGGACGGCGCGATGGGCACGATGATCCAGCACGAGCAGCTGGCCGAGGAGGACTACCGCGGGGAGCGGTTCGCCGACTGGGCCGGCGACCTCAAGGGCAACAACGACCTGCTGAGCCTCACCCGTCCCGAGCTCATCCGGCGGATCCACCGCGACTACCTCGCCGCCGGGGCCGACCTCGTCGAGACCAACACCTTCAACGCGCAGCGGATCTCGCTCGCCGACTACGACATGTCCGACCTCGCCTACGAGCTGAACCTCGCCTCCGCGCGGCTGGCGCGGGAGGTATGCGACGAGGTCGCCGAGGGGCTTCCCGGCCACCCCCGCTACGTCCTCGGCGCGATGGGGCCGACGAACCGCACCGCCTCGATCAGCCCCGACGTCAACGACCCCGGGCGGCGCAATATCACCTTCGACCAGCTCGTCGAGGCCTACCTCGAGCAGGCCCGGGGCCTCGTCGACGGCGGCTGCGACGTCCTCCTCGTCGAGACGATCTTCGACACGCTCAACGCCAAGGCCGCGATCTTCGCGCTCGAGACGCTCTTCGAGGAGCACGGGCGGCGCTGGCCCGTCGTGATCTCCGGCACGATCACCGACGCGTCGGGCCGGACCCTGTCGGGGCAGACGACCGAGGCGTTCTGGAACTCGGTGCGACACGCCCGGCCGCTCGCCGTGGGCCTCAACTGCGCGCTCGGCGCCGCGGACCTGCGGCCCTACGTCGCCGAGCTGAGCCGGGTCGCGGACTGCTTCGTGTCCGCCTACCCCAACGCCGGGCTGCCCAACGCCTTCGGCGAGTACGACGAGACGGCCGAGCACATGGCCGAGGTCGTCGGGGAGTTCGCACGGTCCGGGCTCGTCAACATCATCGGCGGCTGCTGCGGGACCACCCCCGACCACATCGCGATGATCGCCAAGGCGGTCGCCGAGTCGGCGCCCCGGGTCGTGCCCGTCGTGCCCTCCGCGCTGCGCCTCGCCGGGCTCGAGCCGCTCACCGTCACCGAGGAGTCGCTCTTCGTCAACGTCGGCGAGCGCACCAACATCACCGGGTCGGCGCGGTTCCGCAACCTGATCAAGGCCGAGGACTACCCGACCGCCCTGTCCGTCGCGCGCCAGCAGGTCGAGAGCGGCGCCCAGGTCATCGACGTCAACATGGACGAGGGGATGATCGACGGCGTCGCCGCGATGGACCGCTTCATCCGGCTCATCGCCTCCGAGCCCGACATCTCGCGGGTGCCCGTCATGGTCGACTCCTCCTCGTGGGAGGTCATCGAGACCGGCCTGAAGAGCATCCAGGGCAAGCCGATCGTCAACTCCATCTCGATGAAGGAGGGCGTCGGCCCGTTCGTCGAGCACGCCCGCCTGTGCCGCAAGTACGGCGCCGCCGTCGTCGTCATGGCCTTCGACGAGGAGGGCCAGGCCGACAGCCTGGAGCGCCGGCGGTCGGTGTGCGGCACGGCATACCGGATCCTCACCGAGGAGGTGGGCTTCCCCGCCGAGGACGTCATCATCGACCCCAACATCTTCGCCGTCGCGACGGGCATCGAGGAGCACGCGGCATACGGCACCGACTTCATCGAGGCGACCCGGTGGATCAAGGAGAGCCTGCCCGGGGCGCTCGTGTCCGGCGGCGTGTCCAACGTGTCGTTCTCGTTCCGCGGCAACAACCCGGTGCGCGAGGCGATCCACGCCGTGTTCCTCTACCACGCCGTCCGGGCCGGCATGGACATGGGCATCGTCAACGCCGGCGCGCTCGTCGTCTACGACGAGATCGACCCCGAGCTGCGCGAGCGGATCGAGGACGTCATCCTCAACCGGCGAGCCGACTCCACCGAGCGGCTCCTGGAGATCGCCGACCGCTTCAACGCCACGCCGGGCGAGACCTCGGCGGCGGACGAGGAGTGGCGCGCGCTGCCGCTGCGGGAGCGGATCACCCACGCCCTCGTCAAGGGGATCGACGACCACGTCGTCGACGACACCGAGGCCCTGCGGCAGGAGATCGCCGCGGCCGGCGGCCGGCCGCTGGAGGTCATCGAGGGCCCGCTCATGGACGGGATGAACGTCGTCGGCGACCTCTTCGGGGCCGGGAGGATGTTCCTCCCCCAGGTCGTCAAGTCGGCGCGGGTCATGAAGCGGGCCGTCGCGCACCTCATCCCCTTCATCGAGCAGGAGAAGGCCGACCTCGGGCTCTCCGACGAGCGGGCCCGCGGCACCATCGTCACCGCGACGGTCAAGGGCGACGTCCACGACATCGGCAAGAACATCGTCGGCGTCGTCCTCCAGTGCAACAACTACGAGGTCCACGACCTCGGCGTCATGGTGCCGGCGCAGCGGATCCTCGACACCGCGCGGGAGCTCGGCGCCGACATGATCGGGCTGTCCGGCCTCATCACGCCCTCGCTGGAGGAGATGGTCCACGTCGCCTCGGAGATGGAGCGGCAGGGCTTCGAGATCCCGCTGCTCATCGGCGGGGCGACGACGTCACGGGCCCACACGGCCGTCAAGGTCGACAAGCGCTACCACGGCCCCGTCGTGTGGGTGAAGGACGCCTCGCGCTCGGTGCCCGTCGCCTCGGCCCTGCTCTCCGACACCCAGCGGGAGGGCTTCCTGGCCGGCGTGACGGCCGACTACGACGCGCTCCGGGCCCGGCACGCCGCGAAGGTCGGCGAGCGTCCGCTCGTCCCGCTCGCGGCGGCCCGGGCCAACGCGACGCCAGTGGACTGGACGGCATACCACCCCCCGGTCCCCCGCATGCTCCGGCAGCAGACGCTCGACGTCGACGTGCGGCACTGGCACGCGACGGCCGCCCAGCACATCCGGGTGTTCCGCGAGTACGACCTGGACGACCTGCGCCGCTACATCGACTGGGGGCCGTTCTTCCTCGCGTGGGAGATGAAGGGGCGCTTCCCCGACATCCTCAACAATCCCGCCACGAGCGAGGCGGCGCGCCGGCTCTACGACGACGCGACGGCGATGCTCGACCGGATCGTCGCGGAGCGCTGGCTGACCGCCGACGGGGTCGTCGGGCTGTTCCCCGCGGCGTCCGTCGACGACGACATCGAGGTCTATGCGGACGCCGACCGGACCGAGGTCCTCGCCACCCTCTTCGGGCTGCGCCAGCAGGGCGGGCACCGCGAGGGCATCCCCAACCGGGCGCTGAGCGACTTCGTGGCCCCCCGGGGGTCGGGGCTGCGCGACCATGTCGGCGCCTTCGCGGTGACGGCCGGGCTCGGCTGCGCCGAGCGGGTGGCCGCCTTCAAGGCCGACCTCGACGACTACAGCGCGATCCTCCTGGAGTCGCTGGCCGACCGGCTCGCCGAGGCCTTCGCCGAGCGGATGCACGAGCGGGTCCGCCGCGACCTGTGGGGCTATGAGGCCGAGCGGCTGTCCAACGAGGACCTCATCGCCGAGCGCTACCAGGGCATCCGGCCCGCGCCCGGCTATCCCGCCTGCCCCGACCACACGGAGAAGGCCACTCTGTGGCGGCTGCTCGACGTCGAGGCCAACACGGGGATCACGCTGACCGAGTCGATGGCGATGTGGCCCGGGGCGGCGGTGTCGGGCTGGTACTTCTCCCACCCGCAGTCGCAGTACTTCGTCGTCGGCCGCCTCGCGCAGGACCAGGTCGCCTCGTATGCCGAGCGCAAGGGCTGGTCGATGGCCGAGGCCGAGCGCTGGCTGGCCTCCAACCTGGGCTACTTCCCCGAGGACTGACCTCCCGCCGCCCGCCCCGCCGCCTGCCGCCGCCTGCCTCGGATCCCACCCGCCGTGCCGTCCCCGCCCGGACCTGGCCGCCCCACCCGGACCTGGCCACCCGGACCTTTATCGGGTTCCACGACAAACGGTCACCTAACCCGAGAACGCTTCCCCCGCACAGTGACCCTTTGTCGGGTGAGGACGCTCAGCCCCCGCCGTCCGCACGCCGCTGA